>NZ_JBITER010000038.1:0-57731 GCF_044455345.1 Streptomyces sp. NPDC051286 | reverse complement strand
CGAACAAAGACCCGGGCTCCCCTCGCGTACCCGCCGAACGTTCGTCGCCCGAGGAGACACCCCGGAGGGGCCCCGGACCACCCCCCACCGGGCAGGCGAACGGTGCCACCAGGGGCCAGACGCACACATCAAGCCCGTCCGGCGATTGAGGACAAAACCCCCGCCCCGGACCGGGGCACCAATCAAGCCTGTCCGGCGATTGAGGACGGAACCGCCCACCCCGTGGGCCCGAACCCGCCGCGCGCGGCAACCCCGCCCACCCAGCCCGCCCGGCGCTCGAGGACACAACCCCCGCCCCGGACCGGGGCACCGCAGCCACCCCCGCCCACCTCACCGCTTCCCCGCCCGCCGCACCAGGAACACCGCCGACGCCACCGCAGCCGACCGCACCACCACCGGCCACACCCCGCTCAGCGCGTCCCCCATCCCGTCCTCCGGGATCGGCTCGCCCCAGCGCCCGTCCATCCGCCCCCACAGCCAGACCAGGCCGCCCACCACGGCCGCTCCGGGCAGTCCCATCGCGGCCAGCTTCGCCTCCGCACGGGAGAGCGTGCGCGAGCTGTACGCAATCAGCCAGCCGCCCGCGAGCACCAGCAGGGATCCCGTCACCGCACCGGTGACCAGCAACCCGGCGGAGAGCAGCAGCAACGGGTGGGCGAACCGGAACCCCGCCCTCTCCCGTGGCGCGCGCCGCCGGATCCGCGGCCGCCACCGCCTCCGCGCACCCTCGCTCTCGCCGTCCTCAGCGGAACCGTTCCCGTCTCGCTCCGCCTCACCTTCGGCAGACGCTTCCGCTTCCTCCGCGGGCGACGGCGGTTTCAGAAGGGCCGGGATCTCCACCCCACCGGTGAACCCCGGCACCCGCACCCCGTCCCCGAACGGCCCCGGCTCGATGCGCCACCAGTCGGGTTCGCTCCCGGACGCTCCGAGCTCATCCGTCCCCGCCATGTGCGGCGGCGACGGCCCGTCCCCCCTCGAAGCAGCAGAAGCAGCAGCAGCGGAGGCCCCGGAATCCTCAGGCGCCTCACGCGCCCCGGGCACCCCACCGGCACCCGGGTCCCTCTCCGACGCGCCCTTGCGCAAAGTCTCTTTCCGGAAGGTTCCTCTCCGTGGGCGTGGGATCCCCCGCGGCTCCGGATCGCTCCGTTCCCCGTCCTTCGTCGCCTCCGGCAGCATCACGGTCCCGTCCTCCGACCTCGCCGCCGCGGCCACCAGTTCGTCCGGCGTGCCGAGCCTCCCGATGATGCGCCGCACCGCCGCCGGCGTGTCCGCGCCCTGGCTTCCGCGCTGCCGGTCGATCTCGGTACGCAGTGCCGCCACGAGCCGCATCCGGGCACCTGAGGACAGCTGTTGTTGCTGGGCCAGGTCTCCGACCCGGCTCAGATAGTCGTAGACGAGCTGGTCGCTCTCGATCCCCACGCGATGCTTCCCCTCCGGCCGCCCTGCACCGACGGTAGCGCCCTCGGGCCTGTCCGGAGCGACTACCGTGGGACGGATGGGGATGACCACACCACCGCGGACGCTCGCCGAAGCGCTGCGCGCCCGGGACGACGAGTCGTTGGCCGGGCTGCTGCGTGCCCGTCCCGACCTCCTGTCTCCCGTGCCGAGCGACATCACCCAGCTGGCGACGAGAGCCGGCACCCGTGCCTCTGTCGTGCGCGCGCTGGAGCACCTCGACCGGTTCGCCCTGCAGACCGCGGAGGCGCTCGCGGTCGCACCCGACCCGGCCTCGTACGACACTCTTCTCGCCCTCCTCACGGGCGACGGCCAGGACGACGGCGCGCAGCGCGACGACGCGGGTGCGGCAATCCGGGACGCGGCGCCCGGAGCGCTCGCGACCTTGCGTGAACAAGCCCTGGTCTGGGGCGAGGACGACCGGCTGCGGCTGGTCCGTACCGCGCGCGAACTTCTCGCACCGTCCCCGCAGCACCCCTCCCCCACCGGTCTCGGGCCGACCGTCGCCGAGGCCACGGCCGGCATGTCGCCGGGCCGGCTGCAGGAGATCCTGGCGGCGGCCGGGCTGCCCGCCACGCACGACCCGGTCTCCGCCGTGGCCGCGCTGGCCGCGCTGTTCACCGACCGGACCAGGATGGGCGAGCTGCTGGACATCGCGCCGACGGAGGCGCTCGCCGTACTGGACCGGCTGGTGTGGGGTCCGCCCTACGGGGAAGTGACCGCGAACCCGACCCCGCCCGTGAAGTGGCTGCGCGACCGCGGGTTGTTGCTGCCCGTGTCGACGCGCACCGTCGTCCTGCCGCGCGAGGCGGCGCTGCATCTGCGGGCCGGGCGCGCCCACCGCGTACCGGAGCCGCTGCCGCCCGCCGTCGTGGCGGCAGCGACCCGTGATCCACAGTCTGTGGACAGTGCGGCCGCAGGCCAGGCGCACCTGGCGGTGTCCACCGTCGAGGAACTCCTGACGAGCTGGAACAGCGGTGGCCCCGCCATGCTCCGGGCCGGCGGCCTCAGCGTCCGCGACCTGAAGCGGACCGCGTCCGTCCTCGACGTGTCCGAGCCGATCGCCGCGTTCTGGCTCGAACTCGCCTACGCGGCCGGGCTGCTGGCCTCCGACGGCGAGGCCGACGAGCGGTACGCGCCGACGCCCGCATACGACGACTGGACCGAACTCCCCGTGCAGGACCGCTGGGTGCGCCTCGCGGCCGCCTGGCTCTCCGCCACCCGCACCGCCGGTCTGGTCGGCGGCCAGGACGCCAAGGGCCGGGCCCTGTCCGCGCTCGGCCCCGAACTGGACCGCTCGGCCGCACCCGAAGTACGCCACCGCCTCCTGGCCCTGCTCGCCTCCCTGGACCCCGGCACCGCCCCGGACCCGGAGACGCTGCTCGCCCGGCTCCGCTGGGAACGGCCGCTGCGCGGCACCTCCACCTCCGCCGGGGACACCACCGACCTCCGGTCCCGGATCGCCCTGTGGACACTGAACGAGTCCGAACTCCTCGGCATCACCGGCCGCGGCGCACTCTCCTCCCAGTCCCGCGCCCTGCTCGACTCCGGGCCCGCCGAGGCGGCCGCGCTGCTCGCCCCGCTCATCCCGAAGCCTCTCGACCACGTCCTGCTGCAGGCCGACCTGACGGCCGTCGCGCCCGGCCCGCTGGAGCGCCCCCTCGCGGACACCCTGTCCGTCCTCGCGGACATCGAGTCGAAGGGCGGCGCGACCGTCTATCGGTTCACGCCCGGCTCCGTACGCCGCGCGCTGGACGCCGGACAGTCCGCGGCGGATCTGCACGCGTTTCTCGCCACGCACAGCCGCACACCGGTCCCGCAGCCGCTCAGCTATCTCATCGACGACGTCGCCCGCCGCCACGGCCATCTGCGGATCGGCGCCGCGTCCGCGTACGTACGCTGCGACGACGAGGCCGTGCTCGGCGAGATCCTCGCCGACAAACGCTCGGCCACCCTGCGACTGCGCCGCCTCGCCCCGACGGCACTGGCCGCCCAGATCGATCCGGCGTCCCTGCTCGAAGGGCTGCGCGAGATGGGGTATGCGCCCGCCGCCGAGTCCGCCGAGGGCGATGTCCTGATCACCCGCGCGGGCACCCGCCGCACCCCTCCCCGTACACCCCCCGTGCCGGTCCCCGAGGGCCCGCCGCTCCCCGACGGAACGCTGCTGGGCGCGGCGGTACGGGCGATCCGCGCCGGGGACACGGCCGCCACCGTCGTCCGCAAGGACAGCTCCCAGGACGCCGCCCCGGCCGGTTCACTGCCTCGTACGACCTCCGCGGAGACTCTCGCGACCGTCCAGGCGGCGGTCATGACGGGCTCGGCGATCTGGATCGGCTACGTCAACGCGGACGGTGCGGCCAGCCAGCGCGTCATCGCGCCGGTGCGGGTCGAGGGCGGCTTCGTGACGGCGTACGACCACACCGCGGACGAGATCCGCACGTATCCGCTGCACCGGGTCACGGGCGTAGCGGAACTGGCCGACTCCGAAGACGCCTGACGGGCCTGACGGCCTCCCCACGACAGGGAGTGGATCAGCGCGACGTCGGATGCGGTGCAGCGCAAGGCGCAGGGGTGTCCGCATAATGGAAGTATTCGGACGTTCCGACAACGCGGCGAGATGCCGTGGCTGTCGTCGTGCGCCGTCAGGGATGACGGGACAGCCCTTGGTCCAGCGAGACGAGCCACCGCCAGCGCGGCTGCTCGGTGACCACGGCCGCCGCCGCGAGCAACGTCACCGGAACGGCCGCCCACACCGGCCACAGCAGCCACGACGAGACGACGGCAGCGCCCAGCTCGGCCAGCACCATCAGGATCGTGGCCCAGCCCGGCACGGCGACGATCACACTGTTCTTGTCACCCGGGGTGGACAGAACGGCCGGCAGGCCGATCAGTACCACCAGCGACAACGCGGCGAGCAGCCACGAGTGGCCGGCCAGCACCCAGGGAGTGGTCACCCAGGCGACGAGTTCGGTGGAGAAGCGCAGCACGGACGGTATGCGGTCGTCCGGACGCGCGGAAGCGGTTGGTTCCCGGGGCGTTTCCCCGGCAGCGGCATCGGTCACGCACAGACCATGACACGTCCCGCCGCCCGCGCGGCGAGCGGATGGCCGAGCGTCCCGTCGGCCGACACCTACGCACCAGCTGCCCCGCATGCGGCACACTGGACGTTTGGCCGCACGGGCGGCCGCCCCCCGTAGAAAGGGCCGAGACGCGTGACCGGACCCCTCATCGTCCAGAGCGACAAGACGCTGCTCCTGGAAGTCGACCACGAGCAGGCCGACGCCTGCCGTCGTGCGATCGCCCCGTTCGCGGAGCTGGAGCGTGCGCCCGAGCACATCCACACCTACCGGCTGACGCCGCTCGGACTGTGGAACGCGCGCGCCGCCGGGCACGACGCCGAGCAGGTCGTCGACGCCCTCGTGCAGTACTCCCGCTACCCGGTGCCGCACGCGCTGCTCGTCGACATCGCCGAGACGATGGCCCGGTACGGCCGCCTCACGCTCTCCAAGAACCCGGTCCACGGGCTGGTCCTGACCTCCACCGACCGGCCGGTGCTGGAGGAGATCCTCCGGTCGAAGAAGGTCCAGCCGCTGGTCGGGGCGCGGATCGACCCGGACACCGTGGCGGTGCACCCGTCCGAGCGCGGGCAGATCAAGCAGACGCTGCTGAAGCTGGGCTGGCCCGCCGAGGACCTTGCCGGGTACGTGGACGGCGAGGCCCACCCGATCGAGCTGGCCGAGGACGGCTGGGCGCTGCGCCCGTACCAGAAGCAGGCTGTCGAAGGGTTCTGGCACGGCGGCTCCGGGGTGGTCGTACTGCCGTGTGGTGCGGGGAAAACACTGGTCGGGGCCGGTGCGATGGCGCAGGCCAAGGCGACCACGCTGATTCTGGTGACGAACACCGTCTCGGCCCGGCAGTGGAAGCACGAGCTGGTGAGGCGGACCTCGCTGACCGAGGACGAGATCGGCGAGTACAGCGGTGCGCGCAAGGAGATCCGGCCGGTCACCATCGCCACCTACCAGGTGCTGACGACCCGCCGTAAGGGCATCTACCCGCACCTGGAGCTGTTCGACTCCCGCGACTGGGGTCTGGTGATCTACGACGAGGTGCATCTGCTGCCCGCGCCCGTCTTCAAGTTCACCGCCGACCTGCAGGCGCGCCGACGGCTCGGTCTCACCGCGACGCTCGTCCGCGAGGACGGCCGCGAGTCGGACGTCTTCTCGCTGATCGGTCCCAAGCGGTTCGACTCTCCGTGGAAGGAGATCGAGGCGCAGGGCTACATCGCGCCCGCCGACTGTGTCGAGGTGCGGGTCAATCTGACGGACTCGGAGCGGCTGGCGTACGCGACCGCCGAGGCGCAGGAGAAGTACCGGTTCTGCGCGACGACCGCGACGAAGCAAAAGGTGACGGAGGCGCTGGTGCGCAAGCACCGGGGCGAGCAGACTCTCGTCATCGGGCAGTACATCGACCAGCTCGACGAGCTGGGTGAGCATCTGGACGCCCCGGTCATCAAGGGCGAGACGAGCAACGCACAGCGCGAGAAGCTCTTCGACGCGTTCCGTGAGGGCGAGATCAGCGTCCTCGTCGTGTCGAAGGTCGCGAACTTCTCGATCGACCTGCCGGAGGCGACCGTCGCCATTCAGGTGTCGGGCACATTCGGCTCGCGGCAGGAGGAGGCGCAGCGGCTCGGCCGGGTGCTGCGGCCGAAGGCGGACGGGCACGAGGCCCGGTTCTACTCGGTGGTCGCCCGCGACACGATCGACCAGGACTTCGCGGCGCACCGCCAGCGGTTCCTGGCCGAGCAGGGGTACGCGTACCGGATCGTGGACGCGGACGAGCTGCTGGCGAACGACTGAACCGAGCGGTCCCGCCCGGTCAGCCGCCGAGGGTCAGGAGCAGGAACAGCCCGGTGACCATCGTCGGACCCGGCAGCGCCGCGACGGTTGCGCGTACTCAGCTGCCCCGCCGTACTGAGGGGCCGTGCCGTGCTCAGTGTGCGCGGCGTGCTCGGTGGTCGTGCTGTTCCCGGTGGTCGCGGCGGAGGACGCGCGCCTCCTCCGCGTACTCGCCGAGGACGGCCACGTCGAACGCGGCGCGTGCGAAGACCTTGACGGCGCGCACGGCGTCGCCGACGTAGTGGGTGGGCGGGTGACCGGTTGCCGCGGTCGCGCCGTGCGCGGGGCCGGTGCCGTGTGGGTTCAGACCGACGGTGCTCATGTAATCCAGGGTCCTGCTCCCGTGCCGCAAAGGCATCGGCCCACGGGCACAATCCCCGTGGGCTTCGCACAGGCCTCCGGTCGCACGCGGTCCCCTACGGGGTGAACCAAGGGGTGAACGGGGGGGGCGGGGCCCGCGGCCCAATTCATTCGACCCCGCCGGTCGCGGTCGATACAATCGCCGGTCTGCCCGCCTCCCGCACCGTGGTACCGGCTCTTCGCCGGCAGCCGGGGGAGCGCCGCCGACCGGACGGAAACCGGCCGACAGCCGCACGCGCACCGGCGTGCGTATCCCGTGATCGATCCCCGAGCGGACCGCATCGCCCCCGGCACATGACCGGGTGCGTGCCGCGGCCCGCCGTCCTGCGTCACAAGCCGGAGGCAACACCGTGCCCGCGCACGAACACGAAGCCGTTACGACCACCACCGATGCGCTGGCTCGCGAGCGCGCCCATCTCGCCGCGTCCCGCGCCGCGCTGCGGGCCATGCGCGAGGACGCGCAGGCCCTCGACATCCGCGATGTCACCGCGAACTGGGTGAACGCCGTCGTCCTGCAGGCCAAGATCGACGAACGCATCAAGGCGCTCGCCGATCTGTCGCACACCCCGCTCTTCTTCGGCCGCCTCGACTATCTGCACCGGGTCGGTGCGGATCAGGCCGAGGGTGCCGAAGGAGAGCAGTTCTACATCGGGCGCCGCCACGTCCATGACGCCGACGGCGACCCGATGGTCATCGACTGGCGTGCGCCCGTCTCGCAGCCGTTCTACCGGGCTTCGAAGAAGGACCCGCAGGACGTCGGACAGCGGCGCCGTTTCGGCTACACCGGCGGCGAACTGACCGCATACGAGGACGAGCACCTCACCGACCCCACCGAGGCCGCGCAGACCAGCAAACTGCTCCAGGCGGAGATCGAGCGGCCGCGTGTGGGTCCGATGCGCGACATCGTGGCGACGATCCAGCCGGAGCAGGACGAGATCGTCCGCAGCGGGCTGGGCGGGACGGTCTGCGTCCAGGGAGGCCCCGGTACGGGTAAGACCGCCGTCGGTCTGCACCGTGTCGCCTATCTGCTGTACGCACACCGTGAGCGCCTCGCCCGCACCGGCACGCTGGTGATCGGGCCGAACCGGTCGTTCCTGCACTACATCGAGCAGGTGCTCCCGGCCCTCGGTGAGCTGGAGGTGAAGCAGGCGACCGTCGACGATCTGGTGGCGGCACATGTCGAGGTGCGGGGATCGGACGCGGCGGAGGCGGCCGTCGTCAAGGGTGACGCCCGGATGGCGGAGGTGCTGCGGCGGGCGATCCGTTCGCATGTGACGCTGCCGACGGAGCCGGTGATGGTGGTGCGCGGTTCGCGGCGGTGGCGGGTACCCGCGTACGAACTGGAGGAGATGGTCACCGAGTTGCTGGCCCGCGACATGCGGTACGGCGCGGCGCACGAGGCGCTTCCGCAGCGGATCGCGCACGCCGTTCTCGTCCGGATGGAGGAGGCCGGCGAGGCGCCCGACGACCGGGTGCAGAACGCGGTGGCCCGTACTCCGGCGGTCAAGGCGGCCGTGAAGGCGATCTGGCCCGCGGTCGATCCGGCGAAGCTGGTGCTGCGGCTGCTCTCCGACCCGGATTTCCTGGCCGCGCATGCGGACGGGCTGCTCACCGAGGACGAGCAGAAGACGATTCTGTGGATGAAGCCTGCCCGCAGCGTGAAGTCGGCGAAGTGGTCGGCGGCGGACGCGGTGCTGATCGACGAGGCGAGCGATCTGGTGGCACGTACCCACTCGCTCGGCCATGTCGTCCTCGACGAGGCGCAGGACCTGTCGCCGATGCAGTACCGGGCGGTGGGGCGGCGGTGCACGACGGGGTCGGCGACGGTGCTCGGCGACCTGGCGCAGGGGACGACGCCGTGGTCGACGGAGAGCTGGGCGCAGGCGCTGCACCACCTGGGCAAGGAGGACGCCGTGGTGGAGGAGCTGACGGCGGGCTTCCGTGTGCCGAGGGAGGTCATCGCGTACGCGTCACGGCTGCTGCCGGTGATCTCGCCGGGACTTGCGGCGGTGGAGTCGGTGCGTGAGTCGCCGGGTTCGCTGGCGGTACGGGAGGTGCCCGACGTGGCCGGACTGGACGCGGCGGTGCTCGCGGCCTGCGAGGAGTCGCTGGCGCAGGAGGGATCGATCGGGCTGATCGCGGCGGACGCGCGGATCCCGGTGCTGGCCCAGGCACTGACGGCGGCGGGTCACGCGTATCTGTCGCCGGGCGAGGAGACGACGGCCGAGTCGCGGCTGACGCTGGTCCCGGCGTCGCTGGCGAAGGGCCTGGAGTACGACTACGTCGTGCTGGACGAGCCGGCGGCGGTGGTCGACGGCGAACCGGACGAGCGCACGGGGCTGCGCCGGCTGTACGTGGCGCTGACCCGTGCGGTGTCGGGGCTGACGGTGGTGCATGCCGCGGAGCTGCCGGAGGTGCTCGGGGGCTGAGCGCCGGTTACCGGGGTCGTCCGGTGGCCGCTTTGTCCTCAATCGCCGGACAGGCTGGGAGATCAAGCTCGTCCGGCGATTGAGGACGGAACCGTTCGGCCGGATGAGCCCGGACTCACGGCCCGGGGCCACCTCGCCCCCGCTACGCGTCGAGCACCGCCCGCCACTCCCGTACCGCCGCCGTGTCCACCGGACCCGACCAGCCGTGCGGGCGCGCGGCGCCGCCGATGTGTACGGCGTCGATGCCCGCGGCCAGCAACTTGGGCAAGTGTTCGAGCCGGAGCCCGCCTCCCACCAGGATCTGCGGCTCGTACCCGGGCTCACCCTGGTGGGCCGCCTCGGCGAGCAGCGTCGGGATGCCGTCGTCGACGCCGCTCGCCGATCCCGCCGTGAGGTACGTGTCGAGACCCGGCAGGTCTGCCAGCTGTTTGCGCAGGGTGTCCCGGTCGGTGGCGCGGTCGATCGCGCGGTGGAACGTCCAGCGGCAGCCGTCCAGCGCGGCAAGGAGGCGTTCGACGGCGACCAGGTCCGGGTGGCCCTCGGCGTCCAGGAAGCCGAGGACGAATTCATCGGCACCCTCGGCCCGCAGCTCGCGCGCCCTGCGTACGAGCACGTCGATGTCGCCGGCCGCGAATCCGTCCGCCACCCTGAGCATCACGCGCAGCGGAAGGTCGACTGCGGCGCGGATCTCCGCGAAAGTCGCACAGGACGGGGTCAGGCCGTCCGACGCCATGTCGGTGACCAGCTCCAGCCGGTCTGCGCCACCCGCCTGGGCAGCGACCGCGTCCTCCGCGTCGAGAGCGATCACCTCCAGGACTGCACGGTTGCTCATGGGACCCCATTCTTCCGGCAAGCAGCTACAGGTCTAGTCCAATGGCCAGCCTACGGGCCGGCCGCGCGAAGGCGAAGCCTCGGCGCGACCGCGAAGATACGCGAGGCCGGAGCGGCATCCGGCAACCGGATGCGCATGATCCATCTCTCGAACCCGGATCCACCCTTGCACTTCATAGGGGTAGGGGGTATACCTGGATCAGGGGCGGATACCCCCTAGGGGTATCTAGCGCCGTCAACGTCTGGGAGGAAACCTTGTCCGCGCATACCGCCGCAACCGGCATCGGCACCGACACCACCGCAGAGGTCGAGCTCGCCATCGGCGGCATGACCTGCGCATCGTGTGCGGCCCGCATCGAGAAGAAGCTGAACCGGATGGACGGCGTCACCGCCACCGTCAACTACGCCACGGAGAAGGCCAAGGTCAGCTACCGGGGCGAGGACATCTCCGTACAGGACCTGATCGCCACGGTCGAGAAAACCGGATACACCGCACAGCAGCCCGCACCCCCGTCACCTGCCGGGGAAGGCGCCCCGTCAGAAGCCGAAGCGGAAGCCGATGAGCTCCGTCCGCTGCGGCAGCGGCTGCTCACCGCCGTGGCGCTCGCCGTCCCGGTGATCGCGATGGCGATGATCCCGGCGCTCCAGTTCGACTACTGGCAGTGGCTGTCGCTGACCCTGACGGCGCCGGTCGTCACGTATGCCGCCTGGCCGTTCCACCGCGCCGCCTGGACCAATGCCCGGCACGGTGCGGCGACGATGGACACGCTGATCTCGCTCGGTACGTCGGCCGCGTTCCTGTGGTCGCTGTGGGCGCTGTTCTTCGGCACGGCGGGGATGATGGGCATGACGCACCCCTTCGAGCTGACCATCGGCCGCAGTGACGGCGCCGGGAACATCTATCTGGAGGCGGCGGCCGGCGTCACCGCGTTCATCCTGGCCGGGCGCTATTTCGAGGCCCGTTCCAAGCGGAAGGCGGGCGCCGCGCTCAAGGCGCTGCTGGAGCTGGGTGCCAAGGAGGTCACCGTGATGCGGAGCGGCCGCGAGGTGACCGTCCCGACGGCGGAACTGCGAGTCGGGGACCGGTTCCTGGTCCGCCCCGGCGAGAAGATCGCCACTGACGGCACCGTCGTCGAGGGCGCCTCGGCGGTGGACGCGTCGATGCTCACCGGCGAGTCCGTGCCGGTCGAGGTCGGTGTCGGGGACTCCGTCACCGGTGCCACGCTCAACGCGGGCGGCCGGCTCGTCGTCGAGGCGACACGGATCGGCGCCGACACGCAGCTGGCGCGGATGGCGAAGCTCGTCGAGGACGCACAGAACGGCAAGGCGGCGGCGCAGCGGCTGGCCGACAGGATCTCCGCGGTGTTCGTGCCCGTGGTCATCGCGCTCGCGCTCGGCACGCTGGGGTTCTGGCTGGGTAACGGGGCTGGTCTGACGGCCGCGTTCACGGCCGCCGTCGCCGTACTGATCATCGCCTGCCCGTGCGCGCTGGGCCTCGCCACTCCGACCGCCCTCATGGTGGGGACCGGGCGCGGCGCGCAGCTCGGCATCCTGATCAAGGGCCCGGAGGTCCTGGAGACCACGCGGCGCGTCGACACGATCGTCCTGGACAAGACCGGCACGGTCACCACCGGCCGGATGACGCTGCTGGACGTCCACGTGGCGCCCGGCACCGACGCGACGCAGGTACTGCGGCTGGCGGGCGCCCTGGAGCACGCCTCCGAGCACCCGATCGCCCAGGCGGTCGCCGCCGGCGCGGTCGAGCGGACCGGCGCGGCGCTCCCCGTCCCGGAGGACTTCGCCAACGTCGCGGGGCTCGGCGTCCAGGGCGTCGTCGAGGGGCACGCGGTCCTCGTCGGCCGGGAGCAGCTGCTCGCCGAGTGGGAGATCCATCTGCCGGTGGAGCTGGCCCGGAAGAAGGCGGCCGCCGAGGCGGCGGGCCGGACGGCCGTCGCGGTCGCCTGGGACGGCGGGGCGCGGGCGGTCCTGGAGGTCGCCGACGCGGTGAAGGACACCAGCGCGGAGGCGATCGCGCGGCTGAGGTCACTGGGGCTGACGCCGATCCTCCTCACCGGGGACAACCGGGCGGTCGCGGAGTCGGTCGCGGCGGAGGTCGGGATCGGCCGGGACGACGTGTACGCCGAGGTCATGCCCGAGGACAAGGTCGACGTCGTCAAGCGGCTGCAGGCAGAGGGCCGTTCGGTCGCGATGGTCGGCGACGGCGTCAACGACGCGGCGGCGCTGGCCCAGGCGGACCTGGGGCTGGCCATGGGCACGGGCACGGACGCGGCGATCGAGGCCGGTGACCTGACGCTGGTCCGCGGGGACCTGCGGGCCGCGGCGGACGCGATCCGGCTGTCGAGGAAGACGCTGGGGACGATCCGTACGAACCTGTTCTGGGCGTTCGCGTACAACGTGGCGGCGCTGCCGCTGGCGGCGGCGGGGCTGCTGAATCCGATGATCGCGGGGGCCGCGATGGCGTTCTCGTCGGTGTTCGTGGTGGGGAACTCGTTGCGACTGCGCGGGTTCCGCGCGGCGGCCTGAGGGCTGTCCCAGACCTGAGCACCGGCCCGACGGGGCCGGTGCTCAGCCCGCGCTCACGAACCGCACCCGGGTTCCCGGCACCGCCTGGGCCGCTCCCGCGAGTGCGGTCTCGTGCACGACCCCGACGACCGGGTAGCCCCCGGTCGTCGGATGGTCGTTGAGGAACACCACCGGGCGGCCGTCCGGCGGCACCTGAACGGCGCCGAGCACCATCCCCTCACTGGGCAGTTCGCCCTCGTGGGCGCGCGCCAGGGCCGGGCCCTCGGTGCGCAGACCGATCCGGTTGCTGTGCGGCGAGACCCGGTACGTCGCCGTGGTGAGCGTGCGCAGCGCCTCATCCGTGAACCAGGTGTGGCGGGGGCCGAGGCGTACGGGGAGGACGAGTTCGGCGGGCGCGGCCGGCCAGGGCACGGCGTCGGGGGCCGCGGGCCTCGACGGCCCGGGTCCCAGCGGCAGTACGTCCCCGTCGCGCAGCGGGGCCGGGCCGAGCCCCGAGAGCAGGTCCGCTGACCTGCTGCCCAGCACCGGTTCCGGCAGCAGGCCACCCCCGAACGCCAGATAGCTGCGCAGCCCCTGCACCGCGGGGCCGGCGTCGAGCACCGCGCCCGCCGGTATGTGCACCGGTGTCCCCCAGGCCACGGGCCGCCCGTCGACCGTGACCCGGCAGGACGCACCGCCGACGACGGCGACCACCGGGCGGTCCGGGCCCGCCTGCCGCTCGCCGTGGACGACGGGGGGAATCTACTCTCGTGCGTATGACGGACGACAGCGCGCACGAGAGCGGATCCTCCCCCGACGCCGCGGACGCGCTCCGGGCCCGCTGGAGCGACGCCCTGGTCGCCGTGCGGGAGGGCGCGACCGGCCCCGATCCGCTGCCGTACGCCGACAACCTGCTCGCCCGCTGGGCCGAACCGCAGCGCCGCTACCACACCACCGCCCATCTGACGGCGGTCCTCGACCGCATCGACACCCTCGCCGGTCACGCCGCCGACCCGGACGCGGTCCGCCTCGCCGCCTGGTTCCACGACGCGGTGTACCGCCCGGACCGGTCCGAGAACGAGGAGCGCAGCGCCGCCCTCGCCGAGCGTGCCCTGCCCGAGGCCGGTGTCCCGGACGCCGTCACCGCCGAGGTCGCCCGGTTGGTCCGGCTCACCGTCACCCACGATCCGGCGGACGGCGACACCAACGGCGAGGTGCTGTGCGATGCGGACCTGGCCATCCTGGCGGCCGCCCCCAAGGAGTACGCGGCGTACGCGGCGCAGGTACGGGACGAGTACGGCTTCGTCCCCGACGAAGCCTTCCGGAGCGGGCGTGCGGCCGTGCTGCGGCAGCTGCTCGGACTGCCGCGGCTGTTCCGTACGCCGCACGGGTTCGCCGAGTGGGAGCCGCGGGCCCGGCAGAACCTGCTGACGGAGCTGGGACTGCTCACCCGTTGAGACGGCCGACGGGATATCCCGATACGGGAATGCAACGCCCGTCGTCGCTGTTGGCAGCTGTCATGCCCGACTCTGCCGCTCGCCGCTCACGCATGCCACTTGCCGTCTACATTCTGGGCCTCTCGGTCTTCGCCCTCGGCACCAGCGAGTTCATGCTCTCAGGGCTGCTGCCACCGATCGCCGACGACATGAACGTGTCCATCCCCCGGGCCGGGCTCCTCATATCCGCCTTCGCCATCGGCATGGTGATCGGCGCGCCCCTGCTGGCCGTGGCCACGCTCCGGCTGCCGCGCCGCACCACCCTCATCGCACTGATCTCGGTCTTCGGCCTCGGACAGGTCGCGGGTGCGCTCGCTCCGACGTACGAGGTGCTCTTCGCCTCCCGCGTGGTGAGCGCCTTCGCGTGCGCGGGGTTCTGGGCGGTGGGGGCGGCGGTCGCCATCGCGATGGTGCCGGTGAACGCGCGGGCCAGAGCGATGGCCGTGATGATCGGCGGACTGTCGATCGCGAACGTCCTCGGCGTACCGCTGGGGGCGTTCCTCGGTGAGAACCTCGGCTGGCGGTCGGCGTTCTGGGCGGTCGGCGCGGCGTCCGCCGTGGCGCTCGTCGGTGTCGCGACGCTCATCCCCCGCATCCCGCTCCCCGAGGAGAGGCCGCAGCTCAAGCGGGAGATGTCCATCTACCGTGACCGGCAGGTGTGGCTGTCGATCGTGATCACGGCGCTCGCGGCGGGCGGGGTCTTCTGCGCGTTCAGCTATCTGGCGCCGTTGCTGACGGATGTCGCCGGGCTGGATTCGGGCTGGGTTCCGACGGTTCTCGCACTGTTCGGGATCGGGGCGCTGGTCGGTACAACGATCGGCGGCCGGGTCGCGGACGCGCACCTCTTCGGGGTGCTGATGAGCGGTATCGCGGCCTCGACGGTCTTCCTGGTCGCGCTGGCGCTGTTCGCCTCGAACCAGGTCGCCGTGGTCGGGCTCGCATTCCTGCTGGGCCTGTCGGCGTTCTACACGGCCCCGGCGCTGAACGCCCGGATGTTCAACATCGCGGGCGCGGCCCCGACCCTGGCGGGCGCGACGACGACCGCCGCGTTCAACCTCGGCAACACGGGCGGCCCCTGGCTGGGCGGCACCGTGATCGACGCGGACTTCGGCTTCGAGGCGACGGCCTGGGCGGGCGCGGCGATGACGGTCCTGGCGCTGGCCGCCGTGGTGTTCTCGCTGCGGCTGCACGGCGGGGGCAGGTCGCGCCGGGTGACCGGGTCGCCCGCCGTGACGTCGTCGCCGACGCCCGTCGACGTGGAAGCGGGAAGCTCCTCCGCCGTCTGAGCGGTCGTTCAGCCGCCGGGCGCCCGGCCGGGTGCCGGGCGTCCCTTGGGGCGCCGCAGTCCCGCCTCCGTGAGCCGGCGGACGAGCTCCTTCGAACCGATCTCGACGGCCCCGGCCCGCACCGCGTCCGCGTACCGCGTTTCCGGTACGTCGTAGTGGTCCCGCTCGAACGCCTGCGGCAGGCAGCCGATGGCGGCGGCGAACGCGTGCAGTTCGCCGAAGGACACGTCGCTGACCAGATGCGACCAGAGTCGGCCGTGGCCCGGCCAGTCGGGCGGGTCGATATAGACCGTCACCGGCCGAGCACTCCGCTCAGCGCGCCCACGCGCGCCACCATCACGGTCGCCTTGGTGCAGACCCAGCGCGGGTCCGGGCCCAGCTCCGGTTCGACATCAAGGGCGTGCGGGTCGCCCGCGTCGCACACGGGGCAGAGCGGCCAGCGGCCGTACCGCTCCAGCAGCGCGTCCTGGACGTCCTGGGCGACAAGGCCGACGAGGTATTCCACGCCGTCCGGCCATTGCTCGACCCACCAGCGCCGGTGCGTCACCGCGTCCTCGACGAGCGAGACGATCTCGGCCTCGGCGACACCGCCTGCGGCGAGATCGGCCATGACCAGGGCGCGGGCGGTGTGCAGCGCCTGCTCCAGGCGGTTCAGCTCCATGGAGCCATTGTCACCCGAGTGCGACCAGGTCCTGCGTCCAGTCACCCGTCCCGGCCTCCGTTCCGTCAGAGGTCGGGACCAAAGGGGGTTGACGGGCCACGGGGTTGAAAATACCTTTCAAAGGTGACCAATGACCTGAAGGAAAGTTTCAGCGGTGATGCGCCGCCCGCTCCGGCCGCACTCGCGGCCAAGGTGCGGACGCTCGCGCCGTCCATGACGCGCTCCATGCAGCGGGTCGCCGAGGCCGTAGCCGGTGACCCGGCCGGCTGCGCCGCCCTGACGGTCACCGGTCTCGCCGAGCTCACCGGCACCAGCGAGGCGACCGTGGTCCGCACGGCCCGCCTCCTCGGCTACCCCGGCTACCGGGATCTGCGCCTCGCCCTCGCCGGGCTCGCCGCCCACCAGCAGTCCGGCCGCGCCCCCTCCGTCACAGCGGACATAGCCGTCGACGACCCGATCGCCGACGTGGTCGCCAAGCTCGCCTTCGACGAGCAGCAGACCCTCGCGGACACAGCCGCCGGACTCGACACGGTGCAGCTCGGCGCCGCCGTCGCCGCCGCGTCGACCGCCCGCCGGATCGACATCTACGGCGTCGGCGCCTCCTCTCTCGTCGCCCAGGATCTGGGGCAGAAGCTGCTCCGTATCGGACTGATCGCGCACGCGCACATGGACCCGCACCTGGCGGTCACCAACGCCGTGCAGCTCCGTTCCGGCGATGTGGCGATCGCGATCACCCACTCCGGTTCCACCGGTGACGTGATCGAGCCGCTCCGGGTGGCATTCGACCGGGGCGCGACGACGATCGCGATCACCGGCCGCCCCGACGGCCCGGTGACGCAGTACGCGGACCACGTGCTGACCACGTCCACCGCCCGCGAGAGCGAGCTGCGCCCCGCCGCCATGTCGAGCCGGACGAGCCAGCTCCTCGTCGTGGACTGCCTGTTCATAGGGGTTGCCCAGCGGACGTACGAGACGGCGGCCCCGGCGCTCGCCGCCTCGTACGAGGCACTGGCCCACCGCCACACCCCCCGCACCCGCTGACACCACCAGCAGCCGCCACCCCCACCCGCACTCGCTGAACCGCGCGAGCCACGAGATCGAGAAAGCAGAGCCTCTCTCCATGACCTCCACCACCGGCGCCAACGCCGCGACGCCCGATCAGCCCTCCGAGTACGGGGAGTTGCGCGCCGAGCTCGCCACCCTCACCACCGAGGCGTTCCGGCCCGAGCTCGCCGAGATCGACCGGCTGGCCACGCTGGAGATCGCCCGGATCATGAACGGCGAGGACCAGTCCGTTCCCTCCGCCGTCGCCGCCCGGCTGCCCGAGATCGCCGCCGCGATCGACGGGGTCGCCGCGCGCATGGCCCGCGGTGGCCGGCTGATCTACGCGGGCGCGGGCACCGCGGGCCGGCTCGGCGTCCTGGACGCCAGCGAGTGCCCGCCCACGTTCAACACCGACCCGTCCGAGGTGGTCGGTCTGATCGCGGGCGGCCCGCCCGCGATGGTCACGGCCGTCGAGGGCGCCGAGGACAGCAAGGAGCTGGCCGCCGCCGACCTCGACGGACTGGATCTCACCCCGGACGACACGGTGGTCGGCATCTCCGCCTCCGGCCGTACGCCGTACGCGATCGGGGCCGTCGAGCACGCCCGCGCCAAGGGGGCGCTGACCATCGGCCTGTCCTGCAACGCGGACTCGGCGCTCGGCGCCGCGGCCGACCACCCCATCGAGGTCGTCGTCGGCCCGGAACTCCTCACCGGCTCGACCCGCCTGAAGGCCGGTACGGCACAGAAGCTCGTCCTCAACATGCTGTCGACGATCACGATGATCCGGCTCGGCAAGACGTACGGAAACCTCATGGTCGACGTCCGCGCCTCCAACGAGAAGCTGCGCGCCCGCTCCCGCCGGATCGTCTCTCTCGCCACCGGCGCCTCCGACGCAGAGATCGAAGCCGCGCTCGCCGCCACCGACGGCGAGGTGAAGAACGCGATCCTCGCCATCCTCGGCCAGGTCGACGGCCCGACCGCCGCCACGCTCCTGTCCGGGTCCGACGGCCACCTCCGCGCCGCCCTCGCGGCCGCACGGCGCAGTACCTGACCCCATCCGGGGCACCGCTCCGCACCCCCGGTCACGGCGACCGGCACCCCGGCCGCCCCGACCACGGACCCGGCGCAGGAACCGGCCCGCGCCCGACCTCGTAACGCAACAGAGGGCGGCACCCGCACCGGGTGCCGCCCTCAGCTGTGCCCGGTCACACCGGAAAGTCCCCCGTGGGAAGCGTCGTGCCGAACGGCTCGGGAAGCGTGAGCGGCTTCCCGAACGGCACGGGGTCGGAGTGCTTGTACGTCCCGTCCTCGTTCGGCTCCGTGAACAGCGTGGCCATCGCGCCACGCGTGTCGAACCGGTCGATCAGCAGGTACAGCGGCACGCCCGCGCGCGCGTAGGCGCGGTACTTCTTCGTCCGGTCCTCCCGGGCATTGCCCTTCGACGTGATCTCGACGATGAGGAGGGCTTCGGAGGCGTTCATCGGATCGCTGGATTCCGGATCGGCTGCCACGATCAGCTCCGACGGCATGACCACCAGGTCGGGAACGTAGAGCTTGTCCAACGGGGCAACGTGTACGCCCAGGGTCTGGTAGATGCCCAGTTCATCGGGGAGGCCCCGATACAGGCGCCGCTGCACCATCTCGGCGATGCCGTTGTGGTGCGCATGAGGCGGTGGTACCAAGACGATCTGCCCTTCGTCGATCTCGGCGCGCCACCCCTCGGGCACGTCCAGTTCACGCCATGTCTGCAGCAGGTATTCCCACGGGCGGCCCTCAGCGGGCCGGTCGTTCTCGACCATCGCGGCAGTCATCGCGGGTCCCTTCTCCTGTGGCCTGACGAGGAGCGTAGATCGACGGTTCTGCGGCGGTTCGCCGCTTCCCTCAGCGTCCCACGATCGCGTGAGGAGCGCACCGACCTCGCCGTCTCCCGGAGCACCAATCCTGACTTGATGCATGTGCCCGACCGAGGGGCGGCGCCCCGGCCGGGGTGCCGCCCTTCACGCGTCTCATGGCAGCCGCCCCTCCCGGTTGACCTCCCTGACCCGGGCCCGCAGCACCTCCCCGGGCGGCGCCGGCCGCACGGACTCCGGCGGGCAGTCCCACTCCGCCCCGCCGCCCGGCGGCCGCAGCTGTACGTACGGTCCGACGCACCCCATCACGCGCCCCACCCGCCCGTCGCGGGAATCCACCGCGTACGACCCGGGTTCCGGCACACACGGCTCAAGCCCCTCACCCGTCATGTCCGGTCTCCCTGTTGCCCGTCCGCGCCCAGCACCGCACTCAGCCGCAGCGCCGTATCGATGGTGCACCGTCCGAGGTCCACCAACGGCGCGGGCTCGTTCCCCGCGCATGACACCGGATCGGCCCGCAGTGACGGCAGCACGAGCCCCACGTCTTTCAGCCCTTGCCTCAGCTTCTCCACCGCGTCCTCCGCCTCCCGCACTCTTCCGGCAGCAACCCGTCGTCGCTCTGCATGGGTCATCCTGCACACCTTCCACGCTCCGTAACCGCAATACCCACCCAGCGTGTCCAACGCGCGGCTAACCTGGAAGGGGCGCAGAACCAACAACTGCACCTGTGTCACAGGGAGTTGTCATGCCGGGGCCCAAGAAGCTCGATCCGTCCTCCTCTCCGCGCGCCCTCCTCGGCGCCGAACTCCGCCACCGCAGAGAGAAATCCGGACTCTCCCAGGAGGAACTGGGTCTCCCGCTCTTCGTCAGCGGTTCCTTCATCGGTCAACTGGAGTCCGGCACGCGCCGGATGCAGGTGGACCAGGCCCAGAAGCTCGACGAGATTCTGGACGCGGACGGATTCTTCGTCCGGAACTGCGTCGCCCTGAAGAAGTCGAAGTACCCGGATCACTTCGCGGAGGCGGCGGAGGCGGAAGCCGTCGCGAAGACCATCAAGGAGTACGCACCGCAGCTGATTCCCGGTCTGCTGCAGACGGAGGCGTATGCGCGAGCGGTGTTCCGAGGCGGGCTGCCAACGGCGACGGAGAACGTGATCGACGGCCTGACCACGGTGAGGCTGGATCGCGCACAGTTGCTGTCCGATCCAACAACGCCATTGGTTTGGGCAGTTCTGGATGAGGCGGTGCTACGTCGGCAGGTAGGCGGCCCGGCAGTGATGGCAGAGGCGCTCCGTCACATCCTGAAGTTGGCCCGAGAACACCGGATCATCGTGCAAGTACTGCCGTACAGCGCAGGCGGACATGCTGCAATGGCAGGCAGTCTCAAGCTGATGGCGTTCTCGGATGCGCCTCCCCTTGCCTACCTTGAAAGCCTCAGTTCGGGCCAACTCCTGGACGATCCAGCCACCGTCACCGAATACGAGCTGCCCTACGATCTCCTAGTGGCCAGCGCATTGTCACCGGAAGCGTCCCTGGCCTTGATCGAGTCCGTGGCGGAGGATCACCTTCATGAAGATCAGTAGTTCTGACTACGACCTGACCACGGCGACCTGGCACAAGTCGTCGTACAGCGACGCAAGCGGCGGCAACTGCCTCGAAGTCGCCGACGGGCACCCCGGTGTCGTCCCCGTCCGTGACTCCAAGGTTCCGGACGGTCCGGCGCTCGTGTTCCGTACGGCGGTGTGGTCGTCCTTCGTCGCGAACCTCAAGCGCGTCCAGGCGTAAAGGCTGCGGCGCGACCTTGCCGACGCGATCAAGGCATAGAACCGCAGCCCTCAGGCGCGTCCCCGTCCACCGTCGGGAACGCGCCCCTGACATCACGGCCTCGTAGGACCTCAGCCGCCGAATCAGCTGGTGAAGATGAAGTACTTCCAGGCGCCGTACGTCGTCGTGTTCACGTTGTCCCCAGAAGTGCCGTTGATGTACGAGGAGCGCACCCGGGCACGGAGGCCGGATGTGCCCGGGTGGCCCAGGTTGACGACCGACTTCATGTTGGTGCCGAGCTTGAAGTACTCGGTGGCCCCGTCGTACCACTTGCCCTGGTAGTACACCTCGAGCTCCAGCCGCTGCTTGCGGCCCGTGTAGTAGCTCATCGTCGTCGTGGAGATGGCGTCGGTGTTCTTGTGGAAGTAGTAGTACGTCGTGGAGCCGATCTTGCCGGTCCGGTAGTACTTGGACAGCGCCGTCGAGACCTTCACCCGGGCGTACGCCGTGGACTTCACCGACTTCGGGGCGTACCGGGCGTCGCCCTTGAACACGGCGGTGATCGTGGTGTCCCGGGTCATGACCCGGGTGTACGACAGGTTGCCGCTGGAGTTGACCTTGCCGGTCTTCACCAGTTGCTTCGGCTTGTCCGCGCCGAAGGGGTCGGCCCAGATCTCGACCGTGCGGTTCTTGTACGTCGTACCGAGGTGCGCCGTGAACGTGACACTCTTGGCGTAGTCGTACACCTTGCCGTTGTTGTTCAGCGTCAGCGCGGGCGTGGCACGGGAGACGTTGACGGTGTCCGAGGCGGTCGCCGGGGTGTGCGAGGCGTCACCTGCGTACGTCACCTTGTAGGTGACCTTGGCGCCGGCCGGCGGGGTGTCCGTGAAGGAGAACGCGCCGCCCGCGCCGAGGTACTTCGTGCCCAGCGACTTGCCGTTCGGCGACTCCATGTCGGTGCGGGTGACGGCCAGCGGGGTCCCGGCGGGCAGCGCGAGGCCGGAGATGAGCGAGCCCTTGACGGTGAGCGGCTTCCCGCGGGTGGCGGTGGCCGGGGCATCGGCCTTCAGCGTGGCGACGTACTTGCGGGGTTCGTCGACGACGTTGAACAGGGAGGAGTCGTTCTCGCCCCCCTCGCTCACCACGAACAGCTTCCCGCCGTCGGCCGCCCAGTTCATCGAATGCCCGAACCAGGGCATCCAGCTGTGCGACAGGTTGCGGACGCTGGCGGGCCGGCTGGGGTCGCTGCTGAAGACGTACGTGTCGCCGAGGTCGTCGGTGTCGAGGACAGTGGCCGCGACCGTGCCGTCCGGGGCGATGCTGACCGTTTCCGGTTCGGAGGCGACGGGGAAGGTGCGGACCTGCTCCAGGTCGGAGAGCCGGTACTCGGTGAGCGCGCGGTTCCCGGGCCCGGCCACGACGACGTTCTGTCCGTCCGGGGTGAGCGCCGCGTCTTTGTAGAAGCCGCCCTTATCGGCGGACACGCGGATCACCGGGGTGCCGGAGGAGATGTCGTAGACGAGGATCGGACCGGAGCTGATGCCTGCGTCGAGGGCAAGCAGTGTGCCCGGGTTGTCCGGGTCCGCGTAGAGCTTGGGCGGGCTGGCGAAGTCGTGTCCGGCCGCCAGGTCCAGCGTCACCGTCGGCGTCTCGGCGGTCAGGTCGACCGAGCCGAGCCCGGATTCCCACTGGTCGCCGTATCCGAACCACAGCTTGCCGTCGGCGTAGGCGAGCCGGGAGGGAATGGTCTTGTCGCCGGTCGGGTACTCGGCGGTCTGCGTGAGCGTCGCGGTGTCGAAGGCGACGATCTTGTCAGCGCCGTAAACCGCGGCGTACAACGTGCCTGAGTCCGGGCTCAGTTCGAGGTCCCGGACCTGGGGCAGGCCGGTGAGCGTGGTGACAGCCTTGCCGGTGTAGTCGGTGACGACGATCTTGTCCTGAGACCTGTCGCTGAAGTACAGCCGCTGGTGGATGCCGTCGACGACCGTGTCGTCCGCGGACGCGACCGGGATGATCCTGGTGGTGTCGGCGGACGCCGGTGCGGCGGTGAGCACCGCCGAACTGAAGAGGACCGCCAGCGCGGTGGCGGCCGGAAGAATGCGCATACGCACGGTGATTCGAACCCCCCGGAACGAGTGTGGGACCACTGCGTGCAGCTGACAGGCAACAGTCCCTGTGTGTGACCTGTGCTGAACGTGTGGCGAGTGAGCGAAGACTAGGGCATGACGCCGACAGCATGACCGGCGCCCCCACTACCGATGTCCGGTGAGCCCACGCGCCGATGAGGGCTGTCGGCCAGCATGTCCAGGACCGGGCCTCGTTGCGATGCGGCGAGCGCTTGGCCGAAGTCGCCGGGGACGCCGTCCGAGTAGGGAAGGACGCTGACGCCGTAGCAGTTCCCGAGCCGGCACAACGTCTCGCCGCGAACGCTCGGCAGCGGAGCCACGACGAAGTCCGGGCCCTGCTGCTCGCGCAGGGCCGACGCAGTATCCATGGCAAGGACATAGTCCGGTCGGTCTTCGCCCCCGAATGGCGCGAGCTGCACGAACAGAGGGTGTCGCCCCCTCAGAGCCAGCCGCGACGGCTCGCCTGGACACCGAGCTGGAAGCGGGTCTGGGCGCCGAGCACCTCCTGGAGACGGGTGATGCGGCGGGCCACTGTCCTTTCGCTGACGCCGAGTTCGCGGGCAATCGAATCGTCGGTCAGGCCACCGCTGAGATAGGTGAGGAGCTGACGGTTCTCGGCGGTGGCCGTTGTGCCGATGTCATTCGCCGTGTCGATGGCGGTGGGCAGCGGGACGGCGATCTGCCAGAACGACTCGAACACGCCGATCAGCGCATCAAGGAGGTCCGATCGCTGCACGACAATGTGGTGACGACGGTCCCAATTACTCGCAGGGGGACATACGAGAGCGAAGCGGTCGTCGCAAATGCCCATGTTCAGCGGGATGTCGGGAAAGACACGCGCTCGCTCACCGAGGTCGATGGAGGTCTGGACGCCCTCCCGGCCGGGCCTGTCACGCAGCACATCGGCCCCGTAGACGACCGAGCACTTGACGCCGCGTGTCAGTGCCTCCCGAAAACCGGGGGCCAGGATGTTGGGTTGTGCCGATCGGCCGGTGAAGCCGATGGTCAGGGCGCGGATCTGCTCGGTGGCCTCGCCGTAGAGCCGCCGGACGAGTGCGCTGCGGGCCACCTGCGTCCGGGCGATTTCGATGTAGCTGGCCCCTTCGATGTGGTGGTCGCGCCAGAAGCGGGACAGTTCCTCGACGCCGTTGCGCAGCGCGGCCAGTTCCTTGGTGCGGCTTTCCACCACGGGGTCGAGCGCGACACGTGGGGGGTGGGCGACAAGCCGTGCGCCGTCTCGTTCCACCAGGCCGAGGCCGGTCAGTTCGTCGACCGCCGTACTCATGGCGTGCGAGGTCACGCGCAGGGCGCCCGCCAGTTCGGCCGGGGCCATCGGGCCCCGCTCGACGAGGGTGAGGTAGACGTCCTCGGCCGTTGTACTGATACCTATGCCATGCATTGAATGCATATGCCAATTATCACATGTGGGGACCGGACGAGGTGAGTGCCGTCGGACACAGTGCTCTGCGTGTGTCAACACGGCAGGTGCTATAGGTCCGGTGATCTCCAAGGGTGCGCCGCCTGTCAGGTTTCTGCCATGCCGGATTCGGACAACACCAACTCTTCACCGGCGCGCCACTTCCTCGCAGACTCTGCTTACGCACAGCTGACCGCCCCTCACTCCGCAGGGACACCCCCGCGCGTCAGCTCGAGCACACGAAGGAGTTCTCTGTGAAGAAGACCCTTGCCTGGGCTGTCACCGCTGGGATCGCGGCCACCTGCACCCTCGGTGCCGCCCTGCCGGCCGCGGCCGCGGACGACACGACGTCCGCCGCCATCACGTCCGCCGCCCCCGGCTCCGCGTTCGACACCTCCCGCCTGTCCCCGGAGCTGAAGGCCCTCGCCGACCAGGTCCTGGCCAAGTTGCCGGCCGACTGGCAGCAGCGCCGCGATGCCGCCGCCGCCAAGTACGGCATCCACTCCGAGTGGACCGACATCCGCGACAGCGCCATCAACCCGGGTGACTACCAGTGCCAGAACACGGCGCTCAGGGACTACCAGAAGACCCTGCTCCAGGACGCCGACTTCGGGCTGCTCTTCTTCCTCTCCTTCCTGGGCGTGTTCGACATGCCCACCTACGACGCGCTGTACTTCGGCAGCCAGTCGAAGTCCAGCACCTTCGGTGTCAACGGCGAGTACACCAACGAGCTGACGGCCGAGGGCAAGAACCTGAAGAAGTTCTGGGACATCTACTCCGACGACATCCAGCTCGTGCCGATGCACGGCGGCGAGGTCTTCTCCTCCCCGGAGCGGCTGGCCCCCATCGTGAGCCTGATGTACGGCATCCCGAAGGAGAACCACGAGGCGGCGCTGGGCCTGGCCAGCCTGATCATCTACGTGATCAACCTCGATCCCGCCCTCCAGGGTGGCGACAACCCGTTCTTCACCCTCAACGCGTTCGCCTACACCGAGAAGGGCGACCCGAACCCGGCAGGCATCTCCGACCGCATCGTCATGGGTGACGGCATCCTGGAGGCCATGAAGGCCATAGGCCTGGGCGACACCGCCCCGCGCGCCATCCTCGCCCACGAGTTCGGCCACCACGTGCAGTACGAGGACAACCTGATCGGCGACAGGGTCGGCACGCCGGAGGGCGGCCGCCGTGTCGAGCTGATGGCGGACGCGTTCGGCACGTACTTCCTCACCCACTCGCGCGGTGAGGCCCTCAACGCCAAGCGGGTGCTGGACTCGGAGAAGTCCTTCTACGCGGTCGGCGACTGCAGCTTCAGCAGCCCCGGCCACCACGGCACGCCCAACCAGCGCTTCGCGGCGTCCTCGTGGGGCGCGAGCGTGGCCGATGACGCTGCCAACCAGGGCCACATCCTGCCCTCGCTGAAGCTCGACGAGCTGTTCGAGGCGAAGCTGCCGGACATCGTGAAGCCCGACGCGACGAACTGAGTCCTCTGAACCGGGTACAGCCGGCGGGCCCTGACGCCCGCCCGACTGTACCCCCCTGAACCGGGTGCAGCCCGGCGAGCCCTGACGCCCGCCCGGCTGCACCCTTCCCACCCAACGGCCTCCCCCGGGGCCGCAGAATGCGGAACCTTCCCGATGCGGCCGGGCTGTCCACAGCGACCCCTGCCTGCCGAGACGCCGGCTGCCGCCGAACAGGCTGTGAAGTACGCCTGGTTGGTCGAGGCGGACAAGATCGGGCTCAGCGCCCAGCTCACTCTGGGCACCTGTTGATTGACGCCGGTGATGTCGGGACCGACCGGGTCGCCGGACCGGGCGGGGGATCGGAAGTTCGCAGTCCTGTCACCTCCTTGTCATGCCGGATTCGGACAGCACGAATTCTTCATTCGGCGCGCCGATTCCTCGCAGACTCTGCCTACGACACAGCTGACCGCCCCTCACTCCGCAGGGACACCCCTACGCGTCGGCTCAAGCACACACGAAGGAGTTCTCCGTGAAGAAGACCCTTGCCTGGGCTGTCACCGCTGGGATCGCAGCCACCTGCACCCTCGGTGCCGCCCTGCCGGCCACGGCCGCTGACGGCACGACGTCCGCAGCCGTCACGTCCGCCGCGTCCTCAAGCGCCGCACTGGACACCTCCCGCCTGTCCCAGGAGGCGAAGGCCCTCGTCGACGAGATGCTGGCCGCACTGCCGGCCGACTGGCAGGAGCGCCGCGATGCCGCCGCCGCCGAGTACGGCATCCACGAAACCCAGTGGGCGGACCTCCGCAACAGCATTATCAACCCGGGCGACTACCAGTGCGGGGACACGGCGTTCAGGGATTATGCGAGCGGCCTGCGGACAGGTATCCAGGATCAGGACCTGCGCGACTGGCTCGACGTCTTCGGCGTGTTCGACATCCCCACCTATGACGCGCTGTTCTTCGGCAGCGAGTCGAAGTCCAACACCTTCGGCGTCAACGGCGAGTACACCAACGAGCTGGCGTCCGAGGGCAAGGACCTGAAGAAGTTCTGGGACATCTACTCCGACGACATCCAAACCGTGCCGATGCACGGCCGCGAGGTCTTCTCCTCCCCGGGGCGGGTGGCCCGCGTCCTCTCACTGATGTTCGGGATCAAGAACGAGCCGGTGGTGCAGCACCTGGCCGAAGTGGTCATCAGCCTCGTCAACGCCGACCCCGTCCTCCAGGGAGGCGACAACCCGATCTTCACCTTCAACGCGTTCGCCTTCTCCGAGAAGGGCTCCCCGCGGCCGGCAGGCATCTCCGACCGCATCGTCATGGGTGACGGCATCCTGGAGGCCCTGAAGGCGCTGGGCCTGGGTGACACCGCCCCGCGTGCCGTCCTCGCCCACGAGTTCGGCCACCACGTGCAGTACGAGAACAACCTCTTCGACAACACCACGCTCACCGGGCCGGAGGCCACCCGCCGTACCGAACTGATGGCGGACGCGTTCGGCACGTACTTCCTCACCCACTCGCGAGGCGAGGCCCTCAACGCCAAGCGGGTGCTGGGCTCCGAGAAGTCCTTCTACGCGGTCGGCGACTGCTCCTTCGACAGCCCCGGTCACCACGGCACGCCCAACCAGCGCTTCGCGGCGTCCTCGTGGGGCGCGAGCGTGGCCGATGACGCTGCCAACCAGGGCCACATCCTGCCCTCGCTGAAGCTCGACGAGCTGTTCGAGGCGAAGCTGCCGGACATCGTGAAGCCCGACGCGACGAACTGAATCCTCTGAACCGGGTGCAGCCCGGCGGGCCCTGACGCCCGCCCGGCTGCACCCTTCCCACCCAAGACCAGTCCGGGCTACGGTGCCCGGCCCCAGACCGGCGAGCATCAGCCAGAGATAGCCCCCTCGGACCCTGCGCCATCACGGACCGGACGGCTTGATCACGCGCACGGTGACCCCGTCCGTACCGTTCCGCGTGGCCTGTACTCAGACGCCGCGCGGCGGGGGACCCGGCCCTGCCGGTGCGGGAGACCGAGGCGCGGGTGGAGCAGCACAAGAAATCCCGTCCTCACCACCCGGACCAGCGACGACCCACCGAACTCGGCCACGTGACCGCTGTCCGAAATCTACCCATCGACGATCTGTCGCCGGAGGACAGCGAGCTCGACGATTTCAAGCTCGCCTCGCAGAACGAGGGCCACACCCTCGTGACCGAGGAACTCTGCTCCTGGATCATCGAGCGGCTGTAACAGCATGTAGCAGCGCCGGGTACGACGACGTCGGCCCCGGGACCAACTGGTCCCGGGGCCGACGTACGGGCGCCGGAAGCCTGCAGCAGCGCCGCGCCACCACAAACACCGAGACCACGCCCCCACATGCGGGTGCGGTATTAAGCTGACTGACGCATGGGCAAATCCCGACATAAGGAGATATTCGCCATGGCCAAGCGAGGCAACAAGCGACGCGGTCGCAAGAAGAAGAAGGCGAACCACGGCAAGCGCCCCAACGCCTGAACGCACCAGCGCCGGACATGACGTCGGCCCCCGGGACCAACTGGTCCCGGGGGCCGACGTACAGGCACTTACCGATCCGTCAGGATCAGAAGTCCATGTCACCGCCCGGCATGCCGCCCGGAGCGGCCGCAGCGGCCTTCTCCGGCTTGTCGGCGATGACGGCCTCGGTGGTCAGGAACAGCGCGGCGATCGACGCGGCGTTCTGCAGGGCGGAGCGCGTGACCTTCGCCGGGTCGAGAATGCCCTCGGCGATCATGTCGACGTACTCGCCGGTCGCGGCGTTCAGACCGTGGCCGACGGCCAGGTTGCGCACCTTCTCGACGACGACGCCACCCTCGAGACCACCGTTGACGGCGATCTGCTTGAGCGGGGCCTCCAGCGCCAGCTTGACGGCGTTGGCGCCGGTCGCCTCGTCACCCGAGAGCTCCAGCTTCTCGAAGACGGCGGAAGCCTGCAGCAGCGCCACGCCACCACCGGCGACGATGCCCTCCTCGACGGCCGCCTTCGCGTTGCGAACGGCGTCCTCGATGCGGTGCTTGCGCTCCTTGAGCTCGACCTCGGTCGCGGCACCGGCCTTGATGACGGCCACGCCGCCGGCCAGCTTCGCCAGGCGCTCCTGGAGCTTCTCGCGGTCGTAGTCCGAGTCGGAGTTCTCGATCTCGGCACGGATCTGGTTGACGCGACCCTGAACCTGGTCGGTGTCACCGGCGCCGTCGACGATCGTCGTCTCGTCCTTGGTGATGACGACCTTGCGGGCACGGCCCAGCAGGTCCAGGCCGGCGTTCTCCAGCTTGAGACCGACCTCCTCGGAGATGACGGTGCCACCGGTGAGGATGGCGATGTCGCCGAGCATGGCCTTGCGGCGGTCACCGAAGCCCGGGGCCTTGACGGCGACGGACTTGAAGGTGCCACGGATCTTGTTGACGACCAGGGTCGACAGGGCCTCGCCCTCGACGTCCTCGGCGATGATCAGCAGCGGCTTGCCGGACTGCATGACCTTCTCCAGCAGCGGAAGGAGGTCCTTCACGTTGCTGACCTTGGAGTTGACGATCAGGATGTACGGGTCGTCCAGGGCCGACTCCATACGCTCCATGTCGGTGGCGAAGTACGCCGAGATGTAGCCCTTGTCGAAGCGCATACCCTCGGTGAGCTCCAGCTCCAGACCGAAGGTCTGGGACTCCTCGACGGTGATGACGCCTTCCTTGCCGACCTTGTCCATCGCCTCGGCGATGAGCTCGCCGATCTGGGTGTCGGCGGCGGAGATGGAGGCCGTGGAAGCGATCTGCTCCTTGGTCTCCACGTCCTTGGCCTGCTCCAGCAGAGCGGCGGAGACGGCCTCGACGGCCTTCTCGATGCCCCGCTTGAGGGCCATCGGGTTCGCACCCGCGGCGACGTTGCGGAGGCCCTCACGGACGAGTGCCTGGGCGAGAACGGTGGCGGTGGTCGTACCGTCGCCGGCGACGTCGTCCGTCTTCTTGGCGACTTCCTTGACCAGCTCTGCGCCGATCTTCTCGTACGGGTCCTCGAGCTCGATCTCCTTGGCGATGGAGACACCATCGTTGGTGATCGTGGGTGCGCCCCACTTCTTCTCAAGGACAACGTTCCGGCCCTTGGGGCCGAGGGTCACCTTGACGGCGTCGGCGAGCTGGTTCATCCCGCGCTCGAGGCCGCGCCGCGCTTCCTCGTCGAACGCGATGATCTTGGCCATGTGAAGTGGTCCTCCCGGACAGGGGTGGATTGCTCCGGACCGTGTGGCGCCCGCGACGGACGGCCTGCGTGCCTGACGGTTCCTTGCCCCGCCGGGCCTGCGGGCCTCACCGACCCGGTCCTTCTGTCACTCTCAACGTCAGAGTGCTAACGCCCAATGATTAGCACTCGACCCCTTCGAGTGCAAGCGCCCCTTCGAGTTCGCGGATGGCGCCGGGCAGCGGTGGCGCGGTCGCGGGCGGGCTCCGGGACGCACGAAGGGCCCGTACCCCCGGGGGTACGGGCCCTTCGTGCGTGAGTAGTGTCGTTGGCCGACCGCGTCGAGCTCAGCCGACGGCGAGCTTGACCATGTCCGCCTGCGGCCCCTTCTGGCCCTGCGAGATTTCGAATTCAACTCGCTGACCCTCTTCGAGGGTGCGGTACCCGTCCATCTGGATCGCGCTGTAGTGGACGAAAACATCCGCACCACCGTCGACCGCGATGAAGCCGTACCCCTTCTCCGCGTTGAACCACTTGACGGTGCCCTGAGCCATGCCTAACTCCCCTATTACTGGCCCTTGCACAGGACCGCACTTCGCGGACCCGGGTCAGAACTCACCCTCCGACAGGAGAGGGTGCGTGCGCCGGAACGCGTCGACCGCGGCTGAATGTATCTGTCCAACTGCCCTCTGCAACAGGTCAATCGGACGAGAATTCTGGGCAGCGCCGAACGCCCGAATATGAGGAATTTACGCGATTCCAGGGCAAGTCGGGCCGGACAAAGGCCACTTACGGCTCAAGGAGTTCGAACACTTTGGCTGCATCTTGTCGCGAGCGGGCGCATTCTCATATGCGGTCGGCACGGGCAGCGGAGGGGACTTCCCCACTCTACCGCGCTCAACCATGCAGAATTGCCCCCTCCGCTTAGCTTGCAGAGGGGGCAATTCCGGTAACGCTGCGAAGTGACCCGCAGGGCCGACTGCGGGTCAGCAGCCGCCCGCGACCGCCGGGATGATGGAGATGCCCGCGCCGTCCGGGGTGGCCGCCTCCAGGCCACCCTCGAAGCGCACGTCGTCGTCGTTGACGTACACGTTCACGAAGCGGCGGAGCTTGCCCTGGTCGTCCAGGACACGCGCGGCGATGCCCGGGTGGTTCTGCTCCAGCGACTCGATGACCTGGGAGAGGGTCGAGCCCTCGGCCGGGACCTCGGCCTGGCCGCCCGTGTAGGTGCGCAGGATGGTGGGGATACGGACCTTGACGCTCATCTGGGTGCCTTCCTTATGTCTCGGGTGATCGGGTCAGCCGTTGGCGAGGCCGGCGTCGCGGAACGCGTCCAGACTGGGCCGGATGGTCGCGGTCGGGCCGGTCGTCGGGGCGACCGCGTCCAGCGTCTTCAGACCGTCACCGGTGTTCAGGACGACCGTGGTGAGCGTCGGGTCCAGCAGACCCGCCTCGATCAGTTTCCTCGTCACACCGACCGTCACCCCGCCCGCCGTCTCGGCGAAGATGCCCTCGGTGCGGGCCAGCAGCTTGATCGCGTCGACGATCTGCTCGTCGTCGACGTCCTCGACCGCGCCGCCGGTGCGGCGGGCGATGTCCAGGACGTACGGACCGTCGGCCGGATTGCCGATCGCCAGGGACTTGGCGATCGTGTTCGGCTTCTGCGGGCGCACGACGTCGTGACCGGCCTTGAAGGCCGTGGAGACCGGGGAACAGCCTTCGGCCTGGGCGCCGAAGATCTTGTACGGCTTGTCCTCGACGAGGCCGAGCTTGATCAGCTCCTGAAGACCCTTGTCGATCTTCGTGAGCTGCGAGCCGGACGCGATCGGGATGACGAGCTGGTCGGGCAGCTGCCAGCCGAGCTGCTCGCAGATCTCGTACGCGAGCGTCTTGGAACCCTCGCCGTAGTACGGGCGCAGGTTGACGTTGACGAAGCCCCAGCCCTCACCGAGCGGGTCGCCGATGAGCTCCGAGCAGAAGCGGTTGACGTCGTCGTAGTTGCCCTCGATGCCGACCAGCTCACCGCCGTACACCGCGGCCATGACGACCTTGCCCTGCTCCAGGTCGTGCGGGATGAACACGCAGGACCGGAAGCCGGCCCGGGCCGCGGCCGCGCCCACCGCACCGGCGAGGTTGCCGGTGGAGGAGCAGGAGAGAGTGGTGAAACCGAAGGCGCGGGCGGCCTCGACGGCGATCGCGACGACGCGGTCCTTGAAGGAGTGCGTCGGGTTGCCGGAGTCGTCCTTGACGTACAGACCGCCGGTGACGCCCAGCTCACGGGCGAGGTTGTCGGCCTTGACCAGCTTGGTGAAGCCGGGGTTGATGCTGGGCTTGTCCGCGACATCGGCGGGGACGGGCAGCAGCGGCGCGTAGCGCCAGATATTGTCCGGTCCGGCCTCGATGCGCTTCCTCAGCTCGTCCGGGGAGCCGCTCGGCAGGTCGTACGCCACTTCGAGCGGCCCGAAACAGGACGCGCAGGCGAACAGGGGACCGAGCTCGAAACGCTCTCCGCACTCGCGGCAGGAGAGCGCCGCTGCGGGGCCGAGGTCGACGGCGCCGGTGGAAGAATCGGTGCTTACTGCAACAGTCTGCGCAGCCATGCTGGCGAGGCCCTTTCTCCTCATCTTCCTCGCGGCGCATTTCGCCACGAGACGGAATTGGCACCTTCCCCACCTGACCTCGCGGTCGGCGGGAGGGTTGCCGGGACTTCAACGGGCCGTTCCCTCAGTCCCTCTGGATGAGCGCTATGGCACTGGATCACCGACCCAGGCATTTGTTGACGGAGGACCCCGACATGCGAGGGCCATCCGCGTTGTTCAAGACTGTAACCGAAGCCCCGGACGGTTGAGGCAGTCGTCCGAACCGCGAGATGGATCACATACAGGGAGTATCGACCGTGCTGGAAGAGGTCGAACGCTGGCTCGCCGGGCGTTCCTGGTCGGCAGCCGACCGCCCGCTGGACCGGCTCGTCGCCGCCAAGAGCCGGGATCCGCGGCGCGGGAGCGTGAGCGTGGTACTGCCCGCCCTGAACGAGGAGGCGACGGTCGGCGCCATCGTCGAGACGATCCGGGTCGAGCTGATGGAGAAGGTGCCGCTGGTCGACGAGTTGCTGGTGATCGACTCCGGCTCGACGGACGGCACGGCGGAAGTCGCCCGGAAGGCGGGCGCCCGGGTGGTGCACCGCGACGCGATACTCCCGCGCATACCCGCGCTCCCCGGCAAGGGCGAGGTCCTGTGGCGCTCGCTCCTGGTCACCAGCGGTGAGATCGTCTGCTTCATAGACGCCGACCTGAGGGACTTCTCCGCGGAGTTCGTCTCCGGAATCGTCGGTCCGCTGCTCACCGACCCCGAGGTGCAGTTCGTCAAGGCGATGTACGACCGCCCCCTGGGCGACACCGCAGGTCAGGGCGGTCGCGTCACGGAACTGGTGGCCCGCCCGCTGCTCAATCTGCACTGGCCGCAGCTGGCCGGCTTCGTCCAGCCGCTCGGCGGCGAGTACGCGGTGCGGCGCTCACTGCTGGAGCGGCTGCCGTTCCCCGTCGGTTACGGAGTGGAACTCGGCCTCCTGGTGGACGCCCTGCACACCGTCGGGCTGGACGCGCTGGCACAGGTCGACGTGGGGGTGCGCAGACACCGCCACCAGGACGGCCAGGCGCTGGGACGGATGGCTGCGGCGATCTATCGCACCGCTCAACTCAGGCTTTCCCGCGGCCACTTGGTACGCCCGGCCCTGACCCAGTTCGAGCGGGGCGAGGGCGGCTTCGTACCGCGCACCCATCCGGTGGACACAGAGGAGCGGCCCCCGATGTGCGAGGTCACGGAGTACGTTTCGCGGCGCGCGGCCTGACGTGGCCTGACGTCGCACGTTTGGGCGGTTCGCGATCGGGCTAGATTCCGCAACATGGTCTCCGAGCACGAAGCCCAGTCCGCTGCCCAGGTCCTCGTTGCGTCCAACCGCGGCCCGGTGTCGTACACCCTGGCCACCGACGGATCGCTCGACGCCAAGCGCGGCGGCGGCGGGCTCGTCTCCGGGCTGAGCGCCGTCAAGGACAAACTGTGGGTGTGTGCCGCGCTCGGTGACGGGGACCGGGAGGCGGTCCGGCGCGGGGTCGCCGAGCAGGGCGTACGGATGCTCGCCATCGACGCGGCCATCCACGCGGACGCGTACAACGGCATCGCGAACTCGGTGCTCTGGTTCGTCCACCACATGCTGTACCAGACGCCGCTGGAACCGGTCTTCGACGCGGAGTTCCGGCGGCAGTGGGCGTCGTTCGAGACATACAACCGGGCCTTCGCCGAGGCGCTCGCCGAGGAGGCGGGCGAGGGCGCGGCGGTGCTGGTGCAGGACTACCACCTGGCGCTGGTCCCCGGCATGCTCCGCGAGCTCCGCCCCGACCTTCGGATCGGCCACTTCTCGCACACCCCGTGGGCGCCCGTCGACTATTTCCGCCTGCTTCCCGACGACATCGCCGAGCAGCTGCTGCACGGCATCCTGGGTGCGGACCGGGCGGCCTTCCTGACCCGGCGCTGGGCGGACGCGTTCATCGGCTGCTGCACGGAGATCCTGGGCGGCACCGGCCGGACCAGGATCGGGGTGCACGGGCTCGGCGCGGACGCGGACTTCTTGCGCGGGCGCGCGCACGAGGCGGACGTGGACGAGCGGATGGCGGCACTGCGGGAGCAGGTCGGCCCCGGGCGGAAAACGATCGTACGAGTGGACCGAACGGAACTGTCCAAGAACATCGTGCGCGGCCTGTTCGCGTACCGCGCGCTCCTCGAAGAGCGGCCCCAGTGGCGTGAGCGCGTCGTCCATGTCGCCTTCGCGTACCCCTCGCGGCAGGACCTGGCGGTGTACCGCGACTACACGGCCGAGGTCCAGCAGGTCGCCGACGAGATCAACGCCGTGTACGGCACGTCGGGCTGGACGCCGGTCGTGCTCCATGTCAAGGACGACTTCGCCCGCTCGCTCGCCGCGTACCGGCTGGCCGACGTGGCGCTCGTCAACCCGATCCGCGACGGCATGAACCTGGTCGCCAAGGAGGTCCCCGTCGTCTCCGACCACGGCTGTGCGCTGGTGCTGTCGCGGGAGGCGGGGGCGTACGAGGAGCTGGGCGGCGACGCGGTCGTGGTGAACCCGTACGACGTGTCCGCGACGGCGGCGGCGCTGCACGAGGCTTTGACGATGGCGGACGACGAACGGGCCGCGCGCACGGAGCGGCTGGCCGCGGCGGCGGTGGCGCTGCCGCCGCAGCAGTGGTTCCTGGACCAGCTGGACGCACTGCGGCAGGAGTGACGCGGCCCGTCACGCCTCGGTGGGATCCGATCGGAGACAGTGCGCCAAGTCCGAGAGGAACTCCACGACGGCTCCCGGGCCCGGCAGCAACAGGTCGGCGCGCTCGGCCAGTTCGGGCACTTCGGCGCTGCCGCTGCAGACCAGCAGGCCCGGGATGCCGTCGGGTCCCTCGGCGCGGAGCTTCTCCACGGCGGCGTACGCGGCGAGGTCGCCCAGGTCGTCACCGGCGAAGAGAACGGACTCGGCGTCCAGCTCCCGCACGTACTGGGTGAGCGCCATACCCTTGTCGATGCCCGGCGGGCGCAGCTCCAGGACCAGGCGGCCCGGTTCGACGATCAGCCCGTGCCGGGCGGCGAGCGCACCGAGCGGGCCGCGCAGCGCGTCGAACGCGGCCTGCGGGTCGGCGGCGCGGCGGGTGTGGACGGCGAGCGCCCGGCCCTTCTCCTCGATCCAGGTACCGCGCCCGGAGTCGAACCGTTCGAGCAGGCCGGGGAGTTCGGCGCGGACCGCGGCGACGCCCGGGTGCGGGGCGGGGGCGTGGACGGTGCCGGAGACGGCGTCCCAGCGTTCGGCGCCGTAGTGGCCGAGAACCACGAGGTGGTCGAGGCCGGGGACCCCTGCGAAGCCGCCGTGCCGGACCGCGACGTCGGCCGGGCGGCCGGTGATCACGGCGACGGAGGCGACCTTCGGCGCGAGCGCGGCCAGGGCCGGGACGGCGCCGGGGTGGGCGCGGGCCTGCTCCGGGTCCGGGACGATCTCGGCGAGGGTGCCGTCGAAATCGAGCGCGACGACGGCACGGTCCGGGCACGCGAGGATCGCGGCCAGGGCTTCTCGGCCGGGTGGGGTGGTGGGGGTCGGGAGCTCGGACGGGATCTCGCTCGGCGCGGGTACGTGCGGATTGCTGCCCATGGGCCGAGCCTATAGGCGTACGGCCGGGCACAGCACGGGGCGACGTGGCATACCGGCGTGCGAGCGTGACGGCTGAGCGGGGGCCGGTTCAGCGGGGCCGGTTCAGCGACGCCCCCGCCGAGCCTCCCGGATCCGTCGCAGCCGGTTCACCGTCACCGGGTCCTCCTCCAGCGCCCGCCGGTCGTCCAGGAGCGCGTTGAGCAGCTGGTAGTAACGCGTCGGCGAGATGCCCAGGCCCTCCCGGATCTCTCGCTCCTTCGCCCCCGGGCCGGGCCACGAGCGCCGTTCCACGGCCAGGACCGCGCGCTCCCGGTCGGAGAGCCCGGTGCCAGGGTGGCCGGCGGGGCTGTCGGCAGGGGGCTCCGCCTCGGCGGAGCCGTCGTCGGGGGCGGTCATATGAGCCAACCTATCGCCCGCCCCGAACCCGCTGCCCGGCCACCCGCTCCCCCGTGTACTCCGCCTTCGACGGCGAACGCCCTTCGAGACGGCGAAGCGTGGCTTGCCGAGCTCGGCAGAAGGCCTGGTCGAAGGCGCGGTCCGGGGCACGGTCCGGGGCTTTGCCACACTTTTGTATGGATCCTCAACAAACAGCAAAAGTGGACTAGACCTATTGGGGTTCCTCGGGCGAAACTGTCTCCCGTGAAACACGTCATCGCCCTCGATGTGGGCGGCACCGGAATGAAGGCCGCACTGGTCGGGGCCGACGGCACCCTGCTGCACGAGGCTCGGCGCGCAACCGGCAGGGAGCGCGGACCCGACGCCGTCGTGGAGTCGATCCTCACCTTTGCCGCGGAACTGCGCGCCCACGGGGAGCGACACTTCGGCGAGAGCGCCGTCGCGGCCGGTGTCGCCGTGCCCGGCATCGTCGACGCGGAGAACGGGATCGCCGTCTACTCCTCGAACCTGGGCTGGCGCGACGTCCCCATGCGCACCCTGCTCGGCGAACGGCTCGGCGGCGTACCCGTGGCGCTCGGCCACGACGTCAGGACCGGTGGCCTCGCCGAGGGCAGGATCGGCGCGGGCAAGGGCGCCGACCGCTTCCTGTTCGTCCCGCTCGGTACCGGCATCGCCGGGGCCATCGGCATCACGGGCACCATCGAGGCGGGCGCGCACGGGTACGCCGGCGAGATCGGGCACATCGTGGTCCGGCCGGACGGACCGGACTGCGGGTGCGGACAGCGCGGCTGCCTGGAGGCCCTCGCGTCCGCCTCCGCCGTCAGCCGCGCCTGGGCCGCCGCGTCGGGGGTCCCGGAAGCCGACGCCGCGGACTGCGCGAAGGCCGTCGAATCGGGTGACCCCGCGGCCGTACGGGTATGGCAGGACGCGGTCGACGCGCTCGCCGCCGGGCTGGTCACCGCGCTGACCCTGCTGGACCCCCGCGCGCTCATCATCGGTGGCGGCCTCGCCGAGGCAGGGGAAACCTTGTTCGTACCACTCCGTGCGGCCGTCGAGGAACGTGTCACGTTCCAGAAGCTGCCCGACATCGTCCCGGCGGCCCTCGGGGACACCGCCGGATGCCTGGGTGCAGGGCTGCTCGCCTGGGATCTTCTCTCCACGGAGGTATCCGCCTGATGGCCGGACGCGCAGACAGCACGGTTCTCGCCGGGGCCCGGGTGGTCCTTCCCACCGGCACCGTCGAGAACGGCCGGGTGATCATCGAGGGCACTCGGATCACCGAGGGTCCGGCGGAGGGCGCCCGGACCATCGATCTGACCGGCCACTGGGTCGTCCCCGGCTTCGTCGACATGCACAACCACGGCGGTGGCGGCGCGTCCTTCACCTCCGGCACCGTGGACGAGGTCCTCACCGGCGTCCGCACCCACCGCGAGCACGGCACCACCACCCTGGTCGCCTCCACCGTCACCGGCGAGATGGACTTCCTCGCCGAGCGGGCCGGGATCCTCTCCGAGCTGGTCGAGCAGGGCGATCTGGCCGGGATCCACTTCGAGGGCCCGTTCATCTCGCCGTGCCGCAAGGGCGCGCACAGCGAGACGCTGCTGCGCCACCCGGACCCGGCCGAGGTCCGCAAGCTGATGGACGCGGCGCGCGGCACCGCCAAGATGGTCACGCTCGCCACCGAACTGCCGGGCGGCATCGAGTCGGTGCGGCTGCTCGCCGAGCACGGCGTGATCGCCGCGATCGGGCACACCGACGCGACGTACGAGCAGACCGTCGAGGCGATCGACGCGGGCGCCACCGTCGCCACTCATCTGTTCAACGCGATGCCGCCGTTCGCCCACCGCGATCCCGGTCCGATCGCCGCCCTCCTGGAGGACGAGCGGATCACCGTCGAGCTGATCAACGACGGTACACATCTGCACCCGGCCGCCCTGGAGCTGGCATACCACCACGCGGGCGCCGCCCGCGTGGCGCTGATCACGGACGCGATGGACGCGGCCGGGTTCGGTGACGGCCAGTACCAGCTGGGTCCGCTCGCCGTCGAGGTCAAGGACGGCGTCGCCCGGCTCGTCGAGGGCAACTCGATCGCGGGTTCCACGCTCACCCTGGACACCGCGTTCCGCCGGGCCGTCACGCTCGACCGGATCCCGGTCGAGGACGTCGTGCGGTCCATCTCCGCCAACCCGGCACGGCTGCTCGGCGTGTACGACAAGGTCGGCTCGCTCGACCCGGGCAAGGACGCGGACCTGGTGGTCCTGGACGCGGACTTCGCACTCAAGGGCGTCATGCACAAGGGCGAATGGGTCATTGAGCCCGAACTCGGGTGATTTCAGCCATTCTTGACAGAGGGGCGAATACGTAACGAAGAGGCAGCGGTTGGCCCGGAAGTCTGGGCCGACCGCTTTCTCTTTGGCATGATCGCTTCGTAAACAGCAGGGAAAGCGCGTTCTGGCACAAGGGATCCGCGCTCCGGCACGGATCGAAGGGGTGACCGAGGTGATCCTCACGGTCACGCTGAACACGGCACTCGACCTGACGTACGGCGTCCCGGCGCTGGTCCCGCACACCAGCCACCGCGTCGGTGACATATCCGAACGCCCCGGCGGCAAAGGACTCAACGTCGCCCGGGTGCTCTCCGCGCTCGGCCACGAGACCGTGGTCACCGGCTTCGCCGGAGGCGCCACCGGAGCCGTACTCCGCGAGCTCCTGGCGGACCTCCCGCCGCGCGACGCACTCGTTCCCGTCGCCGGGAACACCCGCCGCACCATCGCGGTCGTCGACGCGTCCACCGGCGACACCACCCAGCTCAACGAACCCGGCCCACTCGTCAGCGCCGACGAGTGGACCACTTTCCTCGCCACGTACGAGAAGCTCCTCGCCGGCGCGGACGCGGTCGCACTCTGCGGCAGCCTGCCGCCCGGCATCCACGTCGGCGCCTACGCCGAACTGGTCCGCATCGCCCGGGCCGCCGAGGTCCCCGTGCTCCTCGACACCAGCGGCGAACCGCTGCGCCGGGGCATAGCCGCCCGCCCCGACCTGATCAAGCCGAACGCCGACGAGCTCGCCCAGCTCACCGGCTCCCGCGACCCGCTGCGCGCCACCCATGACGCCCGCCGCCGGGGCGCGCACGGCGTGATCGCCTCGCTCGGCGCGGACGGCATGCTCGCCGTCACACCCGAGGGCGCCTGGCGGGCGGCGCCGCCGGACCGGGTCGCGGGCAACCCCACCGGAGCGGGCGACTCCGCCGTGGCCGGGCTGCTGTCCGGTCTCGTCGAGGGGCTGAGCTGGCCGGACCGGCTGCGCAGGGCGGTGGCACTGTCAACGGCGACGGTGCTGGCGCCGGCGGCCGGGGAGTTCGACCGGGCGGCGTACGAGGAGCTGCTGCCGCGCGTCGGCATCGAGGAACAAGTACCGGCGGTCTGAGCGGCGCGGAACCAGCCCGCATCGCGCGCCCGGCACCGTCCCGGATCATCCCGCACCACACGAAGTCCCAGGGGGCAGCATGCCGCTCGTCAGCACCGGTGAACTCGTCTCGGCCGCCCAGGCCGACGGACGCTCAGTCGCCGCCTTCAACGTCATCACACTGGAGCACGCGGAGGCCATCGCCGCGGGCGCGGAACGCGCCGGGGCGCCCGCCATCCTGCAGATCTCCGAGAACGCCGTGAAGTTCCACGGCGGTCGGCTCTCCGCCATCGCCGCCGCGACCGCCGCCGTCGCCCGCGCGTCCCACGCGCCGCTCGCGCTCCACCTGGACCACGTCGAGTCCGTGGAACTGCTGCACCAGGCGCACGACGAGGGCTTCGGCTCGGTGATGTTCGACGCCTCGAAGCTGACCTACGAGGAGAACGTGCGGGCCACGGCCGACGCGGTCGCCTGGGGCCACGAGCGCGGGATCTGGATCGAGGCAGAGCTGGGCCGGGTGGGCGGGAAGGACACAGACAAGGTCGGCGGCAAGGAGGGCGAGGCCCCGCTCGACGCCCACGCCCCCGGCGTCCGGACCGACCCGGCCGAGGCCGCCGCCTACGCCGCGGCGACCGGCGTCGACGCGCTGGCCGTCGCGGTCGGCTCCTCGCACGCGATGACGGAGCGCACCGCCGCCCTGGACCACGCCCTGATCGGCCGGCTGCGCGACGCGGTCCCGGTCCCGCTGGTGCTGCACGGCTCCAGCGGCGTCCCGGACGAGGAGATCCGCCAGGCGGTCGCCTCGGGCATGCGCAAGATCAACGTGGGTACGGCGCTGAACACGGCGTTCACCGGCGCGGTGCGCGCGTACCTGGCCGAGAACCCGACGGGCGTCGACCCACGCAAGTACATCGTCCCGGGCCGTGAGGCGATGGCCACGACGGTGGCGGGGTTCCTGGCACTGATGGGCTGAGAGCCTGTCGGGTGACCTCTGATCGAAGGTCACCCGACAGGCTCTGAGGCGCCACGAGGCGGCCGGCACAGAAGATCTGCCCTACGCCTTTCTCGGAACCGGTCGCGGTTCGGAGAAAGGCGTAGGGCAGATCGGTTTCGGGAGTGCTCAGCCGTTCGCCGACGTGACCTCGAGCCAGTCGAGAATCACGTCGCACTGATTACCGGTCTCGCACGAGATCTTGATCTCGTTGTCGCCCTGGTTCAAGGTGACCGGCGCCCATGTGGTCTGCCAGTTCTTCTCCCAGTTCGGGTCCGTGGAGTGCACGAAGTTCTTCAGACCGATGGGCTGGCTGTTGGCCTTGCCGTTGACCGTCAGCGTGGCGTTGGCGTCCTTGGCCGGGATGGCGTACCGCACCGTCAGCCGGTACGAGCCCGCCGTCTTCATCGGCGCCTTCCAGGTCACCGAGGAGCCCGGCTGGTTGAAGCCGTTGACGTACACGCCGTCCGCGCCCTCGGCGCCCTTGATGGTCTTCTCGACGGTGGCCGCGCCGCCGAGCTTCAGCGTCGCGGCGTCCTGCTTCGGCAGCTCCTCCGAGGCCTCGGAGGATGTCTCGGACTGCTTCGGCTTCGGGGACTCCTCGACCTGACCGGTGGGACCGTCCGAGGTGGTGGCCTCGTCCTTCTTGTTGCTGTCCTTGCCGTTGTTCGTGACCATCGCGACGCCGATGCCGACGAGGACGACCGCGACGACCGCGATCGCACCGATCAGCAGGCCCTTGGTGTTCGGACCGCCGTTGCCGGGACCGCCGCTGCGGCCGCGGCCGCCCTGCACCGGAACGTGCCCGGCGGGACCGCCGGGGTACGTCTCCGGGGCGGCGTACTGGGCGTTCGGCCCGCCGTACTGCGCCTGCTGCTGCCCGCCGTACGGCTGCGGCGGCACCTGCTGCCCGTACTGGCGCTCGCCGACCGTCCGCACCTGGTTGTACGAGGTTCTGGGCACGCCGGGCTGCGAGGCAGGACCCGGATAGCCGTAGCCGCCCTGCCGTGGCGACTGGGCGCCGGACGCCTGCCCGTCCTCGTACAGGTAGCCGAACGGATCGTCGTCCTCGGGTGTGCTTGCGCCGTTGTTCCCGGCCGTCATCCCTGGGTCACTCCTCACCATGTCGCCAGCCGTCGCCGAATATCGCCAGCCGTCGCCGACCGGCCGAGCCTACCTCGAACGGAGCACACCAAGAATTGCCGTCGGCCTTCGGGGTGCCGTGCCGGAACCGGGGCGGGTTACCGGAACGGACCTGCCGTGAACGTCAGCCGGCTCTGCGGTGAACCTTCGACCGCGACCGCTTCTCCACATACATCCGCTGGTCGGCAGAGCGCAGCACCTCTTCGGCGGTCATGCCGCAGCCGGCCCAGCCGATCCCGAAACTCGCCCCGACCCGCACCGCACGGCCATCCACCCGAATGGGGGGAATGATGGCGTTGCGCAACCGTACGGCCAGGTCTGCGGCGTCCGCGGCACCGAGCCCGTCCGCGAGGACGACGAACTCGTCACCCCCGAGCCGGGCGACGGTGTCGCCGTCGCGCACACAGGTGGTGAGCCGCCGGGCGACCTCGATCAGGACGGCATCGCCGGTGTGGTGCCCGAAGCGGTCGTTGATGGATTTGAAGCCGTCGAGGTCGCAGAAGAGGACCGCCAGCCCCTTCGTCCCGTCGTCCTGCTCGCTGTCGGGCGCCACCGCGTGCACATGGTGGTCGTACGGGCCGCCGCCCGCCACCGCGTCCGCCTCGAAGCCGTCGGCCCGGAAGCCGTGCGTCCGGGCGTCCATGTCCTCGACGTCGCCGTACGCCGCGTCCAGCGCCTCCACGGCGGTGGTCGCCGCCGAGTGCGGGCGCTCGCAGAGCCGGGCACCGAGCCGGGCGCGCAGCTCGGCGCTGTTGGGCAGGCCGGTGAGCGCGTCGTGCGAGGCGCGGTGCGCGAGGTGCAGCTCGTGGCGCTTGCGCTCCTCGATGTCCTCCACATGGGTGAGGAGGAAGCGGGGGCCGTCGGTGGTGTCCGCGACGACGGAGTTGCGCAGCGAGACCCAGAGGTAGGTGCCGTCCCGGCGCCCGAGCCGCAGCTCGGCCCGGCCGCCCTCGGCGGACGTGCGCAGCAGGGTGCCGACGTCCTCGGGGTGCACGAGGTCGGCGAAGGAGTAGCGGCGCAGGACGGAGGCGGGCCGGCCGAGGAGCCGGCACAGTGCGTCGTTGGTGCGCAGCAGCCGGCCGTGCTGGTCGCCGCCCATCTCGGCGATGGCCATACCGCTGGGGGCGTACTCGAAGGCCTGGCGAAAGGATTCCTCGCTGGCCCGCAGCGCCTGCTGCTCCCGTTCGAGCCGGACCAGGGCACGCTGCATGTTCGCTCGGAGCCGGGCGTTGCTGATCGCAATGGCCGACTGGGACGCGTACATCTGGAGGGCCTCGCGACCCCAGGCGCCGGGGCGGCGGCCGTTGCGCGGGCGGTCGACGGATATGACGCCGAGGAGGTCCCGGCCGCCGCCGGACGCGTACATCGGGGCGTAGAGCCGGTCCTGCGGATGCCACTCGTCCTCGAAGCGGGGCTCCGGCCCCTCGGTGTGCCACTGCGGTACGTCGTCGTCGAGGAGGACCCAGCCGTCGGTGTGCGGTATGAAACAGAGATCGTCCCAGCGCTCCCCCATGGAGAGCCTGCGCTCCCAGGAGGTGCGCGAGCCGACGCGGCCGGTGATCAGCGCTTCGGCGGCGGAGTTGCCCGCGAACGCGGCGACGACGAGGTCGCCGTCGGGGCGGACAAGGTTGACGCAAGCCAGCTCGTACCCAAGACCGGCGACGATTCCGTCGGCCACGGTCTGCAGTGTGTCGGCCAGGCTCCGCGCCGTGTTGAGATCGGCGACGGCCTGATGCAGCTGCCGCATCGTCGCTAGACGAACGTACGGCTCCGACTCGGCCTCCATTGATCGCACTCCCCGAGACCTCGACAGCACTCCAGGCTTCATATCGACGTACTTGTTCGCAGTGTCACAGCCACTGAATCACAGTGAGCTGTGCACCCGGTACACAGGGTCAACAAATAGTGCCCCCTGTGACTCAAGTCACAACAGATGATGAAGGGGACCGAGCGACCTCCGGAAGAGGCCCTTCCTCTTCTCGAACGCACATCTGTACGTTGCGCGGCGCCGCGCCTCGTCGCGTTGTGCCGTGGCGGTGCGGCCCCATGGGGCCGGAGTCCTAGGACCCGGCTGGTCCCCTGGCCCGATGCGACCGCGCGCGGGCTACGGCTAGCGTGCCGGTGTGTTGCAGACGAAACCCCCCACCCCACGATCCGAGCCCGTCCCCCATGCTGAAGGGGTGAGCAACGAGGAGTTCCGCGGCGCCCTCGCCCGGCTGGCCGCAGGCGTGGTGCTGATCACCGCCCAGGAGCCGCCGCTCGACGAGGACGGGCGCGGCGAGGACGTGGGGATGACGGCAACCGCCTTCATGTCCGTGTCACTGGACCCGCCCCTGGTCCTGGTGAGCCTGCGCAACGGCTCCCGGATGGACGACCTGCTGGGCGAGCAGCCGTTGTGGGCGGTCTCCGTGCTCGCGGAGAGCCAGCGGCACATCGCGGGACGGTTCGCGATGAAGGGCCGGATCAGCGATCGGCTGCTGTTCGACGACATCCCCTACGTACGGGGAGAGGTGTCCGGCGCGCCGCTGATCAGCGGCGCTCTTGCCACTCTGGAGTGCCGCACGGAGCAGCGGGTGCTCGCGGGCGACCACACCCTGGTGATCGGGCGGGTGGTGAGCGCGGCGCTGCCGAGCGCGGACGGCGGGCCGCTGACGTACTTCCGGGGGCGCTACCGGCAGCTGAGCTGACCGGGAGTCACCGGCGCCGTCCGGTCGGGGCCGGAACGGATCGCGGGTGCGACCCGTCCGCCGCCGGAGCGGCCGCGGACGCCGCCTACCAGTCGCGGCCGGAGCGGCCGCGCTTCGTGTCGCCGCGCTGCTTCTTCTCGCGCAGCCGCCGCTCGTTGATCCCGCGCGGGATCCTGGTCTTGCGGCGCGGCTTGGGGGGCGGCGCGGTGGCTTCGGCCAGCAGGGCGGCGAGGCGGACGAGTGCGGTCTCGCGGTTGCGCCACTGGGAGCGGTGCTCCGAAGCCCGTACGGCGACCACGCCGCCCACCAGCCGGCTCTCCAGGCGCTGGAGCGCCCGCTCCTTCCATACCTCCGGAAGCGACTCGGTCGCCGCGAGGTCGAAGCGCAGCTCCACCTGGGAGTCGCTGGTGTTGACGTGCTGACCGCCGGGCCCGGAGGACCGCGAGAAACGCCACATGAGTTCGGCCTCCGGCAGGGAGACCGAACCACGGATGACATAGGGCCCGGACATGACACCCATGTTCCCTGGCCGGGGACCTGTTCGTCACCTTCTTTTGCCGTGCCCGGCCGTCGCTCCGGCTGCGCATTCGGTAACGGCCGGGTGCACGATAGCGAGCGGGCTCCCGGCGTCATGCGACTCCGCCTCCGGCGTTGTCGTCGGTCGACGACGCTCCGCGTCGCCTCACTCCTCCGCCTTGGATTCGAAGCCCCATGACGCCGCTCGCTGATCCACTCTCTATCGCGCACCCGGCCGTAAAGAAAGCAAAGAGACCAGGAACCTCTCGGTCCTTCGCCTGCGTTATGACGGGTGACGGTAGCTTCGTGAACGCATGAAGCCCGCACACGACGATGAAAGGGACTTCCCATGGCAGTAAGCCTGTCCAAGGGCGGCAACGTCTCGCTCACCAAGGAGGCCCCGGGCCTGACCGCCGTCACGGTCGGCCTCGGCTGGGACGTCCGTACCACCACCGGCACCGACTTCGACCTCGACGCCTCGGCGATCGCGGTGAACGCGGCGGGGAAGGTCGTCTCCGACGGCCACTTCGTCTTCTTCAACAACAAGTCGACGCCGGACCAGACCATCGTCCACACCGGTGACAACGTCACGGGCCAGGGCGAGGGCGACGACGAGCAGATCAACGTCAACCTGGCGGGCCTCACTGCCGACGTCGACAAGATCGTCTTCCCGGTCTCCATCTACGACGCCGAGACGCGCAGCCAGAACTTCGGCCAGGTGCGCAACGCGTTCATCCGCATCATCAACCAGGCCGGCGGCGTCGAGATCGCCCGCTACGACCTGAGCGAGGACGCCGCCACCGAGACCGCGATGGTCTTCGGCGAGCTGTACCGCAACGGCGCGGAGTGGAAGTTCCGCGCGGTGGGCCAGGGTTACGCCTCGGGCCTGCGCGGCATCGCACAGGACTTCGGCGTCAACCTCTGACGCAGAGCCCAGGGGCCTGAAGGCCCGGACAATGGGAGCCCCCGGCCGATCGTTTTCGGCCAGGGGCTCCCGTTCGTCCGCCTGCCGTCGGCCACCGCCAAGACACCGATGACCGTATGCCGCATATCGGATGATGCTCCCTCACAGACGGACAAGATCCGGTCAAATCCTTGACGCGCCCCTGCCAATACGGGCGGTTCGGTGCCACTCTCTCCGCAGCCCCCTCACGGAGCTCATGGACCGAGTGAAGGAGAACGAGTGAGAACCACTCTGCGTGCCGCCGCTCTTGCCGCAACCGCCGCCATGGTCGTCGTCGGCGTACAAGCAGGTCCGGCCGGTGCGGCCCAGGACCGCGAGTCCGGGGCCACCGCCCTGCCTCTCAGCGCGTCCCAGCGGGTCTCAGCCCTCAAGGAGGCCCAGGCCGGGGCCGCCTCGACCGCCGCGAAGATCAAGCTCGGCGGCAAGGAAAAGCTCGTCGTCCGCGATGTGATCAAGGACGCCGACGGCACGGTTCACACCCGATACGAGCGCACCTACGACGGACTGCCCGTCCTCGGCGGCGACCTCGTCACCCACACTCGTAAGGACGGTTCACTCAAGGGGGTCTCCAAGGCCACCGCCGCCGACATCGCCGTCCCGTCGACGACCGCCGCACTCGCCGCCAAGGCCGGTGCGCGGAAGGTGATCTGGGCCGCCAGCGGCAAGCCCACGCTCGCCTACGAGAACGTGGTCAAGGGCACCCAGCACGACGGGACGCCCAGCGAGCGTCACGTCATCACGGACGCCACCACCGGCAAGGAGCTCTACGCGTACGAGGGCATCGAGACCGGGTCCGGCACCAGCCAGTACAGCGGCACGGTGAACCTGGGCACGACGGCCTCCGGGTCCGGCTACAACCTGACCGACGGCGGTCGCGGCGGCCACAACACGTACGACCTGAACGGCGGCAGCGCCGGCACCGGGACCCTCTTCACCGACGCCGACGACATCTGGGGCAACGGTCTCGCGACCAACCGTCAGACCGCCGCCGTCGACGCCCACTACGGCGCCGCCATGACCTGGGACTTCTACCAGAACGTCCTGGGACGCAACGGCATCGCGGGCGACGGCAGGGCCGCGTACTCCCGGGTCCACTACGGCAACGCGTACGTCAACGCCTTCTGGTCGGACAGCTGCTTCTGCATGACGTACGGCGACGGCTCGGGCAACCTCAAGCCGCTCACCTCGCTGGACGTCGCCGGGCACGAGATGAGCCACGGTCTGACCGCGTCCACCGCCGGTCTGAACTACAGCCGCGAGTCGGGCGGCCTCAACGAGGCGACCAGCGACATCTTCGGTAACTCGGTCGAGTTCTACGCCGCCAACAGCAACGACGTCGGCGACTACCTCGTCGGTGAGAAGATCGACATCAGGGGCAACGGCACCCCGCTGCGCTACATGGACCAGCCGAGCAAGGACGGCGCCTCCGCCGACTACTGGTCGAAGAAGGTCGGCAGCCTCGACGTCCACTACTCGTCCGGGCCCGCCAACCACTTCTTCTACCTGCTGTCCGAGGGCAGCGGCGCGAAGACCATCAACGGAGTCTCCTACAACTCGCCGACCTCCAACGGCTCCACGATCACGGGGATCGGGCGCGACAAGGCCATTCAGATCTGGTACCGGGCCCTCTCCACCTACATGACGTCGACCACCAACTACGCCGGGGCGCGGACCGCGACCCTGAAGGCGGCGACCGATCTGTACGGGGCGGGAAGCACGGAGTACGCGGCCGTCGCCGCCGCCTGGTCCGGAATCAACGTGAAGTAACCCCCGCATCTGCGGTTCCGGGAGCCGGTCAGCCCTTCGTGGCGGGCCGGCTCCTGCCGTAGAGCCAGGTGTTCCACAGGCTCGTCAGATCCAGGCCGGTCGTCTTCTCCGCATAGGCGGTGAAGTCGGCCGTCGACGCGTTGCCGTGCCGGTGCGCCTTCGTCCAGCCCCTGACGAGGGCGAAGAACCGCTTGTCGTCGCCCATCGCCTGCCGGATCTTGTGGATCACCATCGCCCCGCGCCCGTACACCGGCGCCTGCGAGATGTCCGCGGTCGTCGGCGGATCGGTCGGCGGGAACGCCCAGTTGGCATCGCTCGCGAAGGCGCGGTCGAAGCTGTCCTGGACGGGGACGCCCTCCTTGTCCGCCTGCCACAGCCATTCCGCGTACGTCGCGAAGCCCTCGTTGAGCCACATGTCCCGCCAGCTCTCGGGCGTGACGGAGTTCCCGAACCACTGGTGGGACATCTCGTGGACGAGGAGCCCGATCCCCGGCGGGCCGGGGAAGAACGGCCGGTTCTGGGTCTCCAGCGCATACCCGGAGTCGTTCGCGCGCTCGACGATCGCGCCGGTCGAGGAGAACGGATACGGGCCGAAGCGCTCGGCCTCCCACCGCACGACCTCGGGGATCCGGGCCAGGGTCCGGGCGCTCGCCGCCGCCGACTTCGGGTCCACGGCCGTGAACACCTTGATGCCGTCGGGGGTCGTCGACGCCTTCGTGTCGAAGTGCCCGATGGTGAGCGTCGCGAGATAGGTCGCCATGGGCGCGGCGGTGTGCCAGTGGAACGTGGTGGTGGCACCGGAGGTCCTACGGGAGGTCAGCTCGCCGTTGGACACGGCGGTCAGGCCCTTGGGAACGGTGACCGTGAGGTCGTAGGACGCCTTGTCGCTCGGGTGGTTGTTGCCGGGGAACCAAGCCATCGCCCCGACCGGCTCACCGAGCGCCACCGATCCGTCCGCCGTCCTCAGCCAGCCCTCCTTCGACCTGTCCGGGTCGGTGAGGGTCAGCGGGGAACCGGAGTAGCGGACGACCGTACGGAACGTCCTGCCCTTGTGGAGGTGGCTCTCCACCTCGGCATCGGGGCGCAGGGTCAGTTCGTGGGCCGCCCGGTTGACGGCGGCCGGGCGGCCCTCGACCTGCGCGGACTCGACGGTCAGCCCGGCCAGGTCGAGATTGAAGGCGCTGAGGTCCTGGGTGGCGCGCGCGGTGATCACGGCGGTGCCGCGCAGGTGCTGGGCGGCCGGGTCGACGTCGAGGGTGAGGTCGTAATGAGTGACGTCGTACCCACCGTTGCCGGCCTTCGGGAAGTACGGGTCGCGCAGACCGGCGGCGCCGGGGGTGCCCTGCACACCACCGATCCCGGCGGAGCAGGCGGTGCCGAGAGAAACCACGGTGGTCGTGACGAGGACCAGGATCAGAGCGGTGGGACGCACGCAGATAATCCTATGTGCGGAATGTCGGTTTGGCGGATCGGTGAATGCTCACCTCGGGGTCCGGTTCCGCAGCAGCGCCGCGATCTCCGCGAACCCGCGCCGCTCCGCGTGTTCCAGCGCCGTCACCCCGTCGCCGTCCGGCAGACCGGGGGTCGCGCCCGCCGCCAGCAGCAGTTCGACGATCTCCTGGTGCGCACGGCCGCCGTCGCCCAGGATCACGGCCTCCAGCAGGGCGGTCCAGCCGAGCCGGTTGACATGGTCGACGTCGATGTCCGTGACCCGGAGCAGCTCCCGTACGTAACCGACATGGCCACGCTCACTCGCCGGGATCAGCGCGATGCCGCCGAAGCGGTTACGGAGCTTCAGGTCGGGACCGGCCGGCAGCAGCGTGTGCAGCATCGCGACGCTGCCGGTGACGCCGGTCGCCAGCCAGGAACTGTCCTCGCGCCGGTCCTGCGCATCGGGGTCCGCACCCGCCTCGACGAGCAGCCGGGCGAGCTCGACGTGGTCGCCGTGGACGGCGAGGAGCAGCGGGGTGCGCCGCTCCTCGTCGCGGACGTCGACACCCGCGCGGGCGCCGTGGCCGTGGCGAAGGAACAGCGGCTGCTGCCGTGAGCCGGTCCGCCTGCGGCGAGGACCGCCGCGGCGCCAGGCGCCCACGGTCCCGGGGGCCGTGGGGCGACCCATCGCTCCGGCGTCGGTGCACTCCCGGGCATGACACCATCGAACTGTGCTCGACATCGGCTACTCCCTCTCCCGACGCTTCCCCGATCCCCCGCAGACCGACTACCGCCGCGCGGACGTCCACGCCCTGCGGCACGACCTGTTCTCCGGGGACGTCTACCTCGCGGACACCAAGGCGGACCGCGAGGTATCCACAGCCTGGGGATGGGTGCCCGTGCTCGACTTCGCCTGGGCGCTCTGCGACATCGTCGAGCAGATCGACCAGGACCCCCGCGGCAGCCGCTCGCACCGACGTCAGTTCGCCGAGCTGGACTTCACCGAGTCGTCCGACCGGATGCTCTTCGAGCGCCGCTTCGGCTGGGTCGATGTCGAAGCCGACTGGATGCCCGGCGACGAGCCCCCGCTCACCTTCAGCCACTCCCTGCTGCGCCGCGAGGCCCGCGACTTCCTGCACGACCTGATCGCGGACCTCGCCGACATGCACGAGGGGCTCGCCGACAACCCCGTGATCTGGGACCTCCAGGCCCGCTTCCCCCGGGTCTGACGAGCGGATCCGTGGAAACCGGCTGGGGGTGTCCGGCGGATCAGGGACCCGGCCATGACCCGCCGGACACCCCCTACGCCTCCACCCGCACCCCGATCTGCGCCGCGAACGCCGGGGCCAGTTCCGTCAGCTGCACCGGGCTGATCACCGCCCCCGCCAGCCGCTCCACGCCACGGGCGATGTCCAGCTCGGCGGCCGTCCGCAGGTCCACCGACTCCATCCGCACGGAACTGAAGTCGGCCCGCTTCAGCACACAGTCCCGGAACTCCACCCGCACCAGCTGCGCGCCCCCGAAGTCCGGCTCGGACAGCACGCAGCCCTCGAAGACCACGTCCTTCAGCCGCGCCGTGCGCAGGTTCAGATAGTCGATCTTCCCGCCGCGCACATGGACCCGCTCCAGCACCGCACCGTGCAGCTGCACCCCGCCCAGCCGCGCGTCCACCACCTCCACATCACGCAGCGACGCCCCCGCGAGATCGGTGCCCACCCCCCGCACCCCCGTCAGGACCGAGTCGATGAAGCGGGCCCTGATCAGCTCCGTACGGTCGAGCGCGCATCCCTCCAGCGCGCAGTCCATGAACCGGGCGCCCGGACCCGACTCGTCCGAGAGGTCCGTCCCCTCGAACCGCACACCGTCGTAGTCCCCGTCCGGCTCCAGCCCCACCCGGTCGTACGGAACGAGTGGTGGCAACCGCACCTCCGGCCGTCGCGCCGCCGCCACGGCGTCCTTCCCGCCACCACTCCTGCTGTTACGTGCCATGACCCCATCGTGACCCACACCACTGACAACGCCCCCGCGTCGATGTCACACCCGGGCCCCTTCAGGACGTCACCTCTTTGTCATCGTTCCGACGACGAGGAGACCGGTACACATGCAGCGCATCCACATCATCGGCGGCGGCGTCGCCGGCTTCACCGCAGCGATCACAGCCGCCGAGTCCGGCGCCCTGGTGACCGTCCATGAGGCCCACCACACCCTCGGCGGCCGCGCCAGGACCGCCGAAGGCCCGTACCTCACCAATGAAGGACCTCACGCCCTCTACCGCCACGGACCGCACTGGGCCTGGCTGGCACAGCGTGACCTTCTCGGCGCGATGGCCACCGTGCCGCTGCGGCAGGCCGCCAGGCTCCGCTTCCGGCTGGGCGGCGCCCTGCGCAGGACCCCACCCCTCACCCTCCTCCGGCTGACCCGACGCCGGACCGAACACGCCCCCGTCGACACCGACTTCCACACCTGGGCCACCGCCCAGGTCGGCGAGGAGGGCGCCCGCACAGCCGCGCACTTCGCCGCCGTCGCGCTCTTCCACCACGACCCCGGTTCGCTCTCCGCCGCGTTCGTCCAGGAGCGGCTGCGCCGCGCCGCCGCCTTGCCGCCCGAGGCCCGCTACCCGGTCGGCGGCTGGGCTCAGGTCGTCGACCGGATGGCCGCACGCGCCTGGAACCTGAGCGTCCGGATAGAGACGGTGAGCCGGATCGATCCGAGCGCCCTCGACGACCTGGCCCGCAGCGGCCCCGTCATCGTCGCCACCTCCCTCGACGCCGCCCGCGGGCTGCTCTGCGACCCCACGCTGACCTGGGACAGCGGCCGAACCGCTCTGATCGACCTGGCCCTGCGCACCCGGCGCGGCGACGCCTTCGCCGTCTCCGACCTGGACGCCCCCGGCTGGATCGAACGCTTCACTGCCCAGGACCACACCCTTGCCCCGGCGGGTCGGCAGCTCCTCCAGGGCCAGTTCCCCGTCGCCCCGGGCGAGTCGAAGGCGGCGGGCATCGCCCGTGCCGAAGACGTCCTCGACCTCGGCTTCCCCGGCTGGCGCGACCGCGTCGAGTGGCGGCGCGAGGCTCTCGCCACCGGCCGTACGGGCGCGGTCGACCGCCCCGGCACCACCTGGCGGGACCGGCCGGCCATCGACCGCGGCAACGGCATCTACCTCGCGGGCGACCAGGTCGCGGCGCCCGGACTGCTCAGCGAGGTGTCGTTCAACAGTGGAATGGAGGCCGCCGTGCTCGCGCTCGGCGCGAGCGAACAGCCGCGGTCGACCCGTCGGACGCTTGACCTCGAGCGCGGTTGAGGTCGGAGGGTGATCCCCGAGAGCCAACCGACCCGGGGAGCACACCATGCATGCCGTCCGCCTCCACACCTTCGGCCCCGCCGAGAACCTCACGTACGAGACGACCGACGACCCGGTACCCGGCCCCGGCCAGGTCCGGATCGCCGTCGCCGCGGCCGGTGTGCACCTCCTCGACGCCGCCCTGCGCGAGGGCATGACGGGGCCGTTCCCGGCCCCCGCCGAGCTGCCCACCGTCCCCGGCCGCGAAGTCGCCGGAACGGTCGACGCGCTCGGTGAGGGCACCGACCCCGGCTGGCTGGGCAGCCGCGTCGTCGCCCACCTCGGCATGGCCCCCGGCGGCTACGCCGAACTCGCCGTCACCGACGCCGACAAGCTCCACCCGATCCCGCCCGGCCTCGACGAGGCCGAGGCCGTCGCCATGATCGGCACCGGCCGCACCGCCCTGGGCATCCTGCAGTTCACCGAGCTCGGCCCCGACTCGATCGCCGTCGTCCCCGCCGCTGCGGGCGGCATCGGCACCCTGCTCGTCCAGTACGCCAAGCACGCCGGAGCCACCGTCATCGGCCTCGCCGGCGGACCCGCCAAGGTCGCAGCGGTGCAGGCCAACGGCGCCGACCTCGCCGTCGACTACACCCTCCCCGACTGGCCGGCCCGGGTCCGTACCTACCTCGACGGCCTCGGCCGCCGCGCCACCGTCGTCTACGACTCCGTCGGCGGCGTCACCGCGCGCGCCGCCGTCGGCCTCCTCGGCAAGGGCGGGCAGCACATCGTCTTCGGCTGGTCCGGTGAGGGACTTCACAACGGGTCCCCGCTCACCTTCACCGACGAGGAGCTCGCCGAACGCGGCATCACCTCCCAGGGCGTCCTCGGCCCGGTGATGATGCAGAAGGCGGGCGGCCTGCGCGCCCTCGAAGAACGCTCGCTCGCCGAAGCCGCCGCGGGCCGCCTGCGTCCCGCCGTCCAGCGCTTCCCGCTCGCCGAGGCGGCCGCCGCCCACCGCGCCCTGGAGACGCGCGGCACGATCGGCAAGGTCGTCCTCGTCCCCGGCCTCTCGAGGCAATACTCCTAGGACCTCGGTCAGCCGCCGAGCTTCACCAGCGCCCCGTCCGTCAGCCGGTACACCGTCCACTCGTCCTGCGGGCGCGCACCCAGCGACTCGTAGAACGCGATGGACGGGGCGTTCCAGTTCAGCACCGACCACTCCAGACGCTCGTACCCCCGCTCCACACAGATCCGTGCCAGCTCCGTCAGCAGCGCCTTGCCGTGCCCGCCGCCACGCCGGTCGGGGCGTACGTACAGGTCCTCCAGGTAGATGCCGTGCACCCCGCGCCACGTCGAGAAATTCAGGAACCAGAGCGCGAAGCCCACGATCTCCCCGTCCTCGTCCGACTCGGCGATGTGCGCATACGCGGCGGGCCGCTCGCCGAACAACGCCTCGTACAGCTGCTCCTCGGTGGCGTTCACCTCGTGGAGCGCCTTCTCGTACTCGGCGAGATCGCGGACCATGGAATGGATGACGGGGACATCGGCAGCAGTAGCGGTACGAATCATGGGAGCAGCGTAAGCAGCCGCCCCGACCACCGTCTTCCCGCTGTCCCTGGCCCCGCAGCTGCCGGGCGATGTCCGCCGGCTCCGGCCCCAAGCGGCTCTCTCGTCCGGCCGCAGCCTCCGCTCGCCCAGGAACCGGTCCGCGAGCTCCGGAAGCGCGGCCAGGAGCACCCGCCCGGTCTCGCCGGTGTACTTGGACCGGGTGGCGATCAGCGCGTCCGGAATGTCAATCACGCACCCGGTCGTAGGCCCGTGCGTCAATCGGTTATGCCCCCCAGCAGCCCGGCCCCGCCCGCGAACCCGCTCTCCCTCCCGAGGCGCGCCCTGCGCGCCGTCCGCTTCTGGATCCGCAGCGCGCCCGGCACGTACATCTGGCTGACGGCCCTCTTCGTCACCACGGTCGTGGTGCATCAGATGTCCCCCGACTTCGAGGAGGACTTCCTGCGTCAGCACTCGACCAACATCCACGAGCTCATCCGCGACCCGGTACGTGTCCTCATCTCCAGCGCCTTCTGGATCGACAGCGGCAAGTGGCTCCCGTACGCCTTCCTCTTCACGGTCTTCCACGCCCCCGCCGAACGCTGGCTCGGCACGCTGCGCTGGTTGGCGGTTGCGGCGCTCGCCCACATCCTGGCCACCCTCGTCAGCGAGGGCGTCCTCGCCTGGGCCGTCCGGCACGGAGAGGCACCCGCGTCGGCGGTCCACACCCTGGACGTCGGGGTCAGTTACGCACTCGCGGGCGTCGTCGCCGTCCTCACGTACCACGTCTCCCGGCCCTTGCGGTACGGGTACCTCTTCGCCGTCCTCGTCGTCTACGGCATCCCCCTCATCAGGGGCCGCACCTTCACCGACCTCGGCCACATCACCGCCGTCCTCATCGGTCTCGCCTGCTATCCGCTCACCCTGGGGAGGACGAAACCGCCCCCGCGCAGTAACGTCCCGCCACACAGGAACTCGGCTTCACAAGGACGAGCAGGGGCAACATGAGCACGGTCAGCACGGTCAACGGCGGAATATCGTTCTGGTACGCGGACCACGGCACACCTGTCCCGCGCGAGCCCCTGCCCGGCGACACCACCACGGACGTCTGCATCGTCGGCGGCGGATACACCGGACTCTGGACGGCGTACTACCTCAAGAAGGCCGCCCCCTTCCTGAACATCACCGTCCTCGAGGCGAAGTTCTGCGGTTACGGCGCCTCCGGCCGCAACGGCGGCTGGCTCTACAACGGCATCGCAGGCCGCGACCGCTACGCGAAACTCCACGGCCACGACGCCGCCGTCCGCCTCCAGAAGGCGATGAACGACACCGTCGACGAGGTCGTACGCGTCGCCACCGAAGAGAACATCGACGCCGACATCCACCAGGGCGGCGTCCTCGAAGTGGCCTACACCGCGGCCCAACTGGCCCGCCTCAAGGACTTCCACTCCGTCGAGATCGCCTTCGGCGAGACCGACCGGGTCCTGCGCGGCGCCCGCGAGACCGCCGAACGCATCCGCGTCACCGGAGCCGTCGGCTCCACCTGGACACCGCACGGCGCCCGCCTGCACCCGGTCAAACTCGTCAAGGGGCTCGCCGACGCCGTCGAGGCGCTCGGCGTCACCATCCACGAGTCGACACCCGTCACCGAGATCAAGCCCAAGCACGCCCACACCCCGTACGGCACCGTCCGCGCCCCGTACATCCTGCGCTGCACCGAGGGCTTCACGGCCAACCTCAAGGGCCAGAAGCGCACCTGGCTCCCGATGAACTCCTCGATGATCGTCACCGAACCGCTCCCGAAGTCGGTCTGGGAAACCATCGGCTGGGACGGCCGCGAAACGCTCGGCGACACGGCCCACGCCTACATGTACGCCCAGCGCACCGCCGACGACCGCATCGCACTCGGTGGCCGGGGCGTCCCGTATCGCTTCGGCTCCGGTACCGACAACGACGGGCGCACCCAGCCCGCCACCATCGAGGCCCTCCGAGAGATCCTGGTCCGCTTCTTCCCCACCACCGCGGGCGCCCGCATCGACCACGCCTGGTCCGGCGTCCTCGGCGTCCCCCGCGACTGGTGCGCCACGGTCACCCTCGACCGCTCCACCGGACTCGGCTGGGCCGGCGGCTACGTCGGCTCCGGCGTCGCCACCACCAACCTCGCCGCCCGCACCCTGCGCGACCTGATCCAGCAGGACTCCGGCCAGTCGGGCCCCACCGACCTGACCACCCTCCCCTGGGTCAACCACAAGGTCCGCCGCTGGGAACCGGAACCCTTCCGCTGGATCGGCGTCCACGGCATGTACGCGGCCTACCGCACCGCGGACCGCCGCGAACTCACCTCGGCCGAAGCCACCACCGACCCGATCGCCAAGGTGGCGGACCGGCTGGCTGGACGGCACTGAAAAACATTCGTTCGCCGATGTCCTTGTTCGGGCGCATTGGGTCCCCGCAGACCTGTCGTGCGTTGGTCACAGCGGGGTCCCTCGGTTGCACCGCCGGGCCAGGGTTCGCAAGGATGGCGCCCTATGGGATCAGTTGGTGTGACAGGGGGAAGCGCATGAAGTTCGACATGGGGGCGCAGGTTCTGTCGACTCTGACGTCGCAGTCGCGTGGTTCGAGTGATGACTTGGGCGCGTTGATCCGTCAGCTGGTGCAGGCGGCCGCGCCGTTGGAGGGGAAGTTCAACGGCGCGGGGCGGGTGGCGTTCGACTCGTTCAAGAATCGTTCGGACGAGATCACGGCGGCGTTGAACGGTTCGCTTTCGGCGCTGCTGGGTGGTCAGTCGGGCATGGAGCAGGCGTTCGGTTCGGGTGACCAGGAGCAGGGCGACAACGCCCGGCAGCAGATGGGTGCGGCGAACTTCGACGCGGCCCGTTTCGGCGGACGCTGACCGCCTCTCGGTTTCATGGGTTCCACAGATTTCACGGGGAGTGTTTGTTGATGGCTGGTGACAGTGACCGTCGTGCGTACGACACGGGTGCGTCGGCGGATGCGCAGGGCAATATCCAGGTCGTGATCGCGCGTCTGGAGGAAGTGATCGCGGCGCGGGACGGCCAGGTCAAGGCGGCGATGGCGGACTTCACCGCGGACGGTGTCGCGGACGAGTACCACGGCAAGGAACTGCGGTGGAACCGGGCCTCGCAGGAGGTCAAGAACATCATCCAGCTGCTGAAGACGACGCTGGAGAAGAACGACGGCACCGCGCAGCACACCATCACGCGGGCGAAGGCCGCAGTCGACAACATCGGCTGACCTGGGCGGGCGGGCCCCCGGGACGGGAGTCCTCGGGGGCCAGGCGTGTACGGAATCTTTTGATGGACCTTTGATGATCGGGCAGTTGCCCGGCCAGTTGGGCACGGGGGTTAGCTGGTGACCGGGTGGGATCTGAAGCCGCAGGGTATTCAGGGCGTGCTGAAGACGACGGGTGAGACCGCGGGGAAGATCGAGACGTACGCGAAGTCGTACGGCGAGCATCTGACGTCGGCGGCGACGAGTGCGGGCACGATCACCGCCGAGGGTGGCGACGGCGGGGGCGAGGGCGGTGAGAAGGCAGCCGGCGGTCTCGTCGCGCTGGCCCTGTCGCAGTACGCCGAACACGCCACGAGCGACCTGAAGTTCAT
>NZ_JBITER010000037.1:0-58593 GCF_044455345.1 Streptomyces sp. NPDC051286 | reverse complement strand
GCGTCAACGTTCTGTGGGCCCTGATCCGTGACCGGCGGTGCTATCAAGTCGCACCTCCAGTGACTACGGCTGCTTGACAACAGCATTAGGAAGCGGGGCTGATGGTGACCTTGACGTGCTTCATGATCGGCTGGTCGCTCTGGGTGCTGTAGTCGCCGAGCGCGCACAGCACGTTCATCTCGGGCATGTAGCCGGCCGCGCAGCCGCGGGGGATGTTGTAGGGGATGGCGAGGTAGCCCTTGAGGGACCGCTGACTGCCGTCCTTCGCGGTGCTTGTGATATTGACCGGGCCGAGGTCGGAGATACCGCGTTCGCGCATGTCGGCCCGGTTCATGAAGACGAGCGTGCGCAGGTTCTTGATGCCGCGGTAGCGATCGTTGTCGGAGTAGATGGTGGTGTTCCACTGGTCGTGGGACCGCATGGTGGCGAGCGCCAGGGTGCCGGGAGCCGGAACGACGTCGGGCAGTTCGGCGGTGGAGAACTCGGCGCGTCCGGACGGGGTGAGGAAGACCAGTTCGCGGGCGGGCTGCTTGATGCGGAAGCCGAGGGGCAGGCGCACGCGGCGGTTGAAGTCCTCGAAGCCGTCGAGGACCTTGGCCATGGTGTCGCGGATGCGGTCGTAGTCCTCGATGTACCAATCCCAGGGAGTGGCGCTGTCGGGCAGGGCGGCCCGGGCCATGCCGGCGACGATGGCCGGCTCGGACAGCAGGTTCGAGGAGGCGGGCCGCTTCATTCCGATCGAGAGGTGGACCATGCTCATCGAGTCCTCGACGGATGTGCTCTGGATGCCCTTGCGCTGATGGTCCTTCTCGGTACGGCCGAGGCACGGCAGGATGAGGGCGCGGCGGCCGTGGACGACGTGGCTGCGGTTCAGCTTGGTGCTCACCTGGACGGTGAGGTCGCAGTTGCGCAGCGCCGCGTAGGTGTGCGGGGTGTCCGGCGCCGCGAGGGCGAAGTTGCCGCCCATGCCGACGAACACCTTCACATCGCCGCTGTGCATCGCCTTGATCGTGTGGACGGTGTCCAGGCCGTGCTCACGGGGCGGCTCGATATCGCAGACCTCGGCGAGGCGGTCCAGGAACTCCTCGGTGGGGCGGTGGTCGATGCCGCAGGTGCGGTTGCCCTGGACGTTGCTGTGCCCTCGTACGGGGGAGGGGCCCGCTCCTTCGCGTCCCAGATTGCCGCGGAGCAGGAGCAGGTTGACGATCTCCCGGACGGTGTCGACGCCGTGCTCGTGCTGGCTGATGCCCAGGCACCAGCTGACGATGCTGCGGTCGGCTTCGCCGTACACGCGCGCCGCTTTGAGGACATCGGCGCGGCTCAGCCCGGACTGCTTCTCGATCTCCTCCCATGGCGTGGCCTCGCACAGCGCACGGTATTCCTCGAAGCCGGCGGTGTGACGGTCGATGAACTCCCGGTCCAGAGCCCTGGGGTCGGAATCGGACTGCTCCAGGATCGCCTTGGACATGCCGCGCAGCAGAGCCATGTCGCCGCCGATGCGCGGCTGCAGGTTCAGGGTGCTGGTCCGTGTCGCCTTGGAGAGGGCCATGTCCGTGAAGTCGTGCGGGATGATGGTGCGTGTGGCCGCCGCCTCGACGAGCGGATTGATGTGCACGATCTGGGCGCCGCGGTGATAGGCCTCGGCGAGGGCGGTGAGCATCCGGGGTGCGTTGGAGGCGGCGTTGACTCCCAGGATGAACAGCGCGTCGGCCGACTCCCAGTCCTTCAGGTCGACGGTCCCCTTGCCGGTGCCCAGGGACGCCTGGAGGGCGCGGCCGCTGGCCTCGTGGCACATGTTGGAGCAGTCCGGCAGGTTGTTCGTGCCCAGTTCACGGGCCATCAACTGGTAGAGGAACGTGGCCTCGTTGCTGAGCCGGCCGGAGGTGTAGTACGACGCCTGATTGGGGTTGTCGAGGCCGCGCAGGGCACGGCCGGCCACCTCGAACGCGTCTTTCCAGCTGATCGGGACGTAGTGGTCCGTCTCCGGGTCGTAGACCATCGGTTCGGTCAACCGCCCCTGGTTCTCCAGGTCGTAGTCGCTCCACCCGGCCAGCTCCGTCACCGAGTGCGCGGCGAAGAACTCGCGCCCGACCCGCTTGCGGGTCATCTCCCAGGTGACGTGCTTGATCCCGTTCTCGCAGATGTCCAGGTGCAGACCCTTGGTGTCGTCCGGCCATGCGCAGCCCGGACAGTCGAACCCGGTGTTCTCGTGGTTCATCCGCATGATCGCCCGCGGCCCGTCCACCAGCGCACCCTCGCGCACCAGGAAACGGGTCACGCTCTTGGCCGCCCCCCAGCCTGCGGCCGGGTGGTGGTAGGGGCGGAACTCCGGATCCTCCTCGGGGGTGGGCCCCACGCGGTGCTCCAGGGGTTCCTGTTCGTCAGTGTTGGCGCTCAAGACTCTCAACCCTTCCACCATGCGGGCACGAGGGGATAAATGGCACTTTTGGGCAGGCTATGCCCGCTGGTATCCGCTCGCCATTCGACTTTCGGGGGAGCAGGGCGGTGCCGGCTACTCCGTGGGGGTGTGCCGCCGCGCTGTACCCCGGTTCACGCGCGGCTACTCTGACACTGTTCCCCTTTATTGCCTTTGCGGCTTATTGTCCGCCGGGAGCCCCATGGCTGTGTCCCAGCCCGTCGTCACACCGCCCTCCAGGGCAGCGGTCCTCCTGGTGGCCACCATGGCCCTCGGTGGTGAGGCCGCCGTGCCGAGGGTCTCCAGGACCTGGCGGGTCCGACCCGTTCCGTTCGACCCGGACGTCCCGGGGCACGTCGCCGTTGACACCGGACACCTCTCCGGCATCACACCGCCCGCTCCCGGAGTCACGGCGCGGCTGCGCGACGCGAAACCGATCGTCACACTGCGGGTGACGTTTCCCCGTCGACAGGGCCGCCGCACCAGGCACGACGCGAGCGGAATCGATCTGTACGTCCATGAGACGCTGATGTTCCTGACCTACACGGACGAGACCGTCGTCGTACTGGAAGCCTGAGACCCTTGACCGAGCTGCCGAGGCATCACTCTCGAGGCCCCAAGAACCAGTGGCTGATGCTTTCCGCCGTTCCCCGACTCGCGGGCGCGGCGGTAGTCGGAGTGCTCGTCGGCGCGGTCGTCGGCGTCCTGACCCACCTACCCCTGGGAATCCTCGCCGGGATTGCCACGGCGGAAACGTTTTTCGTCGTGACAGGGTGGATCGCCTTGTGGCCCATGGACGCCGCCACCACCCATCGCAACGTCCGGCGCGAGCAGTTCCGGCCTGTCGTCGAGGAACTCGCCGTCGTCGCGGCCGCCGTGTGCGGGCTGGTCAGCATCGTGGCGCTGCTCCTGGTCGGCCACTCGGGCCTGAGCCACGCCGCGGCCGCGACGGCGCTCTGCGGCGTGTTCATGGCCTGGGCGGCACTCCACCTGATGTACGCCGCCCGCTACGCGTACATCTATTACCTGCCACCCGAGGGCGGGATCGACTTCAACACCGACGAGCTGCCGCGGTACAGCGACTTCCTCTACTTCAGCTACAACCTCGGCATGACCTATCAGGTCTCCGACACCGACGTCTCCAGTTCCACGATCCGCGCGGTCGCCCTCCGGCACTGCCTGCTCTCCTATGTCTTCGGCGCGAGCATCCTGGCCACCACCATCAACCTCGTCGCCGGAATCGTCACGGGCTGACACGAGGGCGGTCTGGTGTCCCGACTTGCCGGATCGCCACTGCGTCGTTCTGAAGGCCGAGTGGCGTCGAGGTTGATGTCGTGGACTTCTCCGCGGGCGTCGCGGCAGACTCCTCGGCATGGTGCACCTGCGCGTTCTCACGAAAAGCGATTGGCCGTTGTGGCGGGAGGTTCGCCTTGCTGCGCTGGGCGAGGCACCGCAGGCGTTCAAGGCTCGGCTTGCGGACTGGCACAGCGGTGGGGAGGAGCAGTGGCGTGCGCGCTTGGAAATGCCCGACGCCTACAACATCGTTGCGCTGCTGGGTAGTCGAACGGTCGCGGTGGCCAGCGGCGTTCCCGGGGAGAGCGGCGCATGCGAGCTGAGGTCGGTGTGGGTCAGTCCCCAGGCGCGGGGTCTCGGCGTCGGAGACCGGTTGATAGCGGCAGTCGAAAGGTGGGCCCTGCAGTCGGGTGCTACGACTCTGAAACTCGCGGTGATCCCGGGCAACGAGCCGGCCATCGCGCTGTACCAGCGCAACGGCTTCGTCGTCGCGGAAGAGCTCGGAGACCGGTTGGCCGATGGTGTGACCAGGGAGCGGGTGATGGTGAAGGCGCTTCGCTGACGAGACGACACACGAGCTCGGCGGATCATTCCGCCTGCTTGCGCGGCCGTAGGACACCTGGCGTCTTCAGATGTCTGGGGTGGTGAGGTAGAGGCCGCAGGCGCAGTCCAGGGCTTCCTCGGGAGTGCCGGCGAAGCTGCCGGTGGGCAGGATGGTGTCTTCGTACCTGTCGGTGCTGGCGAGGTAGAGGGCGAAGCCCCAGGTGCTGGCGGATCCGCCTGAGCGCAGGCGCATGAGCTTGATGCGCTCGCCGTCGGTCAGTTCGCAGTCGATGTAGGCGAACTGGCCACGGTAGCGGACGTCCAGGCCGGCGAGCTGTGGCCAGGCGGTACGGGCTCGCGCGGTCAGCTTCTGGGTTCGACCGTGACCAGCTGCGGCCGATCGCGGGCGACAGCGACCAGGCCCAGGCCGTCAAGGTCGTCGCACGCGCCCACCAGACCCTGATCTGGGAACGCACCCGAACCTTCCAGCGGCTCCGCAACATCCTGCGGGAGTACTTCCCCGCCGCCCTGACCGCCTACGCGGGCCTGGAGCTGACCAGCACGGACGCGCTGGAACTGCTGGTCAAGGCCCCCACCCCGGCCGCCGCTGCGAGGCTGACCCGCACCCAGATCACCGCGGTCCTCGCCCGGGCCCGCCGGCGCAACCGCGACCAGAAGGCCGGCGCGATCCAGGCCGCGCTGCGCGAGAAGCACCTGGAGCTGCCGTTCAGTCGGTGACGACGGCGACGGGGCACGGCGCATGGTGGAGCATCGCGTGGGGGACCGGGCCGAGCCGCCCGAACGGGCGGCGGCAGCCGACCACGAGCAGATCCGCGCCGACGGCGGCGTCCAGCAGGGCGGAGGCCTTGCCGCCCGGCACGCACGAGCGGTTCACGGGCACCCCCGCGCCGTCGTGTTCCAGTTGGTCGGCGACCGCGGTCAGCAGTGCCTCGGCCCGCTCCCGGGCGGGGCTCGGGTCCAGCAGCGCGGACAGACCGGAGAAGTCCACATCCTGCTGCCAGGCGTGGACCACGTCGAGTTCGGCCTTGCGGCAGGCGGCCTCGGCCAGCGCGAAGTCCGCGGCACGGCCGGGAAGGTGACGGCTGCCGACGCCGAGGACGACCCGGCCGGTCTCCGTACGTGCCGGGCCGCGGACCACGACGACCGGGAAGTCGGCGCGGGCGGCCACCCGCAGGCTGACCGAGCCCAGCAGCAGGCCCTCGAATCCGCCGTGGCCGCGCGAGCCCAGGACCAGCATGGCGGAGCCGCGTCCCGCGCGCAGCAGGGACGGAACGGTCTCGTCCGCCAGCAGTTCGGTAATGACCGGCACACCGGGGCGGCGCAGCGAAACGCGCGTGGCCTCGGCCGCCAGCATGCCGTGCGCCGCCTCGCGCAGCCGCCCGACAAGGTCGTCGTCCGGTCCGGGACCGCAGCGCTCCCAGAGCGAGGCGCACACCAGGCGCAGTGGCACGCCCCGGCGGTCTGCCTCCTCCACCGCCCAGTCCGCGGCCCGCGCCGCACCGGCCGATCCATCGACCGCCACCACCACGTGTGTCACGTTCGTACGTCCTTCTGGTTGTCGCCTTCCGCGTCCGCGGAGGCCTTGGAGCGAGTACACCGGTCGGCCCGGAGGAACGGACAGGGCCGAACGGGCCCGTGCGGGCGGGCGGTGGTCCCGCCCCGCCCGCCGCAGTCGGCCCCGCAGGGGCTGTGGATCGAGACGGGCAGTCGGCTGAGCGAATCCGTTCTGCTGGGCCTGGCCGTGCTTGCCGCGCGCGGCCGGGTGCAGCGATGACCCCGTCCCCACCGGGCAGGACCTCGCACCGACGCTGCTGTGCGCCCGCCCCGGCCGACCGGGGCGTGGAGGTGCGGGTCCGCTGCCTTCTGGTCCCAGGCCTGACCCACGAGACCGCAGGCACCGAAGACGTCGTCTCCTTCGCGGCGACCCCGGGACACGCCAGCCGCGCCGGCATCCTCTCGTTCCACGGGCTGGACGCCGCCAAGTGGACAGCACCGGCCAAGGAGTTACCGCTCTGCGAGACCCCCCTCGCCCACCGCGGAGCAGTTGGACGCGCATGCCGGGTCCTCGCGGCCCACGGCCTGCGAGCCGTCCGAGCCGTCGCGTTCGGACCGTCGCGACCACCTCCGGCTGGGGGTGCTCGCGACGGTCTCGGTCGGCTGTGCCGCGATGCCGCTACGCGGCGGGTGTGATCAGTCCGTAGTGGCCGTCGTACCGGTGGTACAGGACGTGTCCGCGCCCGCTGGCACTGTCGAGGAAGAAGACGAACGGCAGCCCGGTGAGGGCCAGTCGCTCGGTCGCCTCCCGCACACTGATCTCGGGCGCCGGGACCTCGCTCACCGTCAGATGCGGTGCTGCCGGGGGCTCGGCAGTGGCTTTGTCGGCTGTCGCCATGCGGTGGTAGCCGGTGCGCGGGTCGCGATAGACGACGCTGTCGCGGCCGGAGTCGGCGTCGGCGAAGAGATAGAAGTCGTAGTCCATCGACTCCAGGTCGAAAACGGCCTCCTCGGGGGTCTGCCGGGGCAGGCCGAATGACTTGTGCCGCACGATCTGGCGTTCCTCGGCCGGCAGCTGGCGGTGCTGCGGACGGTGCTCGTGCCCGTCGTCGTGCCACCGGTCGCCGGGCAGGCGCACCGTGTCACCGTGGTGGTCCCCCCGGTTGTGGCGGCGTGTCCTGGCCAGCCGGGCGACCAGCCGGTCACGGAGCAGATCGACGGCTTCGAACATGGTGCCCGCGGCCACATGGGCCCGCACCGGGCACCCGTTGACGTCCACCACGGCCTGCGCGGCGGCGGGACGGCCCGACGCCGCGTTGGCGGCCTGAGTGAGCTTCACTCGGGCCGCAAGGACCGGCTCGCTCAGGTGGTCAAGGGCGGCCAGCGTCTTCTCACGCGCGTAGCCGGCCGCTCCGCGTGGCACCTGACCGCGGGCCTCCACTTGGATGTCGACGGCGGGCCTGGTCTTGAGACGAGTCATCAGAGATCCTCCTTGATCGCTCCCAGGATTGCCGTCGCGGCGGCCGGCGGGCGAGGGCCGGGTGGCCCGCGTGCCTGGCTCGTGGTCCCCACCTCGTCAGCCGTATGCCGGGACCGTCGGGCCGGAGCCGAGGACCTTCGCCCCATGACCGTCACCACCCCGTACGCGTCCGGGCGATTCACACGCGCGAAAACGGCAGCCGGGGCGGATGGCCGCGCGAACCGGACCGGGGAACGCCCGCTGCCACGCTCCGGCCGGGGCACGACAGGGCCCAATGGCCCTGCCGCAGTGGTCGCAACGGGCCACGCACGGTGGTGCCGACAGGGCCGCGGACGGGGACCTTCGCGACCCTGCCCGGGCCATGGCCGCGTGGCAGGGTCTGAGGTGATCTCCCCGGCGAGGTGCGGAACGCATCCGCCGTACCAGCAGGTCCATGCCGGACTGCGGAGATCCACCACTTCCAGTTCTTCGTCTTACTTCCCCTGGGGGAGATTCATGTCGTTCCACGTCGACTCCGAGACCGGCCGCCTCAAGCAGGTCATCCTGCACCGCCCCGACCTCGAGCTGAAGCGCCTGACACCCACGAACAAGGACGAGCTGCTCTTCGACGATGTGCTCTGGGTCAAGCGGGCGCGGGAAGAGCACGATGCGTTCGCCGACGTCCTGCGGGACCGGGGCGTGCGCGTCCATCTCTTCTCCGACCTCCTCACCGAGACCTTGGAGAACCCCGCCGCCCGGACGCTCATTCACGACCGGGTCTTCGACGAGCGGGAGTACGGCCCGCTGGCCACCGACCGCATGCGTGCCTTCTTCGACTCCCTGGGGCCGGCCGAACTCGCGGCCTGTCTCGTGGGCGGTGTCACCCGGCGCGAGCTCATGGACCGCCTGGGCCCGGTTGCGAGCGTACGGCTGCACGCCATGGATCCGGACGGCTTCGTGCTCGCGCCCCTGCCCAACCATCTGTTCACCCGCGACACCTCGTGCTGGATCTATGACGGGGTGAGCGTGAACCCCATGAAGAAGCGGGCGCGGCGCCGCGAGACCGTCCACTTCGAGGCCGTCTATCAGCACCACCCGCTCTTCGAGAAGCAGGAGTTCCACCGCTGGGCCGACGGGCAGACCGGCTACCCCTCCACCATCGAGGGCGGTGACGTGCTGGTCATCGGCAACGGCGCGGTCCTGGTGGGGATGGGGGAGCGGACCACGCCTCAGGCCGTCGAGGCGCTCGCGCTGCGCATGTTCGCCGCCGGGTCCGCCCGCCGGGTCGTGGCGATCGATCTGCCCAAATCCCGCAGCTTCATGCACCTCGACACGGTGATGACCATGGTGAGCGGTGACACCTTCACCAAGTACGCCGGTCTGGGCATGCTGCCCTCCTGCACCATCGAGCCCGGTCAGGACGGGCACAGCTTGAAGATCACCGATCATGCACCGGAGTACATGCACCAGGCGATCGCCGACGCCCTGGGCCTGGATGCCATCAGTGTGCTCACGCCGACTCAGGATGTGCGCTCCGCGGAGCGGGAGCAGTGGGATGACGGCTGCAACGTCCTGGCTGTCGAGCCGGGAGTCGTCCTTGCCTACGAGCGCAACGTCACCACCAACACCTATCTGCGCCGCAACGGCATCGAGGTCATCACCGTCCGGGGCAGCGAGCTGGGCCGGGGCCGCGGCGGTCCGCGCTGCATGAGCTGCCCCGTCGAACGCGACGCCGCCTGACCGGCACCGCCCCGGCACACCGCCCACCCCCGCACGTCCGTCTTCCGCTCGAAGGAGAGCACCCGCCATGACCATCGACCTGCGCCACCGCTCACTGCTGAAGGAACTCGACTTCACTCCCGATGAGTTCCGCCACCTCCTGGAACTGTCCGTCCGGCTCAAGTCGGCCCACTACGAGGGCACCGAACAGCAGCGCCTGCGGGGCAGGAACATAGCCCTCGTCTTCGAGAAGACCTCCACCCGTACCCGCTGTGCCTTCGAGGTGGCCGCGCTCCAGCAGGGAGCCCACGTCACGCCTCTGGATCCGACGGGCTCCCAGATCGGCCACAAGGAGTCCATCAAGGACACCGCACGGGTCCTGGGCCGCTTCTACGACGGCATCGAGTACCGGGGCAGCAGCCAGAGCGCCGTGGAGGAGCTGGCCGAGTACGCGGGTGTCCCGGTGTGGAATGGCCTGACCGACGACTGGCATCCCACCCAGTCCCTCGCCGACGCGCTGACCATGCGGGAGCACACCGACAAGCCCCTGCACGAGATCTCCTTCGCCTATCTCGGCGACGCCCGCAGCAACGTGGGCAACTCCTTGCTCGTCATGGGCGCGATGCTCGGCATGGACGTCCGCATGGTAGGCCCCGAGAGCCTGCACAACACCCCCGGCGTGGTGGCGGAGGCCAAGCGGATCGCACGGTCCACCGGGGCCCGGATCACCCTCACCGAGAACGCCGACGAGGGCGTGGCGGGCGTCGACTTCGTCTACACCGACGTGTGGCTCTCCATGGGGGAGCCGAAGGAACTCTGGGACGAGCGGATCGCCCTGCTCAAGCCGTATCAGGTGACCATGGACGTGCTGAAGGCGACGGGCAACCCCCAGGTGAGGTTCATGCACTGCCTGCCGGCCTTCCACGACAGCGGCACCACCGTGGGCGCGGAGATCCTGGAGCGCACCGGGATGAACGCCCTGGAGGTCACCGACGAGGTCTTCGAGTCCCCCCACTCCGTCGTCTTCGACCAGGCGGAGAACCGGATGCACACGATCAAGGCCGTCCTCGTCGCCACCCTCGGCAACTGACGCGCGATAACCGCCACCCCACCCGTACAGGAGAAGTCATGCGCGTCGTCGTCGCGCTCGGCGGTAATGCCCTGCTCCGCAGGGGAGACCGGCCGGACGCCGCCGTCCAGCTCACCAACGTCCAGGCGGCCGTGGCCGCCCTGGCCCCGCTCGCCCGACAGCACGAGTTGGTGATCACCCACGGGAACGGCCCCCAGGTCGGCCTGCTCGCCCTGGAGAACGCCGCCGACACATCCCTCACCCGCCCCTACCCGTTCGATGTCCTCGGCGCGGAAACCCAGGGGATGATCGGCTACTGGCTGCTGCAGTCCCTGCAGAACGCCCTGCCCGGCAGGCAGGTGTGCGCCCTGCTCAACCAGACCCTCGTCTCCGCCGCCGACCCCGCCTTCCACGACCCCACCAAATTCGTGGGCCCGGTCTACACACGCGAGGAAGCCGAACGCCTCGCCGCTGAAAGCCACTGGACGGTCAAACAGGACGGCCCGCACTGGCGCCGGGTCGTCCCGTCCCCCGATCCGCAGCGTGTCGTCGAGACCCGGCTGATCCGACTGCTGCTCACCTCCGGTGCCGTGGCCGTCTGCGCCGGAGGCGGCGGGGTCCCCGTGGTCCGCGACGAGCACGGACGGCTTACCGGTGTCGAGGCGGTGGTGGACAAGGACCTCACCGCCGCCCTGCTCGCCGAAGCCCTCGACGCGGATGCGCTGCTGCTGCTTACCGACGTACCCCAGGTCATGCGCGGATACGGCACCCCGCAGGCGCAACCCATCGGCCGTACGACCCCCGCCCGCCTGCGGGCCGAGCACCTTCCGGCCGGTTCCATGGGGCCGAAGGCGGAAGCGGCCTGTCGGTTCGTGGAACTCACCGGCGGCCTCGCCGCCATCGGCGCCCTCGGAGACGCCCAGGCCATCCTCGACGGCATCGCCGGCACGGTCGTCACTCCCAGCGGCCATCACCCCCAGGGCCAGGCCCTCACCGGCCCGCGCCACGACGACACCCTCGAGATCTGACATGACCACACACGCCGCCCCGGCCGCACCGGAGCCCGACACCCTGTCCGCAGCCGCGCCAACCAGGAAGAAGGGCCCGCACTTCCCCTCGGCGTATACCGTCCTGGCGATCGTCACCCTGGTGGTCTGGGCTCTGACCTTCGTCGTCCCCGCCGGACACTACGACACCAAGGACGGTCGCCCGGTCCCTGGCAGCTACCACACCGTGGAGCTGACCACCGGCTTCTGGGGCCGTCTCAAGGACCTCTTCCTCGCCCCCGTCAACGGACTCTACGGAGTCACCGACCCGCACACCGGGCTCACCGCCCCCGGCGGCAGCGGCGACTTCTTCGGCGCAGCGGGCGTGTTCCTCTTCGTGCTTGCCGTCGGCGCCTTCATCACCGTCACCGTGCGCACCGGAGCGCTGACCACGGGAGTGGCCCGCCTCGCCGAACGGCTGAGGCGCCACAGGACAGTCCTGCTCGTCGTCCTGCTCACCCTGTTCTCGCTGGGCGGCACCACCTACGGCATGGCGGAGGAAACACTCGGCTTCTACGCCCTGATGATCCCCCTGGCGCTCAAGCTCGGCTACGACCGGATGACCGGCGCGGCCGTGATCGTCGTCGGGGCCGGAATCGGCACCCTCGCCTCCACCGTCAACCCGTTCGCCACCGGAGTCGCCTCCGACAGCGCGGGCATCGGCACAGGCGACGGCATCGTGCTGCGGCTGCTGATGTGGGCCGTGCTGACCGCTCTTGCCGCGGCCTATGTGGTGCGCTACGCCAACCGCGTCCACCAGGACCCGTCCCGCTCCCTGGTCACGCCGAAGCCGGAGGACGAGGAACTGCGGACCCAGGGCGCCACCGCCGAACCCTTGACCGTGCGTCAGCGCATCGTGCTGGCGGTCTTCGCCGCAACCTTCCTCTTCATGATCTTTGCAGTGATCCCCTGGGCCGACCTGGGCGTCACCTTCCTGCCGACCCTGGGCTGGTACTTCCCCGAACTGGCGGCCCTGTTCATCGTCGCAGCCGTCGCCGTGGGCCTGTTCGCCGGGCTCGGTGAGAAGGGCACCACCGAGGCCGTCGTGGCGGGCGCCGGCGACTTTATCGGAGCAGCGATGATCATCATGCTGGCTCGCGGAGTCACCGTCATCATGAACAACGCCAGCATCACCGACACCATCCTCAACAGCCTGCACAGCGTCGTCTCCGGCACCTCGTCGGGACTGTTCGCCGTGCTGATGTTCCTGGTCAACCTCCCCCTCGCGTTCCTCGTGCCCTCCTCCTCCGGACACGCGGCCCTGGCCATGCCCGTCCTCGCCCCGCTCGCCGACTTCGCCGGCGTCAGCCGCGCCGTGGTGGTCACCGCCTACCAGTCGGCCTCCGGTTGGATCAACCTCATCACCCCGACCTCCGCCGTCGTCATGGGCGGACTGGCCCTTGCCAAGGTCCGCTATGACCGCTACCTGCGCTTCATGGCCCCGCTGATGGGCATCCTCCTGGTCGCTGTCGCGGGCTTCTTGGCCCTGGGAGCGGCGATCGGCTGAGCACCGGGCCGACAAGGGCCGTCTCAGCGGCGTCCTGGATCACCCCGGCGATTCCGTACACCGGCATGACCGCGAAGATGTGCACGCCGGCGAGAGGCTCGGCCTCTCGCCGGCCGCGCGGCTACCAGCGGTCGCGAACGAACTCGACGAACGTGGTCCACGCACTGCCGTCGATCACGACCACGGGGCCGTGCGGGGCGGTCTTGCTGTCGCGGACGGGGACGACGGCGACGAAGCCGTCGGCCACTTCGAGGCACTCGCCGCCGTCGTCGTTGCTGTGGCTGGACTTGCGCCAGCGAGCCGTGGTCAGGTCGAGCTTCGTGGTGAGCATCTGGCGTGGTCCTCCATCGTCGATCGGATCATCGCCTCGGACTCCCGGCGCGGTAGGGCAAGCGACCTGAGCCGGGTCGGTCGGTGCTCCCCGGCATGACCACGCGCCCACAGTGTCGGTGGCCTCATCTGGCCCGGTTGTTGTCCCGCTCGGATTCGAGCCAGCCCAGCCGTGCCGCCTGGAAGCCCAGTTGCATGCGATTGTGCACCTTCGCGACGTCCATCAGATGCCGGATCCGGCGCTGCACCGTCCGCAGGGAGGCGCGCAGTTGGGTGGCGATCGCCTGGTCGGTGAGGCCGGTCAGCGATAGGCTGAGGATTTGTGCATCCAGATCATCGATGGCGGGCGCGTTCTGCAGGGCACCTGCGGAGGTGACGAACTGCGTTGCCTTCTCCCATTCGGACTCGAACAGTGCAATCAGCGCGTCGAGCAGGCTGCTCTCGTGCACGAGCAGGGCTCCCGCCTTTGCGGCACTGGCCGAACCGAGGAGTGGAACAACGGCCAACTCGCGGTCCACGATGAAGAGTTTCAGCGGCACCATGTCGGCGACCCGGACCTCCTCTCCTGAGGCCCGCGCCTGGGCGATCTCGTCGAACGACGGGGCTCCCCCGTCGAGCATCGCGCGTTCGAGTATCACGCGGTAACGGACGCCGCGCGCGATGACCGTGTCGTCGGTCATGTTGCCGGGCGAAAAGATCGGCGCCTTGACGAAGTTCATGATCTCTTTCCGTGCGCCGAGTTGTATGTGTCCGACGCGCTCGCGGACGGCCTCGGTGCCGTGGATCACGTCGACGACCTCCGCGACGCCGCGCCCGAGGGTGGCCGCGCGGTAGATTTCGTCGAGGGAGTCGATTTCGAGTTCCGCCAGATTGAGCTCGTTCTGTCGCTGGACCAGGAGCGCCCGCAGCGCCGCCGCCGGTGGGGAGGCGACGAACCGGGTGGTGTGGCCGAGGCTGCGCGCGGCGAGTCCCCGGCCTTCGAGCATGCAGAGGATGCGTACGACCTGGCCGGCCTCGCAGCCGACGGACTCGGCGAGTTCGGCGGGAGTGGCGGAGGCTACGGAGATCAGGTTGTGGTAGATGTCCGCCTCTTCGGAGGTCAGTCCCAGCACGTCTGACAGCATGATGTTCCTCCGCCTGTCTGTCGGTACTTCGGCCTGGTGCGTTGCGAACGCGAGAGACGGCCGGGGCGAAACTTACGTCTCGCCCCGGCCGTGACCCCTCAGGGTCGGTTCACCGTTTCAGCGGTTCACCTCAGCGCAGTCGGTACGCCTTGGGAATGGTCTGCTTGACGGTGTTGCCCGCGCTGTCGGTCGCGGTGATCCGCAGTGCTGCGACTCCTCCGGGAGCCTGGTTACGCTTCGGGTCCTTGATGCGCGCGGTGAAGGTGTTCTTCCCGTCGGCCTGGGTGCTCACCGGCTGCCAGGTCTTGCCGCCGTCGAAGCTGGCCTCCGCCCGCAACTCGGTCACGGTCGGCGGCGTGCTGAGCCGATCCTGGTAGTAGCCGGTGACGGTGATGGGGTGGACCCCGCCGGCCTTGGCGGTGTTGTCCAGGTCCAGGCCCAGGTCGTATCGCAGGAAGATGAGCGGCTCCGGACGGCACTGGCCGGGATCCTTGACAACGACATCCGCGATGCACGGCTGTGACGTCGGCGTGTCGGGCTTGGTCGGCCGGTCGGACGTGTACTCCCACGCGGTCTTGACCCCGTTGGTCTCCGCCTGGAACGTGTAGCGGGCTGATTCCGCAGGCAGGTCGTAGGAGATGACGTCGGCCTTGCATCCCACCAGCGCGAGCATCGCCACGGCTGCCGACGCCGCCAGGTTCACCATCCGGCGCCGCCTCGATGGCTCGGCCGCGTTCATCGGAGCAGTCTCCTTTCCCATTTCGGTCATCACCGCCCGCTCCTCGACATCAGGTCCGACGCGTTGCCGGGCTCGCCGAGCTGGAAGACGAACTCGACCGGGTTGAGCTTTTGCTGGAGCTCGTGGCCGGCGTCGTCGAAGAGGCCTACCTTGCAGGCGGGGGGCTCACAGGACTGGACCCCGTAGATCAAATGGGCGATACCCGTGTCGTTGAGCATGCCCATCATGGCCTGGCGACCGCCCCCGCTGCTGGTCTGGTACAGGGTGGGCCAGAAGCGGTCGCCCTCCCGGCAGCCGGCGCACGGCAGGCCGGTGTCGGCGGTGAAGCCCGACTTGGTGCGGACCTGGGGCACCGCGCCGGGAAGCGACGGACCCGCGTTCCAGGCGATGGTGTTCTTCGCGCCGAGCGCCAGGTCCTGAGTTTCGACCGGGCCCGATGGACTTGCCACGGACGGCGCGAGATAGTCCCTGATGGACATCTCGAAGCGGTCGATCGCGTTGTCGTTCCGCGGCCCGACCAACGTGGTGAACTGCCGCTGACTGTCCGGCTTGGGCAGCATGCTTTCCTCTGTCACCGGGCCGGACTTCGTCATCCGGTTCCAGCTGAAGTGGGGAATCGCGCCAGGCTGGTCGGCGTGGAAGCGGTGATCGACGCGGTCGAGATCCCGGGACTGGACCTGGTACGGCAGGTTGCCGGGAACCCGACCGGCGGAGTCGAAGGCCAGAGCGTAGGCCCTGGACACTTCGCGGCTGCCGCCGAGCTCGATCTGGACGCCGGACTTCGCTCCGCCCTCGATCCGCCGGATCAGCGTGGCGGCCTGGGCCGGGGGTACGGTCACGATCGGCAGCGCTGCGTAGGGGTCGACCGGCGGGCAGCTGTCGGGACCGTTGTCGCACTTGTATTGCCGCCACGACTCGTACTTCAGCAGGGCGACCCGATCGGTTTCGCCGGTCACCAGCACCCCGACCGCGCCCGCGGCGGCAGCCGCCGCCACTCGCTTACGCAGTGCGGTGAAGTCGCCGCAGGTCTTCCCGCAGATGTCGGTCGGCTTCAGCAGCACCAGCGCACCCTTGGCATCGACCTTGGCGAGGTCCTCGGCCGAGCCGGTGCCCGCGTAGACGACGGGCTTCTTCCCGTTGGCGGGCAGCCGGGGAATCGTCGACCGCACGAGGGTGGTTACGGGCTTCCCGTCCTTCGTCCACCTCTGGTTTCCACCGTTTATGGTGGTGTCCGGTGTCGCGTAGCGGGCGTCGAGGTCGAAGGAATCGCCGTTCCCCGTGACCTTCATCGTCACTGACGGCGGTACCAGGACATGCCGGCTGAAGAAGTCGAGCGTGCCGAGGCTGACCTCACCGGCGGTCGGCAGTGCCCACCAGTTCGGCTCACCGGGACCGTATTCGGCGGCCAACGACGCCGTGATCCCCCAGTCTCCGTTCACGGAGATCCGCTGGGTCTTGAAGAGTGCCGTGTATGTCTCGGTCCGCTCCGGGGTGTTCACACTGATGGGCTTGACCTTCCGAAGGTCCAGCTCCACCGTGGTCGCCCCGGTGACCTCCACCTCCGGCACCATCGGTGCGGCCTTGTGCAGCTCGCCGGCTGCGTCCCGCCACGTCACCCCGATGGCCGCCGTGACAGTGCCGGCGAAAACCCGTGCCTTGATCGTCTCGCCGCCCGGTGCCGTCAGCGGCTTTTCGTACAGGTTCAGCTTGTCCTCGTCGACCGGGACGATCAGCGCGCTGCCGTACGAGACATCGGTGGCGCCGACTGGAGGAGTGACCTTGATGGTCAGGTCGTGGCGGATCGGTTCCACATAGCTCGAGATCCGCGACGATCCGAGCACTGCCCCCGCGCTGTCCTTGGCGGTCAGGACGCCGGTGTATGCGCCGTACTGCCCGGAACTGTCCACCACCCTGCCGTCCACGGTCACCGTCACATCGGCCGAGCCCTTGGCGGGCACGGTGACCTGGTCGGCGCTGAGGGTGAAGAGCCCCGCCGGTGCGGGCTTGCCCGAGGAGGAAGCCGAGGCGGAGAGCGCAAGAGTGATCGGCTCGTCGGTCCAGTTGCTGTAGGTGACCGTCCTGGACACCGGCGAGTGCGGGTATTCGGCTCGGCCGAAGTTCAGGTTTCCGTCGGGGGTGATCTTCGGATCGATCGCGCGGGCCACGTCCACCCGGCCGGCGCCCTGCGCGTACAGGTCGTGCCCGAGGTCCTTGGAGGTCGCCATCAGCAGCGCCTTGATCTGCCGCCCGGTGAAGTCCGGGTGCTGCTGGGCGATGATCGCTGCCGCGCCGGTCATATGGGGCGTGGCCATGGAAGTGCCGCTGACGGACGTGTAGAAGTCGCCCACGGGCTTGCCCATTTTGGAGCCCTTGGCGCGGGCCGCGACGATGGCGACGCCCGGCGCCGCGATGTCCGGCTTGGCCGCGCCGTCCCCGACGCGAGGTCCGCGGCTGGAGAAGGGGGCCATCTGGTCGTTCTTGTCCACGGCCGCGACGGTCAGCGCATCGTCGGCGGCACCTGGCGCCCCGACCGTCCCGGAGTTCGGGCCGTTGTTGCCCGCGGCGATGACGAACAGGGTGCCGTAGGTGCGGCTGAGCCTGTTGACCGTTGAGCTCAGCAGGTCCGTTCCGTCGGTGGCCTGGCCGCCGATGCTCATGTTCACCACGTCGGCACCGGACTTGGCGGCCCACTCCATGCCGGCGATGACCGCGTCGCCGGGGCACGAGCCGTCGTCGCCGCACACCTTGCCGATGGCGAGCTTCGCACCGGGCGCCACTCCGCGGCGCAGCCCATCGGAGGCCTTGCCGGTACCGGCGATCGTGGACGCCACATGGGTACCGTGTCCGTGTCCGTCCACCGGACCGCTCGGGCTGTTGGTGAAGTCGACCGCCTCGGCGATCTGGCCGACGAGATCAGGGTGGGTGGCATCGATGCCACTGTCCAGCACCGCGACCTTCACGTTCGAACCGTCGTAGCCGCGTTCCCAGGCGGCGGGCGCGCCGATCTGCGGTACGGACTGTTCGAGCTGCAGCTTCGTCAGCTCGTTCAGCCACACCTTCCCCACCCCGGCCAGCGGGCCGGTCGCCAGGGAGGCGGCGGCGGACTTGCCGGTGTTCTTCTTCCGCACCTCTCGCCACCACTGGCCGTTGCCCTTGATGCTCATCGAGCGGGCGTTGATGCTCGGCAGGACGGTCTTGGCGGTCGTACCGGTGGGGGGCGTCGCCGTCCGGGCACTGGTCTTGCCGGTGTACGTGGCGATCACCGGGACCTCGCCGGTCCTGCCCTCGGCCGCCCAGCCGGCCAGCTTGGCGAGGTTGAAGAGCTCCCAGTCCAGCAGGTCGGCACCCAGCAGCGGCAATGCGTCGTCCGGTACGACGTAGACCTGACCCTTCCTGGTGACGGTGTGAAAGAGAACCGACTCGTTCCCGGGCCGCGTCGCGGGCTCGATCTCACGGACGACCGGCTGCTGGCCCTTGGTGACGCCGATTTGCACCTTGTCGCCGGTCACCAGCGTCAGCGGCAGGTTCGCCCGATTTCCGGCGGTAGCCTTGAGAAGGCTGTCGCTGACCGAAGCCGGCAGGTTGAGGGAAGTAAAGGAAGACGGAGCCGGAGTTGGGTTGGAGGCATTCGCCGCGGTGCTCGACATGACCGTCCCGAGGACGGTGATGCCGGCGGCCGCGGTGGCCAGCCGTCGCCCGAAACGCCTCATCGCGAGGCCTCCTGAGGTGCCGTTCTTTCGGGTTCGCCCTGAATATGGCGCGGTGGATGCATGAGCGTCTCCTGCTCGTCGCGAGAAAGAAGTACTTGCTGCATTCGGCAGATACTTTCGGGCTCTGCACGGACCGAGGCAACCGACTGGCAGTGGCGGATTTCCTCCATGTCACAAACCCGCCACGGCAATCGGGCGGAAAACCGGCGAAGGAACGCCAGAGTGTTCGCGGGCAGGGAAAACTGCTGGCGCTGCGCTCGGGAATGTGGAGCTGCGTCGATGGTGCGGTGTATCAAGCGTGCTGGTGCGGACGTCAGAACTCTCGGACAGGTCCAGTCTTTTCGAGGATGCTGTTAATTTCGGCAATACGGTGGACCGGTAAGGTATTTGATTGCCAATACAACGGGTTATGCCCCTGGCGCAAGGGCGTTCCTTGTGCCAGGGGCGCGTTCAGGAAAGGGTTGCTGTGCGGGTCAGCGAATGGCGTAGGCCTTGATCAGGGTCTGCTCGATCTTGCTGCCGTTGGTGTCCTGTGCCTTGACGCGCAGGGACACGTAGCCCGAATCCGGGTTGCTCACGGACACTTTGTAGCTGCCGTTGCTCTTGCTCTTGACCGTCGCGGGCTGCCAGGTGGCGCCGTCGTCGGCGGACGCCTCCACCTCGACCCCGTCGATGTCCGGGGTGGTGCCGTTCTGGAGGAGGAACGCCAGGTCGAAGTGGTAGGTCTGGCTGCCCTGGGTGGTGTTCTCCGCGTCCAGGTCGAGGCCATACTTCGGGTAGAGCAGTGCCAGGTCCTCCTTGCCGTTCGCGGGCCGGGCGGACTTGAAGGTCCATGCGGTGCTGGCCTTGGTGGACAGCGGGAACCAGTCCGGGTGCTCGGTGTCCATGGTGATCCGGTAGGTCGCCGGGTCAGGGCTGACCGGCAGCGTCGTGAGCGAGAACCAGCCCTGCTCCGTGAGGAGTTTGCCGTCCTGGTACAGCCGCACCTTCGTCACGGTGCCGTTAAAGCCCTGGAAGTAGGCGTAGTGTCCGGGCTGGCTGTCGCTCATCTCCATCATGTTGAGGGTGACCTTGTCGCCGTCGCGGAACGCGAGGGTGTTCTCCGGTCCGGCCGGGCCGTTCACAGCGCCCAGCCAGGTCTCCTCGCGCTGCTCGCCCGGACGGTAGTTGCGGAGTAGGTCACTCATGGCGGTGACGATGTCCTTGCGGTCCGGGTGGACCTTGTGCCACCACCGCATGTCCTTCATCGTCGGCCACTTGCTGCCGGTGGAGTACCACTCCTCCCGGACGGTCGGCGCGTCGTAGAAGTCCACGACATTGGTGACCATGGTCTCTCCCGGGCGGATCGCCGTGTCGGTGTCGCCGATCAGAGTGCCCTTGGTGCCGCGGTAGTGGGACTGCACCACGGCCGAGTTCTCCGTGGTGACCGCGTCGGTGGGGTCGGCCGGAATTTCACCGGGAACCATCAGCGCGATGTTGTACACATACGGGTGGTTCCCGATGCCCTGCAGGTTGATCTGCGTGGGACCGTCGGCCATCCGGCCGAAGAGCACCGCGCCCTCGTCCTGGGTGAGGCTCCAGGCCGGGATGGCAGTGCCGGTGACGCGCAGCACGCTGGTGGCGTAGACGCCGGGCCGGTCGTTGACGATGATCACTGCCTTCGCACCGGCGCCGGCCACTGCGGCGATCTGGTCGGCGACCTTCAAGGTGTCATCGCGGGTGACGATCGCGAGCTTGCCATCGAGGTCCTTGCCGGCCAGGTCCTCCGGCCGTCCCGTGCCGGCGTTGACCGCCTGGAGCGTGCTGGAGCCGTACAACCGGGCCGCAAAGACCACCGGCTCAAGCGGGAGCGCGCCCTCCTGCCCGGCATAGGACGCCCGGATCACCGGCGAGTACCTGCGGTCCTGGAAGTTGAACTCGAACATGCCAACCGTCACCGGCGCGGTGGGCACCACATAGGCGTGCTTCGAGAACCGGCTCGACACGCCCTTCATGTAGTCGATCCCGCGCTTGCCGGGCAGCTGCTGGCGGTACCCGAGATCGTAGATGCTCGACTGCGCCTCCTTGGGGGTCGTGACCTTGACCTCCTTGCCCAGCCGGGCGTCCATCGTGATCGTCCGATTGGCCTTCAGGTCCACCACGGGCTCGCCGGCGAGGGTGTGGCTCAAGGCCTGGCCCGTGGCCTTGTCCAGCATGTATACGTCACCCATGACGGAGTAGCGACCCTGCGGCAGCGCGACCGTCTTCGTTCCGTCCTGGGGGTAGAACTGGCGGACGACGCCGTTGTCCAGGTCGAACACCGTGAGTTCGCCGACGGCCGGGTTTCCGTTCCGGTCGATCGTGTTGAGGGTGAGGTCGACGGTGGGCACGTCCTTCGTGGCGCCGACGGTGGTGCGGATCGCGGTGCCGTCGGCCGCGGTGGCGGTGATGATCCCCGTGTAGTCGCCCACGGCGCCGAGCTCGGGGTGGTAGGTCACCGTCACGCTCGCGGTGGAGTTCGCCGGGACCGTCACGCTGTTGGCGCTGAGCGTGAACATGCCGTCCGGGGGTGCCGTCTCCCCGACGCTGAACAGGCTGAGCGACAGCGTGGTGTCCGTCGCGGAGGTGTTGACGTAGTTGACCGTCTTGGTGACCGGCGCGCTCTCGGCCGACTTCTTGCCCATGCTGATGACGGCAGGGCTGGAGTACACCTCGGCACCGATGGCCTTGGGCACGTCGACGCGGCCGTTTCCGCCCTGGTAGGCGGTGTATGAGCCCTGCTTGGCGGTGCTGACCAGCACCTGCTTGAGCCGGTCGGCGGTCCAGTCGGGGTGGCGCTGGGCGAGGATCGCCGCGGCGCCGGACACATGCGGGGTGGCCATCGAGGTGCCGCTGGCCGAGGTGTAGTTGGCGTCGACGGGGGTGCCCATCGTGGTGCCGGCGGCGCGCGCGGCGACGATGCCCACGCCCGGTGCGGTGATCTCCGGCTTGACCGCGAAGGTTTCCTTGAGCGGGCCGCGGCTGGAGAAGTTCGCGAGCTGGTCCTGCTTGTTCACTGCGCCGACGGTCAGTGCGTCTTCTGCGGCGCCCGGCGAGCCCACGGTGCCCTTGCCCGGGCCGGTGTTGCCGGCCGCGATGACGAACAGCGACCCGGAGGAGGCGGTGAGCTGGTTGACGGCCTGGCTGATCGGGTCGGTGCCGTCGCTGCCGGCCGCCGAGCCCAGGCTCATGCTGATGACGTCCGCGCCCTGGGCCGCTGCCCACTCCATGCCGGCGATGACCATCGACTCGGAGCCCGAACCGGCCGTGTTGAGGACCTTGCCGATGTACAGGTCGGCGCCCGGCGCCACACCCTTGAGCCTGCCGCCCGACGCGGCACCCGAGCCGGCGATGGTCGAGGCGACATGCGTGCCGTGGCCGTGGTGGTCGACGGCGTCGGGGTCGTCGGTGAAGTTCTGCGCCTTCTTCACCCGCCCTGCCACATCGGGGTGGTTGGGGTCGATTCCGGTGTCGAGGATGGCCACCTTGGTGCCGGTGCCGTCGTAGCCGGCCGCCCACGCCTCCGGGGCGCCGATCTGCGGCACACTCTGGTCCAGAGCGACGCGCACCGGCTTGTCGAGCCACAGCTTCTTGATGCCGTCGGCAAGCTTCGGTGCCTTCGTCGCGGCGGTGCTGTCGTCGTCGACCGCCTCCCAGAACGTCGCCGCCTTCTTCTTGCCGGCGTGCAGCGCCACCGCGTTGGCGCTGGGCAGTTCGTCCTTCTTCACCGAGCCGGCCGGCGCGGCCTTCTCGAGCGCCTTGCCGGCCTTGCCCGGCGCGCCCCCGTAGGTCGCGATCAGCGGTACGGCGGGGCGGTGTGCGTCGTCGTAGCCGTACTCGACCAGCTTGGTGACGTTGAACAGCTCACGGTCGAGCTCGTTCGCGGCGAGGTAGGGCTGTGCCTTCTCCGGGATGACATAGACCTCGTCACCCACCTTCATGGTGGTGAACGCCGCCGCGGTGCCGTCGGCCGCGGGCTCGACCGTCGCCGCCTGCAAACCGTTGGCGTGACGCTGCAGCGTCACCACTTCGCCGGTGACGAGGGTGAGCTTGTGCGTGGCGACAACAGGGCTGTTCTGCTGCGACTGGGCGGCCTGGGGTGCCGGCGTCTCGGCGGCGGTGGCAACGGGGAGGGCGGTGAGTGTTCCGGCCACACAGGCCGCGGTGAGCAACCCCAGGACCGTCCGCACTGGACGGAATGTCAGCCGGTAGGCTGCGGAAGTGGTCGGGTGGTCCGGGATTCCGGTCGGCCCAGCCGGCCGTGACGGTCTCATCAAGGTGATGACCTTCTCTGAGAGGGAATGAAGGCGCGCGGAACCACGCAGTCGCGCAGATTCGGCGCCGCGTCTCCTGCTGTCGTGAGAAAGAAGCTCTTGCTGTATTCGGCAGATACTTTCGGGCTTCGCACGGACCGAGGCAACTGATTGGCATGGCGGATTTCTTCCATGTCGCAAACCCGCCACGACAATCGGCCGGAAGACCGTGGGGGAACGCCAAAGCGTTCGTGGGCAGGGAGAACTGCCGGCGCGGCGTTCGGCAATGTGGAGCTGCGCCGATGAAGCAGTGCGCCAAGCGGGTTGGTGCGGATGTTAGAACTCTCGGATATGTCCCTTCTTTGCGAGGATGCTGCTGATTTCGGCAACACGGAGGAACGGCAAGGTATTTCGATTGCCGGTACAACGGGGTGCGCCCCTGGCGCAAGGGCGTTCCTTGTGCCAGGGGTGCGGTCAGGAAAGGGCCGTTGTGAGGGTCAGCGAATGGCGTAGGCCTTGATCAGGGTCTGCTCGATCTTGCTGCCGTTGGTGTCCTGTGCCTTGACGCGCAGGGACACATAGCCCTTTGCCGGATTGCTCACGGACACCTTGTAGTTGCCGTTGCTCTTGCTCTTGACCGTCGCGGGCTGCCAGGTGGCACCGTCGTCGGAGGACGCCTCCACCTCGACCCCGTCGATGTTTGGGGTGGCGCCGTTCTGGAGGGTGAACGCCAGGTCGAAGTGGTAGGTCTGGCTGCCCTGGGTGGTGTTCTGCGCATCCAGGTTCAGGTCGTACCTCGGCCAGAGCAGTGCCAGGTCCTCCTCGCCGTTCGTCGGCCGGGCGGACTTGAACGTCCACGAGGTGCTGGTCTCGGTGGACAGCGGGAACCACGCCGGGTGCTCAGTGTCCATGGTGATCCGGTAAGTCGCCGGGTCGGGGCTGACCGGCAGCATCATCATCGCGCGCGTCGTCTCGGCGAGGCGCTTCCCGTCCTGGTACACCCGTACCTTGGCCTTGTCGGGGTCCGCGCCGAACCAGCCGAAGTGCTCCGGTTCGCTGTCGCCCATTTCCGGCACGATGAGGGTCATGTCGTCGCCCTCGCGGACCGCGAGGGTGTTCGCCGGTCCGGCCGGGCCGTTCGCGGCGCCCAGCCAGGTCTCCTCATGCCGTTCGCCCGGGCTGTAGGTGCGGAGTACGTCATCCATGCGACGGAGGATGTTGGGGGCGTCCGGGAAGACCGCGTGGGACCACCGCATGTCCTTCAGGGTCGGCCACTTGCTGCCGGTGGAGTACCACTCCTCCCGGTCCGGCGGCCCGTCGACGAATTCCACCACCTGAACGATGAGGCGCTCCCTCGGGCGGACCACCGACGTGGTCTCGCCGAGTCTGGCGCCCTTGGCGCCGCGGTAGTGGGACTTCACCACAGCCGAGTTCTCCTCGGTGACCGCGTCGACGGGGTCGGCCGGAATTCCACCGGGAACCATCAGTGCGATGTTGTACACATACGGGCTGCTGGCGATGCCATGCAGGTTGACCTGCGTGGGACCGCCGGCCATCCGGTCGAAGAGGACCGTGCGTTCGTCCCGGTTGAGGGTCCAGGCCGGGATGGCCGTGCGGGCGGCGAACGGCACGCTGGCGTTGAAGGTACCCGGCTGGTCGCCGACGATGATCACTGCCTTCGCGCCGGCCTCGGCCACGGCGGCGATCTGGTCGGCAGTCGTCCGTGTGGCATCGCGGGTGACGACCGCGAGTTTGCCACTGACGACCGTGCCGGCCAGGTCCTCGGGCAGCCCCTTGCCGGCGTCGACCGCCCGGAGCGTGCTGGGGCCGTCCAGCCGGACCGCATTGAACACCGGCTCAAGCGGGAGCGCGCCGCCCTGCCCGGCAATGGACGCCCGGATCGCCGGGGCGTACCTGCGCTGCTGGAAGTTGAAGTCGAACGTGCCGAGCTTCACCGGCTCGGTGGGCACCACGTAGGCATGGTCCCAGATCGGGCTGAACATGATCTTCATGAAGTCGAACCCGTAATTGCCGGGGAGTTGCTGGCGGTACCCGATTCTGTAGCCGTTCGGCTCGGACTCCTTGGGCGTCGCGACCTTGACTTCCTTGCCCAGCCGGGCATCGAGTGTGATCGTCTTGTCCGCCTTCAGTTCCACCATGGGGTCGCCGGCGAGGGTACCGTTCAGGATCTCGACTCCGGCCTTGTCCCGCGTGTAGACGACACCCATGACCGAGTAGCGTCCCAGCGGCACTGCGACAGTCGCCGTTCCGTCCCGGAGGTAGGGCTGGATGACCTCGTCCTGGTCCAGGTCGAACACGGCCACGTTGGTGCCCTGCGCCGGGTTTCCGTTCCGGTCGACCGCGTTGACGGTGAGGTCGACGGTGGGCACCCCCTTCGTCGCGCCGACGGTGGTGTGGATCGCGGTGCCGTCGGGCGCCGTGGCGGTGATGACACCGGTGTAGTCGCCCAGGACGCAGAGTTCGGGGTGGTAGGTCACCGTCACGCTCGCGGTGGAGTTCGCCGGGACCGTCACGCTGGTCGCGCTGAGCGTGAATGTGTCGTCCGGTGCCGGCCCGGTCTCCCCGGAGGCGGCCAGGCGGAGCGACAGCGTCTTGTCCGCACCGGAGGTGTTGACGTAGCTGACCGTCTTGGTGCCCGACGCGCTCTCGGCGGTCGACTTGCCCATGCTGACGACTGCGGGGCTGGAGTAGACCGTGGCGTCGATCGCCTTGGGCACGTCGACCCGGCCGCCGCCCTGCTGGTAGGCCGTGTACGCGCCCTGCTTGGCGGTGCTGACCAGCACCTGCTTCAGCCGGTCGGCGGTCCAGTCCGGATGGCGCTGAGCGAGGATCGCCGCGGCGCCGGCCATGTGCGGGGTGGCCATCGAGGTGCCGCTGGCCGAGGTGTAGTTGGCGTCGACCGGGGTACCCATCGCGGTGCCGGCGGCGCGCGCGGCGACGATTCCCACGCCCGGTGCGGTGATCTCCGGCTTGACCGCGAAGTCGCCCTTGCGCGGGCCGCGGCTGGAGAAGCCCGCGAGTAGCTCCGACTTGGACACCGCGCCGACGGTCAGCGCGGCGTCGGCGGCACCCGGCGAACCTACGGTCGATTTGTCCGAGCCCTCGTTGCCGGCCGCGATGACGAACAGCGCGCCGGTGGACGCGGTGAGCTGGTTGACGGCCTGGCTCAACGGGTCGGTGCCGTCGCTGGGCGCGTCCGAACCCAGGCTCATGTTGACAACGTCCGCGCTCTCGGCGACCGCCCATTCCATGCTGGCGATGACCCCCGACTCGAGGCCGACACCAGCCTTGTTGAGGACCTTGCCGATGTACAGGTCGGCGCCCGGCGCCACACCCTTGTACTTGCCGCCCGATGCGGCACCCGAGCCGGCGACGGTCGAGGCGACATGCGTGCCGTGACCATGGTGGTCGACCGCGTCAGGGTCGTCGGTGAAGTTCTTCATCGTCTTCACCCGGCCCACCAGGTCGGGGTGGTTCGGGTCGACGCCGGTGTCGAGGACGGCCACCTTGGTACCGGTGCCGTCGTAGCCGGCCTTCCACGCACTCGGCGCGCCGATCTGCGGCACACTCCGGTCCAGCGTCGCCTTGACCGGCCGGTCGAGCCAGAGCTTCTTGATGCCGTCGGCAAGCTGCGGTGCCTTCGTCGAGGCGGCGCTGTCGTCGTCGACCGCCTCCCAGAAGGTCGCCGCCTTCTTCTTGCTCGCGTGCAGCGCCACCGCGTTGGCGCTGGGCAGTTCGTCGGCCTTGACCGAGCCGGCCGGCGCGGCCTGCTTCAGCGCTTTCCCGGCCTTGCCCGGCGCGCCGGCATAGGTGGCGATCAGCGGCACGGCGGGGCGGTGCGCGTCTTCGTAGCCGTACTCGACCAGCTTGGTGACGTTGAACAGCTCGCGGTCGAGCTCGTTCGCGGCGAGGTAGGGCTGAGCCTTGTCAGGGATGACATAGAGCTCATCGCGCACCCGCAAGGTGGAGAACGCCGCCGGGGTGCCGTCGGACGTGGGCGCGACCGTTGCCGCCTGGAAGCCGTTGGCGTGACGCTCCAGCGTCACTACCTCGCCCGTGACGAGGGTGAGCTTGTGCGTGGCGACAACCGGGCCGCCCTGCCGTGACTGGGCAGCCTGAGCGACCGATTCGGCCGGTGTTGCTGCGGCGGCGGCCGGCAGGGTGATGAGCGTGCCGGCCACACAAGCCGCGGTGAGCATCCCCAGGGCCGTCCGCACTGGACGGCGTGTCAGCCGGTAGGCTATGGGGGTGGTTGAGCGGGCTGGGAAGCCGGTCGACCCAGCCGGTCGTGACTGTCTCATCAAGGCGTTGACCTTCTCTGAGGGGGAGTGAAGGCGCGCGAAAGCCACGCGGTTGCGGGAATTCGGCGCCGCGTCGGATCACTGCATTGGATGCGGTGTGTGGTTGTGCTGCACTTTCAGGTGTGAGCGGTGCAGCAGTACCAGGGCGGCGGACCACGCGCCGCGTTGATGCGGCGGCCGTGCGCCGTCGCTGTGTCAGCTTGGTGGTGTGGCAGGGGAACCTCGCTGCGTTGTGAGGTCCGGAAACTTGGGCCGGCCGGAGGGGTTGGGCGGGTTTGCAGGATTCGGTCGTGCGGTCGGCTAGGTGGGGCCGGGCAGCGGTTCGGGAATCAGGCCACGGCCCAGTGCCGCCGTCACGGCGCCGGTGCGGCTGTCCACCCCGAGCTTGGCGAAGACACGGACCAGGTGGGTCTTCACTGTTGCCTCGCTGATGAACAGCGCGCGTGACACCTGCCGGTTCGACAGGCCCTTCGCGAGCAGGACGAGAATCTCTGTCTCGCGTGGGGTCAGTGTGGACTGCGGTGCCCGCATGCGGCCGAGCAGCCGAGTGGCGACGGGCGGAGCCAGCACGGTCTCGCCGGCCGCGACGGCGTGCACTGCGGAGATCAGGTCCTCGACCGGCGCGTCCTTGAGCAGGTAACCGGTCGCACCCGCCTCGACGGCGGCAAGGATCTCGGCGTCGGTTCTGTAGGTGGTGAGGACCAGTACCCGGGGCGGGGCCGGCAGGGCCCTGATCCGGCGGGTGGCCTCGACACCGTCCATGCGCTCGCCGCCGCCTCGCCCGCTGCCGGTTGCATCGGTGGCGACGCCTGACGCCTCGTCGGTACCGCCGCCCATGCGCAGGTCCATGAGGACCACGTCGACCTCCGTCGGCCCGGCGACCATGCGCAGCGCCTCGGCGCCGTCCCCCGCCTCACCGGCCACCACGACCTCGGGTACGTCATCGAGCAGCGCACGCAGGCCGCGGCGCACGACCGGGTGGTCGTCGACGATCAGCACGCGCACCTGCGCGACGGAGACGGTCCGCGGCGCGGTCATGACGTCACCTCATTCGGAATCGGCAGACTGGCGGCGACCGCCGTTCCCTCGCCGATCGTGGACTCGACGGTGAGCGCGCCGCCCAGCTCCTCTATCCGCTGGCGCATCCCGAAGAGCCCGAAGCCGCCACGGGAGTCCTGTCGAGGAAGCTCCGGATCGAAGCCCTTGCCGTCGTCGAAGACATCGAGCGTCACCCGGTCGTCCAGGTAGCACAGGCTCACCACGCACCTCTCGGCGTGCGCGTGCCCGCGCACATTGGCCAGCGCCTCCTGAGTCAGCCGCAGCAGCGCCACATCGCACTCGGCGCCCAGCGGGTACGGTTCCCCGTGCAGGTGGAAAGCGGTGCTGAGACCGTCCTCGGCGCTCCGGTCGACCAGTCGGCGCAACGCCTCGGGCAGGGGCGTCTCGACCAGGGGCGGCGGGTTCAGTTCGTACAGGAAGCGCCGGCACTCGGCGAGGTTCTCCGTGGCGACCTCGGTGGCTGCGGCGGTCCGCTCCTGCGCCAGGGACGCGTCCGGCGGCAGCGCGGCGTCGGTGGCACGCAACAGCATGATCACGCTCGAGAGGCCCTGCGCGACCGTGTCGTGTATCTCCCGGGCCAGCCGCTGGCGTTCTGCGAGCCGGCCGGCCTCCCGCTGCGACTCCGCCAGCGCGTCCCGGGTGACGAGCAGCTCAGCGACGAGCGCCTTGCGGGCCTGGCTCTCCCGGTACAGCGACTGGTACCCGAGCAGCGTCAGCGTGGAGACCAGCGCGCCCAGCAGCGGTCCGGCCACCTGGGGGATCCCCAGCGTGCCGGCCTCCGCTGCCTTGGCTGCGACCACGATGGCAGTCCCCAGAGCGACGGCCACGACCGCCAGCCGCAGCGGCAGGTGCAGGACATACAGTGCGAACAGCGGGAACCCCAGCCAGCCGAACCCCGAACTGAACGCCATGAGGCAGGTCCACAACGCGGTCAGCGCGCCAAGCCAGTGCAGCACACGGCCCGGGTTCCCTCCGGTTATGTCGACGGGCTCGGTGGGTTCCTCGCGATGTCGAGAGTCGGCAGGCCTGGCAGGGCCGGCGAATCCCACCGCGTACGTGGCGGCGAGGAGCACGGACAGGGCGGCCACGATGGACGTGTCCTGGCTCGACACAGTGGTACCCGGACCGATCACGATCAGAAGGGCAGCGACGAGCGAGGAAACGAACAAGCCGTTCAGTGCATGCCGCAGCGTCGGCGGCATGGCGCACGCCGCCCCTCTGGGCTGCCCAATCCTCATCCGCGCCTCACTCCTGGTTCACTTCAGGCGGTCAGCGCTGAGACTAAGCCGTGCACCGGTTCGGGGTCGTGTCCATCGTTCGGTTGACTTGGGAGGGTGCTTGATCCTTGATCGTCCTTGAATGCAATGGTTCTCGAGGCGGATGACGACCGCAGAGAAGTGGCCTGCCGGGGCTGATCTGCTAGGGGGCGATTCGAGCACTGCGCCCGTCTTTTTTCGCCTTCCTCCTGACTCAGCACAGGACGCATTGATCGTTTGCAACTGCCGCCGACGCGCCGTCAACTATCGGGAAGGATGTTCTTGAGTGTCGTCCGTGCTCGATGGATCGCCACCGACCTCCTTGTACACCACCTCTGCGAGCGGATGGGCGGGGAGGCCGAACTTCTTCGCAGCATTCCACCGTCTGAAATCCTCCTTTTGTCCCGGGTCCGCTGGAAGGATTCCGGCCATGACTGACAGCGCCCCGGGCCGGCAGGCCCGTGAATTGCTCACCAGGGCATCCCAGCACCCGATCGCCAGCCCACAGCGCGACGCCCTGGTGGCCGAGGCCGCCGTGTGGGCACAGCTGGAGCACGCAGCCAGCATGGACAAGTACACGGCCGCAGCAGTCGATATGGAGTCCGCACTGGCCTCCCTCGCCGCCCCTGTGCAGAAACTCGGCAGTGAGGTTGGTGACCTGACCGAACGCATCAAGCTCGGCCAGAAGTGAGCGCCCACGTTTCCGGCCGCGGGGCAGCCCTCCGCACTCTGCCTGGAAGCAGAAGACTCTCATTCGTGGCGTATCAGGCTTCAGGAGGTGGAGCTTGGGGAAACCACCGCGGCCCGCGGCCCGCACAGCGACGCCTTGGCGATGTGACGCACCGCCACCGCATCGACGCCAGGAGCCCGTCACACGATCTTGTGATGCTGCCCTGGTCGCGGTGCCTGGGCAGCCGACCGTCCCGCGCGTGCAACCCACTGCGTGTGCCGGATGATCCGCTGTCGTTCGGTGACGGGCTCAGCAGGTCTGTGTCGGCCCGGACTTCAGGACGCTGCTCATGTGGAACTTGCCAATGGCTGGGATGTCGTTCCCCTGCTCACGAGGAGGGGTGAGGCGTTCGGAGATAGTTATGGGACCACGAACACGATCTGTTCAGGCGCAGCCGACAGGTCAGGCCGAGGGCAGGCGGCTACGGGCCCGGGTGTCGGCGTCGATGCGTTCGAACTGATCGTCGGCGGGGCGCTGTCGCTGTGCTCCAGTGGGTGTTGCAGGTGAGCGAGCTGGAAGTCGGACACGTCGTCACGCTCCGGGGCACCGCACGGGACGGCGCCGACAACAGCGTCTTCCGGACGATCACCCGGGCCCGCTGCCTGCGCTGATGTCATCGGCGGAGTACCTACTGGCTGGGGGTGCAGCCGGAGGTGTTCCGCCCGTTACCTGCGGCAGGCCGGCATTCGTTTGCTCAGTTCGGGTCGGCCGATGTGAAGGTGACGGGCAGCCGCTCGGGGCCCCGCAGCCCGCCCGGCCGCCACTGCAGCTCGCCGGGCGGCACGGCCAGGGTGAGGTGGTGAAGGCGACGCAGGACGGTGCCGATGGCGATCTGGCCCTCGAGCCGGGCCAACGGCGCCCCCAGGCAGTAGTGGATGCCGTGCCCGAACGCGAGGTGAGCATTGTCCTGTCGGGTGATGTCCAGGTGATCGGGGTCGGAGAACTGTGCCGGGTCGCGGTCGGCGATGGCGGAGGCGACCAGCACGGTTGCGCCGCGTGGGACGGCCACGCCGGCGATGGTGACGTCTTCACGCGCGAACCGGGCGATCCCGGGGCTGACCGGTCCGTCGTAGCGGAGGAACTCCTCGATCGCGCCCGGCAGAAGCGCCGGATCTTCCCGCAGCATCTGAAGCTGGTCGGGGTGGGCGAGCAGCGCGGCGATGCCGCTGCCGATCAGGTTGACCGTGGTGATGTATCCGGCCGCCAGCAGCAGGAAGGCCATGGCGATCAGCTCGTCCTCGTCCAGCCCGTGCTCCTGGTCCCGGGTGGTGATCAGCGAACTGAGCAGGTCGTCCCCGGGCCGGGCCCGTTTGGCCTCCAGGAGCCTGGTCAGGTACGAGCGCATCTGCCGCCACGCCGCGTCCACCCGGGCCGGATCCGGCGGCTCCGTCCCCTGGAGGATCATGTCGTCGGTCAACTGTTGGAAGTCGTGCCGGTCGGCCACGGGCACCCCGAGCAATTCGCTGATCACCGTGACCGGAAGCGGCAACGCGAAGTCCTCGACGAGGTCGGCGTGGCCGACCGGCACGATCGCGTCGAGCAGTTGGTCGACGATGGCCTGGACGCGAGGTTGCAGCTCGGCCACCCTGCGCGCTGTGAACGCGTTGGAGACCAGACGGCGCAGGCGGGTGTGGTCGGGCGGGTCGGAGCGGAGCATGTTGCGCAGCATGGAGTCGCGTTCCGTCGCGGGCAGCCGCTGCACGAGCTGTGGATCCGAGGCGTCACGGACGTCGCTGCTCAGCCGGGGGTCCGACAGGGCCACGATGCCGTCTTCGTAGCGCGTGACGAGCCAGGCTTCCAGGCCGCCGGCGATGACGACGCGCCGTACCGGGCCGTCCTCGCGCAGCTGTCGGTAGAGCGGGAAGGGGTCCGCCACAAAGGCCGGGTCGGCGTAGGGCAGAAGGACCGGCTGCTGGCTCATCATGCCTCCCAGAAGTATCCGCGAATCTCCGCGGCAGATTTGCAGGTTTTGATGGTATATGTCCCATCGTGACGGATGCCGGGATTTCACCGAGGTCAGGGGCTGCGATGGAACGCACCACGTGCTGTGTTGTGGGCGGCGGCCCCGCCGGGATGGTCCTCGGCCTGCTGCTGGCCCGGGCCGGAGTGGCGGTCACGGTCCTGGAGAAGCACGGCGACTTCCTGCGCGACTTCCGCGGCGACACGGTGCATCCGTCCACCCTGGCGCTGCTGGACGACCTCGGCCTGGCGGAGCGGTTTGCCCGTCTGCCACAGCGGCGGGTGACGACGGTGCAGTTGCCGCTCGGCCCTGACGGTTCGCTGGTCACCGTCGGAGACATCAGCGCGCTGCGGGGTCCGTACAACTACGTGGCGATGGTGCCGCAGTGGGACCTGCTCGACCTCCTCGCGGACGAGGCCAGTCGGGAGCCGTCGTTCTCCGTGCGGATGAGCACGGAGGCGACTTCCTTCCTGGTGGAGCGCGGACGGGTCATGGGGGTGCGGTACCGCACCCCCGACGGCCGCACCGGTGAACTGCGGGCCACCCTCACGGTGGCCTGCGACGGCCGGAGCTCGCTGGCCCGGTCTCGGCCCGAACTGGCCCTGCGGAGATTCGCCTGCCCCATGGACGCATGGTGGTTCCGGTTGCCAAGGCGGGAGGGTGATCCGCACGGGCTCGTGGGAGGCGTCGGCGACCGGTTCCTCACCGCCATGATTGACCGCGGGGACTACTGGCAGTGCGCGGCGCTGATCCCCAAGGGGACCGATGCCGAGCGCCGTGCCGCCGGCCTTGAGCGGTTCACGGCCGACTTCTCGGCCGCCGTCCCCTGGCTTGCGGACCGGGTGCACGCGCTGCGGTCGTGGGACGAGGTGAAGATGCTCGACGTACGGCTCGACCGCCTCCGACGCTGGCACCGCCCGGGACTGCTGTGCATCGGTGACGCGGCGCACGCGATGTCGCCGGTCTTCGGTATCGGCATCAACCTTGCTGTCGAAGACGCCGTCGCCACCGCCCGGTATCTCATCGAGCCGCTGCGCAGGGGTGCGGTCGGCCTGGGGGACGTACGCGCCGTACAGCGCCGCCGGTGGCCGACCACAGCCGCGACGCAGGCGTTGCAGCGATTCGCCCATGCGCAGGTCATCGCACCCGTACTGGCCGGACGACCGCCCTTCGGGAACCCTGAGCGGTCACAGCGGATGGCCGAACTCTTCACCACGTCGCGGTGGCTCAAGCGAGTACCGGCGTACTTCATCGCCTACGGCGCGGTACGCGAACGTCCGCCCACGGCGTCCACGCGGTGATACCCGGTTTTCCGGCCCTCGCCTCTGGCCGGGGCCCCTCAACACGCCCGCCGCCCGACCACCGAAGCGGGTCCGGGCGCCACCGACGAGGGCGCGATCGCCCGCGTCCCGGGAGCGCCGCCGGCCCTGGTCGCCCCGGTGCCTCCGAGTACCGGGGGACCGGGGGAGGGTGCCAGGCGGTCAGTCGGTCTGCGGGTCAGGAGTGGTCCGGGACGGGCGGGGTGCTGGGGCTCGGTACCTGGGCGCGGGAATCCGGCGCGTACTGGGCGGCCTGGGTGTGGAACATGGCTGCGTACCGTCCGTCTGCGGCGATCAGTTCATCGTGGGTGCCGTGCTCGCTCAGGCGTCCCTGGGTGAGGACGTAGATGGTGTCGGCGTGGCGTACACCGGACATGCGGTGGGTGACCAGGACCACCGCCCGGTGTGGCCCGGCGAGTTGGCGGATGCGGTTGAAGGCGGCGATCTCTGCTTCGGGGTCGAGTGCGGAGGTGGGTTCGTCGACGATCAGGACGCTGTCCGCCGGGCACGTGGAGCTGCGCCAGTGTGTACGGGCCAGTCCGATTTTCTGCCACTCGCCCTCCGGAGAGCTCCGAGGCGCCGCGGAACATCCGGGCCAGCAGACTCCGCAGACCATGGGGCAGTTTCGCGATGACCGGGGAGGCGCCGGCGTAGTCGACAGAAGGCTCCAGTTCCTCGTGTTCGGCATCCTGGTCGGGGCGGCCGATGCGGATATTCAGGGCGGCTGTCACCGGCCAGCGCTGGAAGTCCTGGGTCAGCAGTGCGACGCGGTCGAACACCTGGGAGCGGTCCAGGCCGGTCAGTTCGGATTCGCCCCGGTGCACCGTGCCGCTCTGCGGCAGCAGCAGGCCCGCCAGGACCTTCATCAGGGTGCTCTTGCCCGATCCGTTTTCGCCCACCACTGCGGTCACCGATCCCATGGGAAGAGTGATCGAAACCCCGTCCAGTGCCGGAGCGTCGCGGTCCGGGTAGCGGTAGGTGACCTTGTCGAGGACGACCTGTTCGACCTGGTGCGGCAGGTGTTCCCCGCCTGATGGGATGGCTCGATCTGCGGCCTCGGCCAGGAACCTGTCGTGGTCCCGGACGTAAAGACTCTCCTCGTGCAACTGGTTGACGTTCATGACCAGCGCGCCCAGGCTCGCGGAGCCGGAGCGTACGGCGATCACGGCGGTGCCGGCCACAGCAAGGCTCATGTGCCCGGCCGTGATCAGCCAGAACATCAACCCGTACGTGCCGGCCATGGCCAGACCGGACAAGGCAGCGGCCACCAGCTCGGTCAGGGCCTTGCCGTTGGCGAGCCGCTTCTGCTCGGCCTCGGCGCTCTCGGCCATCCCCTTGTACTTGTCCAACAGGAACGGGCCGACCGAGTGGATCCGCACTTCCTGGGCCGCGCTGCGCTCGGTGAGGAGATTGCCGATGAGGCGGCTGGCGCGCATGTGCTCGACCCAGGTCATCACCGAGACATAGCGCTCCTGCGCCACCCGCATGGCTCCCCAGCCGCGCGGTGCCGCGATGAGCAGCAGCATGGGCAGCAGCGCGGGGTAAGTCGTTGCAGTCGCTGTGTCCCACACAGGTCGTGTCGCATTACGGCAGGAGTGGGGCCTCGGCCCATGTCGCGTTCCGAAGCGGCATCGTGTCCCTTTACTGGGAGAGTGGCTGACGAAGATTACACGGCAGAACAGCCTGCATCGCAGCTCGGCGTCTTGCTGCCGGCCGTGCCCGACCCCCGCACCGCGCTGAATCGCGGACATCGGGCGACCGTTGTATGACCGTTCGGAGGCGTGAACTACCAGGGACAGACGTAGGTTCCGGCTGCTGGTCCAGGTCTCGGCATCGGTCTACGTCTGCTCGGTGGACTGCTGGGCGGCCTCGCCTGCGCCGATACTGACCAGACCTGTCTCGTAGGCGACGATGACGGCCTGGACACGGTCACGGAGTCCGAGCTTGGCGAGGATGCGGGCGACATGCGTCTTGACAGTCGCCTCGGCCAGGTGGAGGCGGGTGGCGAGTTCGGCGTTGCTCAGTCCTCGGGCCAGCAGACCGAGGACCTCCAGTTCGCGCGGGGTGAGCGAGGTGAGGTCGCGGTGGAGGGCGGCGGTGTCGCTGCCGCGCTGGGTGAACCGTTGCACGAGGCGGCGGGTGATGGCGGGCGCGAGGAGAGCGTCGCCGGTACGGACCGTGCGGACGGCTGCGGTCAGCTGCTCGGGGGTGACATCCTTGAGGAGGAAGCCGCTGGCCCCGGCGGACAGTGCCGCGTAGACGTATCGGTCGAGGTCGAAGGTGGTCAGGATGATGACGCGGGGTTTGTCGGGTGCGCCGGTGAGGATGCGGTGGGTGGCCTCCAGGCCGTCCATCTCGGGCATCCGGACGTCCATCAGGACAACGTCGGGCCGGGTGCGGCGGACCGCTTCGACCGCTTCGGTTCCGTTGGTCGCCTCGGCGACGACGTCGATGCCGTCGGCCCTGAGGATCAATCGGAATCCGGTGCGGACCAGGGTCTGGTCGTCGGCGAGGAGCACCCGCAGCGGCTCGGTCACGGTGTCTCCAAGGGGATCAGGGCCTCCACACGGTAGCCGCCGGTCAGGCGGCGGCCGGCGTTCAGGGTTCCGTCGTAGACGGCAAGGCGCTCGCGCAGGCCGATGAGGCCCCGGCCGTTTCCGGTGGTTGCGTCCGCGCTCGGGTGTCCACCGGTGTCGGTGACCTCGATCCGGAGCCGGTCCGGGCCGTATTCCACGGTCACGGCGGCGGTGGCGCCGGAGGCGTGCTTGACGGTGTTGGTCAGGGCTTCCTGGACCACGCGGTAGGCGGCGAGTTCGAGGCCGGGCGGGAGGGGCCGGGGCGGGCCGGTCACGGTCAGGTCGACGGGCAGTCCGGTGTCCCGGACCCGTCCGACCAGCTTTTCCAGCTGGTCCAGGCCGGGTTGCGGGGCCAGCTCCGAAGCCGTGTCGGCCGGGTCTGCACCTCCGTCCGTTCCCGCGCCCTCGTCGGCCATGGTGAGCAGTCCCATGACGTGGCGAAGCTCGGTCATGGCCGCCCGCCCGCCCGCCTCGACGGCGAGCAGCGCCTCGTTGGCCTCCTCGGGGGAGGTTTTCATGATCTTGCGGGCGGCGCCCGCCTGGATGATCATGACGCTGACGTTGTGCGTGACGACGTCGTGCAGTTCGCGGGCGATCCTGGCCCGCTCGTGCTCGACGGCCCGGCGCAGCGCCTCGGCCTGTTCGCGGTCCAGGGCCAAGAGCAGGGTGCGGCTCTCGTCGGTCCGGAGCTTCCAGGTACGCAGGCCGACGGCGGCCACGGCCATCGGGACCAGGATCAGCAGGGCGATGTACTGGTTGGGGACGATCGGTGTCACCGAGTTCCCCGAGGTGCTGACCAGGACGACCGACACCGGCAACGCCGCCAGGGTCGCCACCCGGTAACGGCTGTACACGGCGGCGCTGTAGACGGCGATGACGAACGCGTAGAAGGTCAGCCGCAGGACGCTCTGTGGTGTTGCCAGTGTCGCGGCCGTCACGATGCACAGCACGGCGAGCGGGTAGCGGCGGCGCACGGCCAGGGCACCCGAGGCGATGACCGCGAGGGTCACCATGAAGGCCAGGCCGCCGGGGCCGGACGGGCGCGGCATCACGACCGCCACGCCGGGTGCGATCTCGCGCACCACGACGTTTCCGGCGTTGTCGATGCCGTAGTAGACGGTGGCGATGCCGAGTGCCAGTGCCACCAGCGCGTCGAGCTGCCAGGCACGCCAGGTGAGCCGCAGCGGTGGACCGCTCGGAAGCCTGGCGTCGCGGACCGTCCGGCGGGTGGCTTCCCGCAGCCTCTCCAGCGTCGTACGTACGTCGGTCACCGGTTCATTCTCGCCGCTGCGCGGACCCGCGGAGTCCGTCCCCATGGTCATTTCCGCCGCACCGGATACATCACCTGCCTACATCGCAGGGATGACGTTTTTGAGGCTCAACCCAGCGCGGTACCGCAATGGGTTCGAGCGGGCGACGCGTCGGGGCCGGGCCCGCTCCTAGCGTTCACGCAGCCAACTGCCCGTACCCGAGGAGCCCTTCATGACCATGCCGGTGATCGAACTGCGCGAGGTGAGCCGCCGATACGACGACGGCCCGCCCGCTCTGCACGAGGCGTCGCTGACCGTGCAGAGCGGCGAGGCCGTCGCGATCCTCGGCCCTTCCGGCAGCGGTAAGTCCACGCTGCTCAATCTGATCGCGGGCCTGGACCGGCCCGATACGGGGACCGTCACCGTGGACGGGGTGCGGGTGGACCAGCTCGGCGAAGCCGGATCGGCGCTCTACCGGCGGTCGAAGATCGGCATGGTCTTCCAGTTCTTCAATCTGCTCGACGATCTGACCGTCACCGACAATGTCGTCCTGCCCGCGCGCCTCGCGGGTATGGCACGTGGCGAGGCAGACCGCCGGACGGTGGAACTCCTGGAACTGCTGGGCATCGACCGGCACGCCCGCGCCTACCCGGGGCGGCTGTCCGGCGGCGAGCGGCAGCGCGTCGCGGTGGCCCGGGCGTTGATGAACCGGCCGGCGCTGCTCCTGGCCGACGAGCCGACCGGGGCTCTGGACACGGCCGCCGGACAGGACGTCAGCAGGCTGCTCACCGGCCTCAATGCCGAGGGCCAGACCATCGTCGTGGTCACCCACGACCTGGCTCTGGCCCGGTCCTGCACGAACCGTACGGTCCGGATCGCCGACGGCCGGATCACGGAAGACGTCCGGTCGCAGGCTGTCGCCTCGGAGACCGTCCGATGAGCGCGCTCGGCAAGGTGGTGCGCTCGGGGGTGGGACGACGCCGGGTGCAGACGCTGGTGATCGGGCTCGCCACGATGATGGCGGTGGCCGCCTCCGTCCTCGGCGGATCGCTGCTCGTGGTTTCCGGCGCGCCCTTCGAGGACGCCTTCGCCAAGCAGCACGGCGCACATCTGTCCGTGCAGTTCGACGCGGGCAAGGTGAGTGCCGGGCAGCTGTCGAAGTCCAAGAACGCGGAAGGGGTGAGCAGTGCGGCCGGGCCGTTCCGTACGGCGACGGTCACCCCGCGGTCGGACGGGGCGGGCCCCGGGTGGCCGATGACCGTGGTGGGCCGGGGCGATCCCGGCCGGGACGTGGACGAGGTGGCAGTGCTCGACGGGCGGTGGCCCACGCGCTCCGGCGAGATCGTGCTGTCCGCCAGCTCCTTGTTCTTCCCGACCATGGGCATGAAGATCACTTTCCCCGGTCTGTCCGGCGGCCCGACACTGACGGTGGTCGGTGTGGCCCGCTCGGTCACGCAGACTGCTGACGCCTGGGTGGTTCCGTCCCAGATGCCGGTGCTCACCGCGCCCGGCAGCGGCGGCTACCAGATGCTCTACCGCTTCACCGACGCGGGCACCGCTGCGCAGATCACCGCGGGCGGCAAGGCCGTGACCCAATCCCTGCCGCCGGGAACGGCCGTCGGCGAACAGTCATGGCTCACCGTCAAGAAGACCGCCGAGCGCGACACCGCGCTCTACGTCCCATTCCTCATGGCGTTCGGCGCCCTGGGCCTGGTCATGTCGGTGCTCATCGTCGGCAACGTCGTCGCGTCGGCCGTCGGTACGGGAACGCGCCGCATCGGCATCCTCAAGGCCGTCGGCTTCACACCGGCCCAGGTCGTGCGGGCCTACGTGGGCCAGGCGCTGATCCCGGCCGCCGTCGGCACGGCCTTCGGTGTCCTCGCCGGCCACCTGCTCGCCGTCCCCGTACTGGCCGAGACCGAGGAGGTCTACGGCACCTCGTCCCTGGCCATCGCCCCCTGGGTCGACCTGGCGGTGATCGCCGGGGTGCTCGGCCTGGTGGCGGCGACCGCGTGGGCGAGTGCCTGGCGGGCCGGCCGGCTGCGTACGGTCGATGCGCTCGCCGTCGGGCGTACCGCTTCGACGGGGCGCGGCCGGTGGGCGGCCCGCTTTGCCGGTCGGCTGCCGTTGCCGCAGCCGGTCGCCCTGGGCCTGGCCCGGCCCTTCGCGCGGCCCGCCCGCGCGCTGGCCATGGGCACGGCGGTCCTGTTCGGCGCCATCGCCGTCACGTTCACCGTGGGGATGGGCGCCTCGCTCGGCCAGGTGATGAAGGCCAAGGCCCACGATGCCGCCGATGTCACCGTGCCCGCGCCCTTCCCGCACTTCGGACCCCAAGGCTCTGGCCCCGAGAAGCAACCCAAGGCCGATCCCGCTGCAGTCGCCGCGGCCATCGAGGCCGCCGCCGGAACCGGGAAGTACTACAGCGCCGCGACGGTACGGGCGACCCTGTCCGGCCTGACCGGCACCATCGACGTGACCGCCTTCACCGGCGACGCCTCCTGGGGCGGCTACACGATGGTCTCGGGCCGCTGGGTCGACAAGCCAGGCGAGGCCGTGGTCCCGACCCCCTTCCTGGCCGCCACCGGCACCCGTATCGGCGACACCGTCACCCTGAACGGCCTGGCCGAGCCGGTCACGGTCCGGATCGTCGGCGAGGTCCTCGACCCCCGCAACGACGGCATGCAGGTCTTCACCGACGCCTCGACCCTCACGGCCGCACATCCCGACCTGACGGAGACGAGCCATCACATCGCGGTCACGTCAGGCACCGACGTCTCCGACTACATCGACGCGCTGAACAAGGACCTGGCACCGCTGGGGGTCACCGCGAGGGCCGGCGGGCTCGGCGCCGGCAGCGACATGGTCGTCACGCTCAACGCGCTGTCCGTGATCCTCACGCTGATGCTCGTCGCCGTCGCCGCGCTCGGCGTGCTCAACGGCGTGCTGCTCGATACCCGCGAGCGCGTCCGGGAGCTCGGTGTCCACAAGGCGCTCGGCATGACCCCCCGGCAGACCATCGCGATGGTCCTCACCTCGGTCGTCGTGACCGGACTGGTCGCGGGCACTCTGGGCGTGCCGCTCGGCGTAGCCCTGCACGGCTGGGTCATCCCCGCGATGGGCGACAGCGTGGGGCTCCGCCTCCCCGGTTCCGTCATCGCCGTCTACCACGGGGCCGAACTGCTCCCGCTCGCACTCGGTGGCCTGCTCATCGCCACCCTGGGTGCGCTCCTGCCCGCCGGCTGGGCCGCCAGGACCCGAACTGCCACGGCCCTGCGCACCGAATAAGAGGTCAGGTTCAGAGCTCGTGTCTCCGACCCCCAGGGAGCGGTGGGGGTCGGTCGGCTACCGGCCTTCATCAAGGCAGTGAGCGTGTACGACCAGCAGAGACGGGTGGAGGGGGCAAGCCGTGGGCGCATCTCTCTCCACCCGTCGGTGTCAACTGCACGAGCCGAAGGGGGCGGTGCTGCTCGGGGCGGGCAGTGGGCGGACGTTGTGATGGACCGCCGCTTGCTTGCGCAGACGTTCGATCTCGTCGTGTTGGGCGACCAGCCGAGAGATCGCCAAGTTCTTGAAATCGGTCAATTCCGCCAACTGCTCATCGCGGGCGCTGATTCGCTTCCTCAGCTCAGCGTTCTCCTTCTTGAGCCGACCGATCTGGGCGACTCGGGGATCGAGGATCTCCCCGGCGTCCCGAAGCTCCCTGAGCCGCCGCTCGAACTCCTCGGCGAGGTGCTGGTAGGCGCCGGGCCTTGTGGTGCCATCACGGTTCGTTTTGGGATAGAAGCCGGTGCGGGTCACCCCGGCCAGGGTGGCGAGGGTTTTGAGGTCGGCCTTTCCACTGGGTGGCAGGTTCCCGCTCAGGATCCGTTCCATGGCAGCCCGGATGGCGGCCTCGTTGCGGGTCTTGGTCTCCTCGTTGAGTCGGGCCATCTCAGTCCTTTCCAACGGGCGCCGCGGCCTGGGAGGCGGCGTCGATCTCGGCGACGACCCGCAGGGCGCGATCACGCTCGGGTAGCAGCCGTGTTTTCTCGCCCTTCGCCACCCGAGGGCTCCCGATGAACACGTCAATGACGGTGGCCTGTCCGGCCCAGACGGGACGGTGACAGGGGTGGTGGGTGGCCTGCGGGCAGCGAGCCGAGTCGCACATGCCGACCAGCGGCTTCGTTGCATTCGGTGTGCCGGCCAGACGCAGGCACAGGGCCTTCGAGGGGTCACGGAACCAGCAGAAGTTTGCAGGCCCGACGTGGAGCGTCTTGGCCTGTTTTCGCAGCAGATTCTCCAGGTGACGGTCGTCCTTGAGGATCTTCGCGTCTGTGCGGGCCGCGTCCTTCAGCTGGGCATCTACATGGCGGAATGCCTCGATCAGGCTGCGTGCACCGGGACCGGCGGGCAGGCGGCCCGCTTGGACATCTCGGAATGCCTGCACCGTCAGCTGCACGTGATGGGCTTCCTCAGCCTCCTCGATCTCGGAATGGAACAGTCGCTGGGATCCGCCGGGGCGAGCGGCATACCCCTCCGTGGTGGCCACGGAGATGTGCTTGAGGGCGATCTTCGCCGCCAGCAGACCGCCCGGACGCTCCGCGATGGCCAGGGACAGCGTCCGTCGCAGCATCCTGGCGTTGAGCGACCCTTGGGGATGACCGGGAGTCCCCAGCGCTCCCGGTTGCCGGTCCTCTCCAGCCAGCCACGCAGGTTCTTCAACCGGCCGGCCAGGTCGATGGTGCCGAACAGCGCCTCACCAGCGAGCCGGTTCAACAGGCGTTCGGCGAGGGCCACAGCCCGGTCCACCTGCTCGATGACCACCCACTCGTCGGGGACCCCCCCGAACTTCTGCCCTTTGATCAGGCGGCTGGCGAGCCGGAACCGGCGGCCACCCCCGGGCGTCGTCACGGCAGCGAGTCTGCATCCTGCCTCGATTTCCAGGAGTTCGCTGGTCCGCATCCCGCTGAGGGCGCAGGTGACCACCAGACAGGCTGTCACCGCATGGTCGGCCATGAAGACGAGATCGCCCTCGGCCAACGGCAATGTCCACGGGATCAGTTCGCTGTCCCCCATGCGCGGGATGGCTGCGGCCTGGCGGGCTAACGGCGGCTGGAATCCGACATCAGCGGCCAGTGTGCTCAGCTCCGGGACCATTCGCCGACGCGCGTCGTCCCCGAATCTGCGGGCGCCGACGGTTCGGGCGAGTGCTTCCCACCCCAGGTGCTTCAGAGGGCCTTCCTGTCCCAGCGCGGTCCGCTTCCGTAGCTGAACATCATCAACCGCGGGCAGCGGTTCGCCATTGGCCCGCATGAGGGCCAGGATCTTCCGTAGAGCGGGAAGGTGCGCCAGGGTGACGCTGCCCGACGCCATGGTGTCCGCTCGGGAGGTGCGCGCCGCGTCCACCAGGTCTGCCAGATGCGGCCCCACCTCATTGACCAAGTACAGGCAGGTGGCCAACAGCGGCTGCAGCAGGGAGTCCGGCACGGGCGGTGTGAGGTTCGGCCCCTTCGACTTGTAGCCGACGACCTGGGTGGCGGTCTTCCCCTTCCACGGGACAAACCCCGTCTCGTAGCTGTCACTGGACAGCAGTTCCTCGTACTGGGCGATCAGTTTGAGGATCCGGACATGCGCCACGGTTGAGTACGGTTCCAGACGCCGCCTCGGCCGCCCGGGGACCGGAACGCTCCACGAGTAGTGCTCCAGGTACCGTTCGCACATCTCCTGCGTGACATCCTCCAGAGCCGTGATGCCCTGCTCGGTGAGCCAGTTGAACCACTCGGTGTATCGCTGAAGGAAGTTGAAACAGGTCCGGGGAGAACGGGGGGTCCGAATCGCATGCGCGCACTCCAGCACCGCCTCGTACTGCGGGGCGAGCATCGCCAGCAGGATCTCCTTGGCCACGATGCTCCATCGCGGATTGACGATCCGGGTGAAGTCCCAGATCTGCTCGTGATCGGACATCATCCGGTGTGCGTCCGCGAGGCCGGAGAACACCCAGCGGTCCTGCTCGAACCGCGGGCGGGTCGCGCCATCGACGAGTCTCAGCCCGGCGATCTCACACACGTCAGTCTGGGCGAAGACCGAGGCTGGCCGGCGGTGACGGGAAAGGCGCGCAGGTACGGGATGGGACGTCACAGTGTGGCCTCCTCGGGCCTCAGCGGGAGGTCAGTGTCGTCGTCCGCCACCTCGCCTTCGCCCTTCGCCTTGGCCTCGACGGAGAGCTTCGGCAGGATCTCGTTGGCCAGACGGTCGGCGTACGGACCGAAGACCCGGACGAAGTTCTCCGTGGGCATCTGCCGGAACTGCCGCGCGAAGAAGGCATTCAGTCGCAGCAGGTTCGCCGCATGACGTGGCAGGAACACCGCCAGCGGGCACAGAAGACACACCCACGGCCGGGCCGGACACGGTTGCCCGGCAGGACCGTGGACTCCAGCCAGTTGATCGGCGCAGGCCGCAGTGAACACATCGCGCTCGCCGCCCACCAGCTCGGCAATGGCCGCGGTATCCAATTCGAGCCGTTTCACCTCATAGGGGAACTCCTCGGCGAACCGCGCTGCCTGCTCCGTCGAGAGCACCACCGGCGGTAGTGCCTTGCGGAGGATGTCGGCCTGGCCGTCCTCAATGATCGACTCGACCGCATCGAGCTGGGCGGGACTTGTCGGAGTGACGTAGTGATCGCCTTCGGTGCGGGCGGTGTGGTTCGGATCGATCGTGGCCCGTCCGGTCCACCCCCGCCTGGCCAATCGCTCGTGGTACGTCGCACGAATCCGGCCGCGATGGATCACGAACGGCTTGCCCGCATCGTCCACCAGGCCCAGCTGCTTCACCAGATCACGATGACGGCCTGTGCCCGACGGAGGACCGACGACCGGGCTGAACTTCCCACTCGCCGTAAACCACTTCGGCGTGTACGAGGTCCACAGCTGCCCACGGATCTCGGCGTCAGCGAAGTTCCGCAGCGGCGCCGAGTACGCCAGCCACCGCTCCAGCAGCCGCACCGCCCGAGCCGGAAGATTGGAACTCTCACGCGCAGTACGCCCCTTGACGTACGTGATCAGCATCGTGTCGTCGCCAGTCCATTCGAGACCGTCCAACCCCAGATCGTCGATGCCGTCCGGCACGACCCCGCAGTACATGCCGAACAAGACGGAGTAGGCGACTTGGACGACCGGGTGCGGAAACAGATCGCTGCGTACCTGCCGCACTGCCCGGCGCAGGCCCCACTGCGTCGACTTCGTGCCCTGGGTCTGCGCCCGGTACACGGGCCGGTCCGGAAAGGGGCCGTCCCGCAACAACAGCCAGGCGATGTCCTGCGGAATGTGGTGCGCCCTCGTCGACGGCTCCCCGCCCCGCGCGGCCAGCTCCAGAGCCCGCCGGTGACGGGCCCAGCTGTCGTCCACCACCGCCCGGCACGACGTCTCCAGCCGCTCCCACTCTCCATCGGTGTACGCCTTGTACGGGCTGGTGCTTCGATACGCCTGGATCTGGTTCCCCGTGAGGTAGGTGCGCACCTCCGGACGCAGAGCTCCGGTGATCGCGTCGAAGCCCTTCAACAGCATGCGGGTCTCGCGCTCACGCGTATACGTGCTGGCCATCCAGTAGCGGACCAGCGTGGCCCGCGTCAGGTCCGGGACGCTCCCGGTGAACCCGGCCTCAGTCAAAGCGCTCACCATCTGGCGCAGGGCCACCGCGTACGCCTTGGCCGTGTTCTTCGCGCCGATGCCGCCGTCGGGATGCGCGTTGGCCGCGAGCCCTTTCGCAAGGTCGCGCGCCAGCCCGGGATTGGGCAGACCGTCCAGAACGGCCGTCCACTCACGGCCGTTGGGGAACGCGAAGTGCACGGCCAATGGCTCGTCCATCACATACGCGGGCATTCGCCAGCCTCCTCGTCGTCGAACTCGGCCGCAGCTTCGGCGGCGGCCTCCGGATGTGGTGCGCCGGCCGTGTCCTTGTACGCGTCGCGATAGATCCGTGTGACGTCCAAGCGAGCGACGTAAAGCTCCGTCGACAGGACGCTCTGATGGCCGAGCAAGTCCCGCAGGATCAGCATCGGATCGTTCGTGGTCAGATAGAGAGCCATCGCGGCGTCGTCTCCGGTGTTGGCGGCGAGGGCAGCCGCCCGCTGGTAGTAGCCCGTGACCAGCCACTCCAGGGTTGCCATCGCCATCGAGTGACGCAGCCGGTGCGGGGCCACCGTCGGGAACCGCGGTTCGAACCGCTCGCGGATACGGGCCGACGTCCGACGGAAGACCGTCGCCCAGTCCACGAACGGCTTCCCCGAGGACTGCAGGCCCAGCAGTGGCGAACTCCCATCCGGAGCGACCAGGCGCAGCCGCTCGGCAGGCCGCAACTTCCGCCACGACCGCCGCTCCCCGTTGAGGTACGTACCTTCCCAGTCGGGCTCCTCCACCACCAGCGGCTCACCCAGCTTCGACGGCGGCCGCCACGTGAAGCCCTCGGCCGACGCGGCCCGGTCCAACTCGATGTACTGGTGCACCTCGGCGAGTGCCTCATAGCTGATCCACGATGTACGGGCCTTCTGCCCCTTGGTGATTGCATGGCTCAGCGGTAACAGCACGGGCAACGCTCGCGGGCGGGACGGAAGAGGCGGTACCTCGTAGATTGTCAGGTGCGTGAACTCCTGCCGCCGCAGGCCGCTGGACAGCACCAGGCCGCCCATCGCCGCGTTGCGGGCCCCTTCCCAGCCGCGGTAGCGCGGATCCGGCTCGCCATCCGGGCCGAGCCCTGCCAGGCCCCGCACGAACAGCTCCGCGAAGTCCCGTTCCAGGTACTTGATCGTCGTGTGCGGCCTCGGGGTGCGCAGCTTGGCAAGGTTCCGCTCCACCTCGACCAGAACCCCCTCCGCCATGCGCCGACCCGTCCGGTAGCTGAACGGCATGGCGGAGGCGATGCCTTCTTCACGGGCCCACGAGTAAAAGCCCGACAGGATGCCCATGTTCAGGTTCCATGTGCTCGGGTCCCAGCGGTCCTTGAGCTCCCCGGCCAGCCGGTACTCGGCGTACATGCCCAGGGCGGCGCGCAGATCCCGACCGTCACCCAGGGGGCCAACACCCCGGACTTGGAGGAACGCCAGCCAGTCGCGGAGGCAGTTGGCGCTGTTCTGCCAAGTGCGCGTGGCTGGGGCACCGTTCAGCGGAAGCTCACGCAGCCAGCGATTGACGAACACCGTCGGCCGGGGCACCCCTGGAGCGTCCTCGAATCTCAGGTCGTCGTCGATGAGTACGGGCATCCGGTCCCGGATGAGCGGCTGTTGAGCCACATCCCAGGACTCCCAGCCGGTGGCGGAGAAGCCGATCAGTTGCATGGCGCGGAGCCTAGATATTCGACACGACCTCACTGCAACAGACTTGGAGGAATCACTCCAAGGTGTACCGCGAGGAAAGCGACACGGCGATTAAGCAGCGACTTCGGGGTGCAGGATGGTCAGGACGCTTGCTGTGGCGATCAGCGAGATCGTGCCGTTCAGCGCGGCCACGCAGGCGCTGATCATGCGCCGGGCGGAGGCCGCACCGTACTGCGCGACATCGATCAGGCGCCGGAACTCCGGGTCCTCGATGGCCTCCAGTTCGACTGCGGTGGCTGCTGCCAGGTACTCGGTGGTCGCGATCCGTTCCACCAGGGGCTCCAGGCGCCCGGCCCGTGAAGTGGACCAGCCGGCCAGGCCGGCGTTCACCACCGCCACGGCCGCGCCGGCGATCAACGCGGGAAGGGCACCGTACAGGCGGTCGACGGGCGTGCCGCTGCCGAGCAGGGCATGCATCACGGCGTTGACCGCGAGCAGGCTGACGGCCGCCGCGATGCCCTGGCCGATCTCACCGACGCCGACTGCCAGCAGTGCGGGCCGGTCGGCGGACCAGGCCCGGCGCAGGGTGCTGCCGACCAGCCGGGGCATGGCACGAATGGCCGAGAGCATGGTCAAGTCGAGCCGCGCACGCTCATGTTCGGCCCAGCCCATGTCGTAGCGCAGGGGCCCGCCGAACAGCTTCTGCTCGGCTGCGGAAACTGTCGGCTCAACCATCCGCACCCGACGCAGATACCGCTTCACGATGCGCCTCCCCGGGCAGGAACGGGCCGGCTCAGGGTCAGGCACGTGGGCCCCTCGGCGACCATGCGGAAGATCGCCACGGTGCAGGGGTTGCAGCCGTGCGACGGCTTGCCCAAGGCAGCCCGGAACGGTCCATCATGCCTGTCCGGCTCAGCATTGTGAGGTTCGCCGCTCCAGGACTGCGCCACGAACACCGTGCTGATCCGGTCCTCGCCGAGGGGGTCGTCGTCATGCACCAGACCGCAGAACTTCTGATGACGCGGGTCGGTATCGACCCCGGCCGCCACGCGTGCTTCCCCGCGGGCTGCCTGATCGAGCGACTCACTCTCCTCCAAGTTGTCGCCCACCACCGCGAGTTGTCCCGGCGCGGGGTCAGCCCCGGCAGCTCTGCGGACGCACAGGACACATCCGTCCGAGCGGAACGGTAACCGGACAGCATCTGCCGCCAAACGGTAACGATCGTTGGTCACTCGAAGGTCCCCCTCTTCAGCCACTCCACCGTGCGCAAGCCTCGCGCGGTCACGGCTTCGCCGCCATACCGCGATCCGTAGGCCGGAGCGCCGGCTGCATCCGCCGCTGCGAAGCAGAACCGGGTGTCCTTCTCCGGCCTGCCTGCCGAGGCCGCCCCACGTGCGTGGCGGGCTGCCATGTTTCGCGGGCTCGGCGAGCGCCCTCACCGAGCCGGGCGGCATCGACCTGCTGGTGAACAACGTCGGAGCGGAGGACGACGTCCAACCGGTCGGCTTCCTCGACACCGACGACACTCGTGGATCGCCCCAGGGCCCATGTGGGCCGCATCTGACGCCGTGCGCTGATCCACCAGGGATGACGGGACAGCCCTTAGATGAGCGCGTTGAGTCCCGGATCGGCGGACGATTGCGTCGGGTGCAATCACCGCTGGCCCTGCCAGTCGGCCCACTGCCGGAACGAGGCTCGGGCCGTGTCAGTCGGTACAGCTGTGGGCGTGACGCGCCACCCGCTTGCGCCACGGGGCTGAAGGGTGCCGTCCCACTCGGCGATGATGTCCTGAGCCACGCCGTAACCGATACTCAGGGCGCCCTTTCGCCTCTGGGGCCGACCCTGGTCTCTGCCCTCGCCCTCTACGCGACCGATCGGATACTGGCCGCCACTCAGAGCGCTGCGACAAAAGGAAAATGACGGCCATTCAGATGGACATCAACCTGACTATTTTTCAAATAGATGAAGCGTATATGCGTAAATAGCGCAAATTCACCCGATCAGTCGTTGGATATCACGCCTTAGAGGTGTCCGACATGACAGATAAAAACATTATTCAGTACGTTTGTCACGTATCGGCTACAGCCGATGTCTCTGAGACAGGAGAAGCGATATGACCACGCGTACTGTCGCCGTGACCGCCGCCGTTGTAGGCGCCGCGGCCCTGGCGGCAACCGGTATCAACTACGCCACGGCCGCGGATACCCCCGCAGCCGCGCCCGTTGTCCAGCAGCAGGCCGCTGCTCCCGCCGCGGCACCGCTGGAAGAGGGCGGCGGCGGGAAGGGCAACAGCAACGGAGGTGGCGGCTACGGCGGCAACGGTGGCGGCGGCCGAGGTGGCGACAGCGGTGGCGGCTACGGCGGCAACGGTGGTGGCGGCAACGGTGGCGGCTACGGCGGCAACGGTGGTGGCGGCAACGGTGGCGGCTACGGCGGCAACGGTGGCGGCGGCAACGGTGGCGGCTACGGCGGCAACGGCGGTGGCGGCCGAGGTGGCGACAGCGGTGGCGGCTACGGCGGCAACGGTGGCGGCGGCAACGGTGGCGGCTACGGCGGCAACGGTGGCGGCGGCAAGGGCGGCGGCTACGGCGGCAACGGTGGCGGCGGCTACGGCGGCAACGGTGGCGGCGGCTACGGCGGCGGGGACGAGGGCTACGGTGGCGACTACGAGAGGGGAAGGATTTTCTTCAACGAGCGGTCCTACTCCGCCCACTCCGACGGCTGCATCACCGTGGTGAGCGGTCTGGGCTCCAGGACTCTCAACGTCCGCAACGACAGCCGTCGGACCGTTGAGGTCTTCCGCGGCGCCACCTGTGACAACGGCTCTCCCGTTGCCACGGTCGGCCCGTACAGCACCAGCAACGGTGTCACGCCGCGCTTCGTCCACGGCGGCGTGTTCGTCAAGAACGGTGTCGTGGGCAGCTTCCGAGTGATCAGGGACCGCTACCGCGACGAGTGGTAACGGCAACGCCCACACGCTATGGAAACCCTGGCCCGCCGGAATCGGGCCAGGGTTTCCGGTCTTCGATGCGCGGTACGCATCAGGTCGGCGTCGCGGAAGCCGGAGAGTGCGGCCGCGCACAGTCGGACGGCCGGTATGCGGGCTTCATGGTTACCACACTTCCTGTCGCGGGAGGCTGTTTGGCGCCTGTGCTGCCATCTCACGGCCGCGGCCAGGGCCTGCCGTCCAGGCGCTCAATGTCGGTGTTGAAGCGCTTGAGGTAGTCGGCGAAGGCGGCGATGTCCTCGTCGGACCAGTCGGCCATGATCTGTTCCAGGGTATGGATGGTGCCCTCGCGCTCCTCGTCGAGACGCTGCTCGCCTTCCGCGGTGATACGGAACTTGCGCGCCATGCCACCGTCGGGGTCCGGGATGCGCTCGACGAGCCCGGCGCGCATGGCGGCTGCGGTCTGCCGGTTCAAGGTGGACGCGTCGAGGCCGAATGCGTCGCCGAGCTGACCGATGGACATCGGGCCCTGCACCCGGATACGGCTGAGCAGGATGTATGCGCTGCGCTCCAGGGTGCTGCCCTTGCGCCGCCCCTTCGACTTGTGCAGGTGAAGGTAGCGGCTCTGCAGCATCTGCTCGTACTCCACCTGGCGCGTGGCCCTGTTCATCGGATCTCCTCGACGGTCCCGTGCATGCCGGACGGTGCATGCGATGTCGCAATGATCCTGCCTCATGCATGCTGCATGCAGCATGGCCGATACATTAGATGTGTATGATGCATATTCTCTTTCGATCTCGAATCCCGAACACCTAGAGGAGCCCTTTATGGACGGCCCCCAGCCAACCCCCCGATCGGGCGGCGTTGTCGCCACGCTCGCGCTGGCCGGCACTGTCGCCGCGATCATGCAGACCCTGGTGACGCCGCTGATCACGGATCTGCCGCAGATCCTGCACACCACGTCCTCCAATGCCACGTGGGTGATCACCGTCACGCTCCTGTCGGCAGCGGTCTGCGTCCCCGTCGCCGGCCGCCTCGGCGATCTGCTGGGTAAGCGCAAGATGCTGCTCGCCTCCTGTGTGCCGCTGATCGTCGGCTCGGTGGTGTGCGCCCTGACCTCGTCCGTCGGCATGATGATCGTCGGGCGCGGTCTGCAGGGCATGGGCATGGGCGTGGTGCCGCTCGGCATCAGCATGCTGCGTGACCTGCTGCCGGCCGAAAAGCTCAGCTCTTCCATCGCACTCGTGAGCGCCTCCATGGGCATCGGCGGCGGCCTCGGCCTGCCGATCGCCGCCGCAGTCGCGGAGTACACGAGCTGGCGGGCGCTGTTCTGGGGGTCGGCCGTCCTCGCCGCGCTGATCGCCGTGATGATCTGGTCCTTCATTCCCAACGTACCGGCCGCGGCGAAGGGGGAGCGCTTCGACCTGGCCGGGGCGCTCGGTCTCGGCGTGGGCCTGGTCTGTCTGCTGCTCGCGATCTCCAAGGGTGCGGACTGGGGCTGGGGCTCAGGCAGCACGCTCGGCCTTTTCACCGCCGCGGTCGTGGTCCTGCTGGTCTGGGGTTTCTGGGAGATGCGCACCCGCGACCCGCTGATCGACCTGCGCACCACCGCCCGCCCCCGGGTGCTGCTCACCAACGCCGCCTCGATCCTGATCGGCGTCGGCATGTACGCGCAGATGCTGATTGTGCCGCAGCTGCTGCAGTTCCCCGAGGCGACCGGCTACGGCCTCGGCCAGTCGATGCTGGCGATGGGCCTGTGGATGGCGCCCGCCGGCCTCGTCATGATGGTCGTCTCGCCGTTCGGCGGGAAGCTGACCAACGCGCGCGGCCCGAAGTTCACCCTCGTCTCCGGTTCCCTCGTCATCGCGGCCGGCTATGGCCTGTCCATGGCGTTGATGGGCTCGACCTGGGGTCTGCTGATCGTCACCGTGGTGATCAGCGGTGGCGTCGGTCTCGCCTACGGTGCGATGCCCGCCCTGATCATGAGCGCGGTCCCGATGTCCGAGACGGCCGCCGCGAACGGCTTCAACGCGCTGATGCGCTCGCTCGGCACCTCGATCGGCGCCGCGGTGATCGGTGCCGTCCTCTCGCAGATGACGGTCACCATGGGCGGCTTCACGTTCGCCTCCGAGGACGGCTTCCGCGTCGGTCTGCTGATCGGCGGCGGCGTCGCGCTCTTGGCAGCCGCGGTGGCAGCGGTCATCCCGGGCGTTGTCCAGTCCGCCGCTGCGCAGGACGGTGAGGCGGGGAACGCCGTTACCGCCGAGCTCGCTGTCAAGGCCTGAGGGAGGCACATCGGCAGGGCCGTCCGCTCCGGGCCGTCGGTGTCCCGGGGCGGTCGCGGGCCCACCCACCGCTCGGGGTGCGGCGTCGATCTACCCGTCCAGCAGCTGCACGTGGAACGTGGTGAACGCCATCATGGGCAATCCGTACGCCCCACCGTGAACACCAGGTCCATGAGCTGTGCTCGTCGGGTGCCCTCCGCGACGCGACGGTCGCCGATGCCGAATCCGCCGTCGCCGCCCCGCCGCGCCCCATCGTCAAGCGCACGACGCACGACGCACGGCGCACGACGCACGACGCACGGCGCACGGGGAGGCGGTGACGTGCAGTCGGCGCCGACCGGTCGTCCTGGAACCCGATGTGGTGCGCGAACCCACCCGTATCTTCGCGGGTCCCGATACGGCAGTCCGTGCCGGTAGTCATCCGTCGGGAGTCGGAGTAGCGCCATCCGGGCCCGCTGCGTGCCGCTGGGCGACTCGGTCGATGTCGTGGGCGGTGACGATCCCGTCGAGTCGGCCGCTGTCCGTGACCAGGATGGGCAGCCCGCCGCCCGAGCCGAGGCGGTCCAGGACCCCGATGAGGAGCTCGTCCGCTGTGGCGAGCGTGCACTGCGACAGCGGGGTTGCCACTTCCCGTATGCGCAGCGTCTCCCGCTGCTCGGACGGCACGGCACCGAGGCGGCGCAGCCGTACGACGCCGCTGGGACGGCCTTCGAAGTCCACCAATGGCACAACCGAATGACCGGCCTGTGCGGCCACGTCGGACAGGAATCGGTTCACCGTCAGCCAGTCCGGACCGGTGGCGGCCGGACTGGTCATCGCCTCCCTCACGCGTACGCCGCGCAGGACTGTGCGGAGCTCGGCCCACCGTCGTTCGGCTGCGGCGGTGAGTGCCACGAACCAGCCGATGACCAGCAGCCACAATCCACCCGGCACCCCCCTCACAAAAGCCAGCCACCCGACCACGGCGAGACCCATACCGAGGATCTGTCCGCTGCGCCCGGCCGCCCGCCGGGCCCGGTCCTCGTCACCCGTGCACCACCAGAGCGCGGCCTGCAGGACCCGGCCGCCGTCCAAGGGTGCGGCGGGAAGCAGATTAAAGACGCCCAGCAGCAGGTTTGTGCCGCCCAGCCACGCGAGCACAACAGCTGGTATCCGCCAGCCCCCTGCCCCGGCTCCGGCCGCGGCCCCCAGTGCGGCCCCGCCGAGCACCAGGCTGGCCAGCGGCCCGCTCACGGCGACCACGAGCGCAGCCCGTGCCGTCGCAGGCCGCTGCATCCGGGTTATTCCGCCCAGCGCCCACAACGTAATGTCCCGCACGGGGATCCCGGTCCTGCGGGCCGTGAGCGCGTGCGCCACCTCATGCGCCACCAGACTCACCAGCAACAGCAGAGCACCGATGACTCCAGCCACCGCGTACACCACCGACGCCAGGCCTGGCGCGTACGCAGGCAGTGTGCGGCTGCCCAGACCGTACGCGAAGAGCAGCATGATCAGCGGCACGCTCCAATGCGCACGCAGCTCCAGCCCCCGCACACTCCCGATCCGGATCGAACCCTTCATTGCGATCACCCGTAGACGGAACACGACGCACGGCCGCCGACCGAAGTCCGTCCCCTTACATGGTCCGTCGGCAGGCCCAGCGACCGGAACCGCTCAACGGCCTTGCGTCGGAGTGATGCCGCCTTGTGCCGGCCACAAGATCTCAGCAGGAAGCCCCGAGACGGAGGTCGCCGTGATCCCCGGGGCTTCTTCGCGGTTTCTCTCCCAGGTGCCGTGACCGGAAAGGTTCACCGGGTTGTGGCCGGCGGTGTGGCGCTCGCTGAAATCCGCTGTGAGCGTTGTTGCGGTGCCGCTACTGTGGCGCGGTGATGACTCAGGTGATCTTTCTCAATGGTGGCTCCAGCTCGGGGAAGTCCGGGATCGTGCGGTGTCTGCAGGCGGTCCTGCCGGGTCCGTGGCTGGCCTTCGGAGTCGACACGCTGGTTGAGGCGATGCCCGCGTCCATGCGGGCATCGGATGCCGGGATCGAGCTCGCTCCGGACGGCGAAGTGATCGTCGGGCCGGAGTTCCGGACTCTGGAAGCAGCCTGGATCGAGGGAATCGCCGCCATGGCCCGAGCGGGCGCGCGGGTCATCATCGATGAGGTCTTCCTCGGCGGCGCGGACTCACAGCAGCGATGGCAGAAGGCTCTGGGCGAACTGCAGGTGCTGTGGGTCGGCGTCCGGTGCGACGGTGCGATTGCCGCAGGCCGTGAGATCGCACGAGGGGATCGGGTCGCCGGGATGGCCATGTCCCAGGCCGATGTGGTCCACCGGGGCATGGTCTACGACCTGGAGGTGGACACCACACATGCCGAGTCGATGGAGTGCGCACGGGCCATTGCCGTACATGTCAGGTAAGCGACGGCTCGGTTCTCTGCAGCTGCGACCGCAGCGCCGGGACGGTGCGCGTCAGGCGTGGCCCCTTCCGAGATCACCTGCGCGCACGGCCTCGACGGGCCGCGATGTCCTCTGGCCGGGCGTGGTCCCGGGGCGCGTGTGTGGGGTGTCAGCATAAGGATCAGCGCTCGCGAACAGCCCTGCGGTAGTGATGAGAACGCCCAGCAGCAGTGCGAGGTTGGTCCGTTCCGCCGTCATCGTCAGCCCACGGCGTCGTCTGCAGCGGACGGACCTGGTTGAGGAAGGCGCCTTCACGGGTCAGGACAAAGGCCGGGGTGAGCGTGGGTCGGCTCATGGGGACCGTGCGTGCCGGACGACGGGCCCGCCCCGAAGGAGCCGGTTTGCAGCACGTCGATGGTGGAGGCAGGGTGGGATGACAGCCCCGCTTACGACACCCCTGCCGAACGCTCGGAAGGACAGGGATTCTGATGACCAAGGGCACGGCGAAGGCGAAACAGGTCAAGGGCAAGATGAAGGAGACCCTTGGCAAGGCAATCGGCGACAAATCCGCGCAGAGGCACGGTTTGGGCGAGCAACTGCGCGGGAAGGCGCAGGAGATCGCCCACAAGACAGCCGACCAGGTCCGGAAGCGGACGGGGCACTGACCTCGACCACTCGTGAGGCGAAGTAGAAGTATCGGTTCTGCCGCTGGCCCCCGGTGCGCCGTTCTGCCCGGGCCCGGCGCGCGTCTCCATTCACGCCGCAGGGAGGCACGCCGCCCAGGAGCGCACTGAGACCGTTCCGCCCCGACCGCCCGTCTCCCGATGCACGGACGCCCCGTACAGCGCCCGCCCCCCAGTGCGGGATGCTGGAGCAGGGCGCCTTGTACGAGGCCGGGTGCCGCGCGGCGAGGCAACCCGCCGGTAGTACGGATGACGCGGCATTGGGTCGCAGTGCGACCCGTCCGGACCGGGCGTACAGGACCACCGTGTCCAGGGGCCGTGGTCTGTCTGCCCGCTCGTCCGCGAAGGCCCGTTCCCGCCGCTGGAGGATGGAGGCGGCCCATCGATGCGTGCACAGGGCCAACGATGCGACGATTCCCTGTTGTCAGGCGTGGGGCCGGTGGCCCAGCGCGCGCACGATCTGCCCCGCGTTCTTGTAGCGCTCACCCCCGGGCAGTTCACGCACCGCATCGACCAGAGTGTCCGGGGCGTGCTCCTTCGACAAGGTCTGCACGAGTGACGAACGGTCACCCGGGAAGGCCGTGCGATTCAGGTGGCGCGCCAGATCGGACCGCAGAGTTTCGGCCGCCTTCTCGGCGCGTATCCGGTCCCTTTCTTTGCCTGGTGGGGGGACGGGGCCACCCGGGTCCACTCGCACGTCGTCGTCGGCTGCCGGCTCGGGATCGTAGGTCTCCTCGGCATGGGTGGGGTGGCCGGACCTCAGATAGCCCTGCAGTTCATGCTTCCTCGCATCGTCCTTGTGCGGGCTGACCTGGTTGCTTCCTCGCTCCATGGTGGAACACCTTCTCTGTGCGCGGTGATGCTGCCGGACGGTCAGCCGACGGACGGGGCTTCGACAGGTCCTCAACGGCCGGATCAGGCAGCGCCTGGGCGGGCCGGGCCTGCAGTTCGCGAGCGGCTGGTGGTCCTCAACCATCGAGGCATCGACACACCAGCTGGCACGCCTCACCGACCGCCTCTCCGGACGGTTCACGGAGTGCTCCTGCACGCTGCTACGGCCCTGCGTGTACTGCTGACGGGCAGTCGAGGCCTGCGGCTTCGGATCGAGGTCGTCGTGCCCCTGCTCGCGGGCGCGCAGATCGCGCTCTGCCGCCTGCCTTGTGCCTGCACGCCCCCCTCGCAGTGTGGGGGCTGCGATGGCTTCGGCGGTTTGGTCATGTCCTGGCCTCGCTGTCCAGAGTTCGTGCTCAGGCGGCTCTCTGCACACCTTTTGAGGGTAGTCGAAATCACCCATCTGCGCGTATGGGACCACTGAGGATGTTTCGTGCCCTTTCCTCCGACGGCGGCCGTGCGGTGGTGGTCGGGGCGTATTCGTGGCGGGTGGCGATGCCGCGCCACTGCTGTACGCGGGCGAGCACATGGTTGGTGAGTACATTCATTGCGAAGGTGAACTCGAACCCGTCTGCTCTGCCGTGATATCGGCGCAAGGCCGGGGCGGGCACCAGGGCGCCGGGTCCGGGCGGCTAGAGCTGTGTACCGCGGGGACTGCGCCGTGGATCACGGGCACCACCCTCTGCGTTGACGGCTACATGAATGAGGACTTCCGTCAGGTCGCCGACAGCCTGGCGTGGGTCAGTTGCCGCCACTCGGGCAGCGGCCTCGACGGGCGTGGGCCACCTCCCGTGCGGCCGGGCGATTCGCTCCGGTGCCCCGGTGAACAACGGTTCCCGGGCGTTCACGATGTCCTAACGTCCGGGCTTCGTATGGGCTGCAACTGCGGCCTAGCGTCGCAGGGTCCAGTTCGTCCGACGTACATGAGGTTCACATGTCCCTCCGGCATGCAGTTGCCGCGCTGGCCGTCGTACCCGCGCTCGTGGTCCCCGCGACGGCCCAGGCGGCCACGGCTCACAACGGCCACGTCCCGCCCCAGCAGAGCCATTTCGACCTCCAGGCCCACCGCGGTGGCATCGGCATGACCACCGAGGAGTCCCTGGAGGGCTTCGGCAAGGCCCTTCGCCTCGGAGTGACCACCCTGGAGCTGGACACCCATATCACCAAGGACCAGAAGGTCGTCGTCAACCACGACCGGCAGATCAGCGCCCAGAAGTGCAAGGACACCGGGCCGGTGACGCCGGGCGACCCGATGTACCCGTACGTCGGGAAGTACATCAAGGACCTGACGCTGGCTCAGATCAAGGCAATGGACTGCGGCTACCAGCAACTGCCCGGCTTCCCCGAGCAGGAGCAGGTCAAGGGCTTCCGGATGGTGGAGCTCAAGGACGTCCTCAACCTGGTCAAGAGTTACGACGCCAAGCAGGTCAAGCTCAACATCGAGACCAAGGTCGAGGCGGGCGCGCCGGAGCAGACCGCACCGCGCGAGCTGTTCGTCCGCCGCGTCCACGAGGAGATCCACCGCTCGGGGATCGAGCGGCAGGTCACCATCCAGTCCTTCGACTGGGGCGCGCTGAAGGAGATGCACAAGCTCGCGCCGTCCTACCCGCTGGTGGCACTGACCAACTACGACTTCCTTCAGGTCGGCAAGCCCGGCGCCTCCCCGTGGCTGGGCGGCATCGACGTCGACGACTACGACGGCGACTTCGTCAAGGCTGCCTCCGCCGTCCCAGGTGTCACGGCGCTTTCCCCCAATTACGGCTTCCCGCAGAACGGCACCGTGGCGGACCCGAGTTTCCGCTTCTACCCCGACGAGAAGATGATCTCCGAGGCCCACGCCCGAGGCCTGAAGGTCATCCCGTGGACCTGTGACGACAACGCCACGGTCGAGGCGCTGATGGACATGGGCGTCGACGGCATCATCACCAACTACCCCAACCACGTACGGGAGATCATGGCCGAACGCGGCATGCGTCTGCCCAAGGCCTACCCCGCGCCGAACCACCACTGACGAGTGCCGGCACGCCACAGGCGCGTACGTCCCCGGAGCGCCGTTGTTCCGGGGACGTACGCCGTTACGGGACCGGCCCTGGGGCGTGTTTCGAAAGTCCCGCCTGCCTGGCGGCGTCTGGCACGCACGCTCGCTGCGTTGTCGGGCTCACCCCGATACGCCCAGTATCGGGGTGACCGTCCGCCTTGCGACCGCACGCACCAGACGCCGCCAGGCCCGCCCTACGGGCGGACGACGCTCCTTTCGAAACACGCCCTAGTGGTCGTTTCAGAGTGAGGACACCGAGTCTTTCGAGGGCGCGCAGCCCGGCCGCGCGCCGGCCGCGTCGGCCATGAAAATCGCTGTCCGGTCGCCGGAGCACGGTGATAGCCAGCCGGAGTGGAAAATACTCTGGAGTTCCTCGACCTGCTGCAGCTGATCGACGAACGGTCGACATCTCCAGTACCCCGGCCCTCCCCAGATCCGCCAGGTTCGAGCCGGTGGCACTTTAAGAGACGTAAACGCCGGTTCCTCGCGTACTCCTCTCCATCATGCTTGCCGGACCCGCCCCATCTGGCAGTACGGGACACGTCCCGGCTTTGTCAGGGCCGCTCTCGCCCTCCCCGGCATCACCCGGATCAGGCTGCCCCTAGCACCAACCCCACTGCTGCGACAGCGGGTTGGTGCAGGTCTTCCACCTCCACTCGAACCAACAGTGCCTCAGGGCGCAAACGGAACCTGTGCCAGAACCTCGGATTTCGTGACATCCCCACCCTCCTCCTGGTCTCGCAAGTCTTCGCCCACGCCGCTCCTGGCCCTACTCAGCCCGGATCCACCGGCTTGATTCCGGTGTGATCGTTTCGGGGTTGTGCAGGCCGTGTCGGGGTTGAGCTGCGGATTCGGGCGTGGGGTGGCCGCTG
>NZ_JBITER010000036.1:0-59605 GCF_044455345.1 Streptomyces sp. NPDC051286 | reverse complement strand
GGTCGCGAGGTCGGGGTTGTTTTGGCCCGGCCCCCCCCACGGGGGGCCACCCCCCCCCCCCCCCCCGCCCCCCCCCCGCCCCGCGCCCCGCCCGCCCCCCCCCCCGCCTCCGCCGACCACTGCACGCACCTCACCGACGCGGACGTCGACGCCCTCGCCCAGGGCAACACCGTCGCCACACTCCTCCCCGGCGCCGAGTTCTCCACCCGCGCGAACTGGCCAGACGCCCGCCGCCTCCTCGACGCGGGCGCCACCGTCGCGCTGTCCACGGACTGCAACCCGGGCTCGTCGTTCACCTCGTCCATGCCCTTCTGCATCGCCCTGGCCGTACGCGACATGGGCATGACTCCGGACGAGGCTCTCTGGTCCGCCACCGCGGGTGGCGCGGCGGCCCTGCGCCGCACGGACATCGGCCGCATCTCCCCGGGCGCCCGCGCCGACCTGGTCCTCCTCGACGCCCCCAGCCATGTCCACCTTGCCTACCGGCCGGGCGTCCCCCTGGTCCAGGCGGTCCGGCAGCGCGGCGAGCGCGCCCTCTGAGCGATATCTCCGGCCTCGCCCCTCCGAACGGCGCTCTCCCCGCCCGCGCCCTGCACCGAGCACCCGTCAACCATGCGGAAGGACCTGCCCTTTGTCGGGACAGGTCCTTCCGCACGTGGTCCCGCGGGGCACGGGCAAGAGGCCGCGCACACAGGTGGGGCGGCCTCTGAGGCCGGGATCATTCCTCCACTGTCAGGCCCTTCCTGAGCTTGACCAGCGTCCGGGAGAGCAGCCGCGAGACATGCATCTGGGAGATGCCGAGCTCGTCGCCGATCTCCGACTGCGTCATATTGGCGACGAAGCGGAGCGAGAGGATCTTCCGGTCGCGACCGGGCAGCGAGGCGATCAGCGGCTTCAGGGACTCGACGTACTCGATGCCTTCGAGTCCGTGGTCCTCGTAGCCGATCCGGTGCGCCAGCGCGCTCTCGCTCTCGTCCTCCTCGGCCTTGGCGTCGAGCGAGCTCGCGGTGTAAGCGTTGCTCGCGGCCATGCCTTCGACGACCTCGTCGCCGGTGAGTCCGAGGCGCTCGGCGAGTTCGCCCACGGTAGGCGCGCGGTCGAGCTGCTGGGCGAGTTCGTCGCCCGCCTTGGCCAGGTCCAGCCGCAGCTCCTGCAGCCGGCGCGGGACGCGCACGGACCAACTGGTGTCGCGGAAGAATCGCTTGATTTCGCCGATGACGGTCGGCATCGCGAAGGTCGGGAACTCGACGCCCCGGCTCAGTTCGAACCGGTCGATGGCCTTGATCAGGCCGATGGTGCCGACCTGGATGATGTCCTCCATCGGTTCGCTGCGGGAGCGGAACCGTGAGGCGGCGAACTTGACCAGGGCCAGGTTCAGTTCGACGAGTGTGTTGCGTACGTACGCGTACTCGTGGGTGCCCTCTTCGAGGGATTCGAGCCGCGCGAAGAGTGTCTTCGACAGCGCTCTGGCGTCCGTTGCGCCCACTTCGTCGTACGGCGGGATCTCGGGAAGTCCTTCGAGACCGTCGCTGCCCTTGGCGGTGCTGATGTTGCTGGTGCTGCTGGTGCTGCGGCGCGGAGCGGGTACGGCGACCGCGGCAAGGGAGTCTGATTCGGTCAGTCCCTGAGGACATGCTGACGTCGCGACGTGGGTACGTGGTCCGTCGAGCCGGGGTGACATGGTCTCCTCCATCGTTCTCGGCATATGGCTGCCGATGCCATGCGTGTTCCTGCGGTGAAGCGGCGCCTCCAAAGCCGGTCGTGTTTCGGGTGTCCCTCTACCCTTACCCGGTCCTGACGTGCGGATACAACCACCAATTGTGGCCATATGTCCGGTTTGTTGAGGTCTTCGGCTACCGTGCGTCCTGCGGAACGCGTAGTGTTTTGTGAACGTCAGCGACAGCTACACACGCAACCGCACGCGCCGTCGCAGAGGTGACGCGCACGGTGACGCAGGCAGTGACGAACGGCGAAGAGGGACGGGCATGGACCGCCAGACGGTCGGCAGTGCGAACCGGGGTCGACTCCAGGTCGAGGTCCGGACCGAGGGGCGCAGTGAAGTAGTGACGCCGGTGGGTGAGTTGGATCACCACACCGCCGACCTGCTCCGCGAACCCCTGGAGAGCGCGGTCGAACAAGGACGGGCCCGCCTGGTGATCGACTGTTCGCGACTCGAATTCTGTGATTCCACCGGGCTCAATGTGCTGCTCGGTGCCCGCCTCAAGGCGGAGGCGGCCGGGGGAGGGGTCCATTTGGCCGGAATGCTGCCGATGGTGGCCAGGGTCTTCGAGATCACCGGGGCCGAGGCGGTCTTCACCGTCCACGACTCCCTCGAATCGGCGCTGGACACCTGATCGTGGCCCGGAGCGCGGCCTCACCCGTCCCGGGTGTCGCCTGCGTCACGCATTCCGCACGGGCGAAGCGGGTGTTGTCACGATACGGCCGGGCAGGAGACATCCCGGCGAACCTCCTGTGACCCGGGTGGCCCGCACACTCTGTATGCGGCCGGTATCCGTATCGGCGGCTGCGCCCGTATCTGTATCTGTAACTGTTCAATGGCGACATGGTGAATCGGTGAGGTGAAGCGCTGATGAGCACCACCCGGCAGCAACCGCCGGGCGACCTCGGCCGGGAGTCGGAGGGCGCGGGCGACGGCGCCGACGCAGCCTCCCCCGGGCCCGTCGGCCGGCGGTGGCGCACGCTGCCCCTGCGGCAGGTCAGCGGCATCGTGCCGACAGCCCGCGATTTCGCCCGTCAGGCACTCCACGACTGGGGCTGGCTCCCCGCGTCGAGCGCCGACCGCCGCGCAGCCGCCGAGGACGTCCTGCTGGTCGTCTCCGAACTGGTGACGAATGCCTGCCTGCACGCGGAAGGGCCCGAGGAGCTTCGTATCGCCTGCACCTCCAAGGTGCTGCGGGTGGAGGTCGTCGACGGTGGTGCGGGACAGCCCGCGCCGCGCACCCCGCACCGGGCGGGCCGGCCCGGCGGACATGGCATGTTCATCGTGCAGCGGCTCTGTCTGGACTGGGGTGTCCAGCGGGTGCCGGGTGAGCCCGGCAAGACCGTATGGGCGGAGCTGGCCGCTCCCGCGTAGTCACCACCGAACCGTCGGGCCGTGCGGCCCTCCCCCTTGCCCTCGAAGAGCGCGCCGGATCGGCGCGCTCTTTGTCTTCCCTCCATACGGCCCCAGGCGTACCTTGAGCGCCCGATCTGATGTGTCGTCAGTAACTTGCGTCGGAGTGTTGCGGCGCGCGGCGACTTCCGGCATGAGGGGAACTGAGGTGCTGTACCCGAAGCGAACAGCTCTCGCACTGGCGTCCGCGCTGGCCGGCTCGGTGGTGCTGCTGGCCGCGCCCGCCGCCCACGCCACGGTCGTGGACGTCGGCTACACCTGCAAGACGCCGATCGGCGCCAAGAGCGCGGTGTCGCCCATCGACATCAAGGGCGTGAAGAGCGGGAGCAGTTACACGCTCACGATGTCCTTCCAGAAGGGCGTCTCGTCCAGCCCCGTCGAGCTGGGCAAGGGCGCCATGAAGCCCAGCGCGGTCATCCGGCTGAGCGGCGCCGAATCGGGTCAGGTCCAGGTCTCGGGACCGGCGAACGCCGAGGCGATCCCCGCGAACACCCCGATCAAGATCAGTGACCTGTCGGGTACGTACACCCCGAAGAAGAGCGGCAAGGTCGGCTTCACCGCTGGAGTGCTCACCATCAAGGCGCTCGGTACGACCACGACCTGCACCCCGGGCAACAGTCCGAAGCCGTCGCTCGAACTCGATGTGACGGCGGCGGGCGGCTCGAAGGACACCCCGGAGACCACCCTGCCGAAGACCGGACCGCTCGACTCGGCGATGGCGCTCGGGACGCTCGGCGGCACGGTACTGCTGACCGGGGCGGCCGGGGTGCTGTGGCTGACCCGGCGCGGACAGCGGGCCGCGGGCTGAGCTCCACGGAGCCGCCGCGCGCCGTCCGTACGTACACGCCCGTTCTGTACGCACCAGGGAGCCTGCCGCTATGCCACCGTCGACCGGTCACGCCGCCCGAGCCGTTCTCGCAGCGCTGCTGTGCGCTTTCGCCTGCGCCTTCTCCGCGACCCCGGCGACTGCCGCCGGCCGGAGCGGCGCGGACTGGACGGCGCGGCCCGCGGCGGGCGGTGGGACCCGGAGCGGCGAGGACGGCGGCAGACCGTACTTCTATCTGGAGGGACTGCCCGGCACTGTGCTGCAGGACCGGCTCTCCGTCACCAACCCGGGCACCGCCCCGGTCACCGTGCGACTGCGCGGGGCGGACGCGTACAACGCCGAGGGCGGTGACGTCGCCGTACGCGGAACGAAGGTCTCCACCGGGACCGGCGCCTGGCTGCGGCTCGCCGCGGACCGGGTGACCGTGCCCGCCCGTACCCGCGCCGAAGTGCCGTTCTCCGTCACCGTCCCGGCAGGTGCGTCACCAGGCGACCACCCGGGGGCGATCGTCGCCGAGAGCTCCGGGCGCTCGGTGGCCGTACGCGTCCATCTGCGGGTCAGCGGGCCCACGCTGACCGCGCTGACCGTCGAGGAGGTCAGCGTGTCCGGGCGGGCCATCCACTACACCCTGGTCAACCGGGGCAACGCGGCCCTCGCCCCACGCCTCGCCGTCAGCGCGGACGGGGTCTTCGGCACCCTGCTCCGGCGCGAGGCACGCAATCTGCCGGTGGACCTGCTGCCCGGACAGCGGGTGAGACTCACCGAACCGTGGCGGGACGCCCCCGCCCTCGATTCCACCACCGTCCGGCTCCGCGTCACCGCCGCGGGCGGAGCGCACAGCGAGGCGACCGCCCCGGCGGTCTTCGTCCCCTGGGCGCCGGTGACCGGCGGCGCCCTGCTGGTCCCGGCCGCCGCAGGCGCGTACGCGTACCGGTTCCGGCGCAGCCACCGCCGGCCACCGGGCGACGGCGGCCCGGACCATGGCGACGCAGCTCGAACCCCGGCAGAGAGAGGGCACTTGGTGAAGGCGGGAGCGGAATCGTGAGACGACAGACCGGACCGGCGTCCCTCCGGCGCGGCAGCCACCAGTGGGCCGCCGCGTTGCTCGTCGCGCTGCTGCCCACCTTGCTGCTCCTGCCCGCGCCCGGCGCCCGCGCGGCGGACGAAAAGCCCGCGGTCACCCTCTCCGGGAAGCAGGCGGGCAAGGGCGGCGACATTACCGTCAAGGGCACCGGATGGCGGCCGAACACCCTGCTGATGATGCTGATCTGCGGACAGTCCGCGCCCGCCACGGGCGTCATCGGCGGCACCAACTCCTGTGCCAACGCCGACGGACGCGCCGTCACCACCGACGCCAAGGGCGCCTTCAGCAAGAAGATGCCGGTCTCCGAACCGCCCAAGCCGTGCCCCTGCGTGGTGCATGTCGCGACGGTCACCGGGGAACAGGCAGCCGCCGACGCCGGGTTCGTCGTCGCCGGACATCCCGTCGCCCCACTGCCGGAACAGACGGACGGCGGAAAGCTCGCGGTGCTCGCCACCACCCGGCTGGAGGGCGACAGCGGAATCCTCACCTGGTTCGGCGCCCCGCCCTCCCGGCAACTCGTCTTCACCGTGGGCAACCTCGGCTCGGCGCCGGTCAAGGACCCGGTCTTCCGGGTCGGCACCGCGCACGGCGTCTTCGCCCCGCAGTGGGAGGAGCGGCAGTGGCGCGGCACCATCGCGCCCGGCCGCAAGGCACAGATCGGACTGCCGGTCGAACTCACGGCGGGCGCCCACGGCGACTACCGGATCTCCCTGCGGTACGGGACGAAAACACTGGCCGAACAGCCGTGGGGGGTGGGTCGCCCCTGGGGCGTCACGCTCTTCTGGATCCTGCTCTGCGTCGTCGTACCGGCCGCGGTGTTCCGTATCGGCATGGCGATCGTCGACAAGGTGCGGCCCCGCGCCGCGTACACCCCGGCCCGCGCCGGTCGTCACCGCCATCCGCTGCCGGCGGGCGTGACGGCGAAGCTCCCGGGTCTGCGCCGGGGACCGCGCACCCCGGCGCCCCCCTCGACAGCGTCCGTGGCAGGGCCCGCCCCGGGCGCGACCACCACGGCCGCGCTGCCGTGGTTCACACCGGATTCCGCACCGTCAGAGAACAGACCCACGACGAAGGGACATTCGTGAGCACGCAACGGAGGATGAGCGCGGCCGGAGTCGCGCTGATGCTCGGCGGCGCGGGGATCCTGCTGGCCGCGAGCCCAGCCCTGGCTGCCGACGTCTCGTACAAGACGGAGTGCATACCGCCGTCCATCTCCGGACTGCCTCCTGTGCAGGGCACGACCGAGGTGCAGCTGACCGCACCTGCCGAGGCAAAGGTCGGGGACAGCGTCGAGGTGGTGTGGAAGACGGTCCAGGCCGCTTCCAGGAACCCCGACGTCCTGGACCTGGAGAAGGACACGGTCAAGCCGACCGGCACCATCGAGGTCGGCGGTGCGGCCACGGGAACGCTGCAGATGGAAGGGCCACGGCAGAACCCGCCGATCCCCAGGAACAGCGCCATGGTGCTGCCCGACATGAAGGGCACGCTGAAGCTGGAGAAGGCCGGTGAGATCACGCTGACACCGGGCGCGTACAACATCAACGTGTCGAAGCCGGTCTCCACCGACACCAAGTGCTCCCCGAAGGAGACCGTTCAGCCGGGCGCGACGATCAAGGTCACGGACGGCGGCGGTACGACAGCGGGTGGTACGACCACGGGCACGACAGCGGGTGGCACGACCACCGGCTCCACTGCGGCGGGCGGCACGACTGCGGGCGGCACGACGGCGGCGGGGGGAACGACGGCGGGCACGACGGCCGGCGGAACGGACACCGGAGGCGCTGACTCCGGCGGCACCACCGCCGGGTCGAGCGGCGGCGGTGGTCAGACCGACTTCGAGGGCAAGGAGGTGTCTGTCGCGTACGCCTGCAAGACCCCGATCGGTGACAAGAACGCCACCTCCCCGGTGAAGATCGACGCGAAGAAGAACGGCGGCAGCTTCGACCTCACGGTGAAGTTCAGCAAGTCGGTCATGGACAGCCCCGCCGACATTCCGGCCGATTCGGTGAAGCCCTCCATGGAGGTCAGGCTCGGCGGAGCAGACAAGGGCACGGTCCATGTCGAGGGCCCCGCCAACAAGGAGCCCATCAGGTCCGGCGAACCGATCGGGATCCCCGATCTCACGGGTACGTACAAGCCGGGCGCGAGCGGTAGGTCCACCCTCAGCCCGGGCGTGCTGACCGTGAAGGCGCTCGGCACGACGACGACCTGCACCCCGCCCGCCGGTGTCGCGGTCTCCCTGGAGCTGGACACCTCGTCCCAGCCCGGCGGGGCCGTGGGCGGCTCGGGCACGGGCGGCGCCACGGCCGGCGGCGGCACGGACTCCGGAGGCGGACTGGCCGAGACCGGGACCGAGGACAACGGCACCCTGCGCGCACTCGGCCTGGTCGCCGGTACGGCGATCCTGCTGGGCGGCGCCGTGTTCACGTTCACCCCGTGGCGCAGGCTGCGCGGCACCCGGTGAGCTGAGCCGCCGGGAACGCGAAGGGCCGCTGCACCGGCGATCCGGTGCAGCGGCCCTTCAGTGCTTCAGTGCCTCAGTGCACGTCGCCCATGAGCTGCTTGACCTTGTTGCGGTACATGAAGATCGCGACACCCGCGGCTGCCGCGAGGGCGGCCTGCAGAGCGACGATACCGGTGCCGTTCAGGCCGACACCCGCGATGGAGAGCAGACCCGTGGTGCAGTCACCGGCGGTGACGGCCAGGAACCAGACACCCATCATCTGGCTCGCGTACTTGGCCGGGGCCATCTTCGTGGTGACGGAGAGACCGACCGGGGACAGCGTCAGTTCGGCGACGGTCTGCACGAAGTAGATCGCGACCAGCCACATCGCGGCGGCCTTGTGACCGTCCGTGGCGATCGTCAGCGGCATCAGGAAGAGGAAGAACGACGCGCCGACCAGCACCAGACCGGAGCTGAACTTCACGATCGTGCTCGGCTCCTTGCCACGCCGGTTCAGCGCCAGCCAGAAGGCGGCGAAGACCGGGGCCAGCGCCATGATCAGGACCGGGTTGACCGACTGGTACCAGGAGACCGGGAAGTCCCACCCGAGGATGCTGTTGTCGGCCGAGGTGTCGGCGAAGATCGCCAGGGTCGAACCGCCCTGGTCGTAGATCATCCAGAACATGGCGGCGGCGACGAAGAACCAGATGTAGCCGGACATCTTCGACTGCTCGGCGGCGCTGAGCTCCTTGTCGCGCTTGATGCGCGTCAGGACCATCACCGGAATGATCAGACCCGCGACGGTGATCGGGACCAGGATCCAGTTGAGCGTGTAGACGCCGGTGACAACCGTCACGATGTAGAAGACGGCCGCGACGGCCAGCCAGATCATGCCCTTGCGCAGCGTGCTGGCGCGCTCGGCGGCCGACAGCGGCTTCGGGACGACGAGGCTGCGCTCGTTCAGGTGGCGGGTGCCGAGCAGGTACTGGGTGAGGCCCAGCCCCATGCCGACCGCGGCGAGCGCGAAGCCCAGGTGCCAGTTGACGCTCTCACCGATGGTGCCGATGACCAGCGGGGCGGCGAAGGCGCCCACGTTGATACCCATGTAGAAGACGGTGAAGCCACCGTCGCGGCGCGGGTCGTCCGGTCCGTCGTAGAGGTGGCCGACCATCGTGGAGATGTTGGACTTCAGCAGACCGGAACCGATGGCGACGAGTCCGAGGCCGGCGAAGAAGGTGCCCTGCAAGGGCAGCGCCAGCGCCAGGTGGCCGATCATGATGACCGTGCCGGCGACGGCGACCGTCTTGCGGGGGCCCCAGACACGGTCGCCGAACCAGCCGCCGGGCATCGCGAGCAGGTACACCAGCGACACGTAGACCGAGTAGATCGCCGTGGCCGTGGCGGGGTTCATGTGAAGCCCGTCGGGAGCGATCAGGTAGAGGGGAAGCAGGGCCCTCATGCCGTAGTAGCTGAAGCGCTCCCACATCTCGGTCATGAAGAGAGTGGCCAGGCCGCGGGGGTGGCCGAAGAAGGTCTTCTCGGAACCAGCCGTGCCGGCGGAGTCCTTCGTCAGGCTGGACGCCATGGTCGATCCTTGCTCGCTCGGGACGCGACGCCTTGTGAGCGTGACGCGCCCGGTGGGGGGAGGCCGGCACCGACGCGTCACATGCCCCATCCCTCACGCCTGGAAGGGATGTGCTCCGGACTCCGCACGGTGTACGGAGCGGGTACCGGAGTCGGGGGACCAGCTGCATCGGGATCCACGCCCGGCGCACATCCTTGCGCTCCGGGCCCGGCCACAGGTCATTCACTGAAGTCAGGGCTGGTGGGTACCAGCCCGTGCACAAAAGAGACCCTTGGCGCTTAAAGCTGCCCAAAGGTCTTTGAGTAGTGCAACAGGCGTTGAGTCACCATACGACACCACGGTGGTCGATATGGAAGGACTTGAGACATGGATCACAGGTTCATGTGCAACCAAATCGCATATTCCAAGGCGGCTCTCCGAATTGGGATGCAGACCTACAGGCCTTGTGGATCACCTCCCGGTGGCCGCCCCATGCGGACTACCATCACTCCATGACCCGTGTACTGCTCGCCGAGGACGACGCTTCCATCTCGGAGCCGCTGGCTCGCGCCCTGCGTCGGGAGGGTTACGAGGTCGAGGTCCGCGAAGACGGTCCGACCGCTCTCGACGCCGGCCTCCAGGGCGGCATCGACCTGGTCGTGCTCGACCTGGGCCTGCCCGGGATGGACGGCCTCGAAGTAGCCCGACGGCTCCGAGCCGAGGGCCACACCGTGCCGGTCCTGGTGCTCACCGCCCGCGCCGACGAGGTGGACACCGTCGTCGGCCTGGACGCCGGAGCCGACGACTACGTCACCAAGCCGTTCCGCCTGGCCGAACTTCTCGCCCGGGTCCGGGCGCTGCTCCGGCGCGGCGCCACCGACCCGGCCCCGCAGCCCGCCACGCACGGGGTGCGGATCGACGTCGAATCGCACCGGGCCTGGATGGGCGACGAGGAGCTCCAGCTCACCGCGAAGGAGTTCGACCTGCTGCGGGTCCTGGTTCGCGACGCCGGCCGGGTCGTCACCCGCGACCAGTTGATGCGCGAGGTCTGGGACACCACCTGGTGGTCGTCCACGAAGACGCTCGACATGCACATCTCCTGGCTCCGCAAGAAGCTCGGCGACGACGCAGCCAACCCTCGCTACATCGCGACCGTCCGGGGCGTCGGCTTCCGGTTCGAGAAGAGCTGACATACAGAAGCAGTCATGCGCCGCCGACTGATCAACTCCACGCTCGCCGTGGTGCTCGTGGTGATCGCCGTGTTCGGCGTCTCCCTCGTCATCGTCGAGACCCGCACCATCAGCCACAGCGCCCAGGAGAGTGTCGACTCCGAGGCGCTGCGGCTGATCAGCGTGGTCGAGAGCCGGCTCCTCGGGGCGGAACGGATCAATCCCCGGGTGCTGGCCGAACAGGTCGCCCACAACCGGTACGCCCTGGTCGAGATCCCCGGCCGCACGCCCATCGCAGTGGGCACGCGTCCCACCGGCAGTGTGATCAGAAGTACGGCGAAGGGGGAGCAGGGCGAGAAGGTCACCGTCGAGGAGTCCCGCTCCGCCGTCACCCGTGAGGTCGGGCGCACGCTCATGATCATCGGTGCGGTGGCGCTGCTCGCGATCGTCTCCGCGGTGCTCCTCGCCGTACGTCAGGCCAACAAACTGACCTCGCCGCTCACCGACCTCGCCGAGACCGCGGAACGCCTGGGCTCCGGTGACCCGCGGCCGCGCCACAAGCGGTACGGGGTGCCGGAGCTGGACCGGGTCGCGGACGTCCTGGACTCCTCCGCCGAACGGATCGCCCGGATGCTGACCGCGGAACGCCGGCTCGCAGCCGATGCCTCCCACCAGCTCCGCACGCCGCTGACCGCGCTCTCCATGCGGATCGAGGAGATCTCCGTCACCGACGACCCGGACACGGTGAAGGAGGAGGCGAACATCGCCCTCACCCAGGTCGAGCGCCTCACCGACGTGGTGGAGCGGCTGCTGACCAACGCCCGCGACCCGCGCACCGGCTCGGCGGTCGTCTTCGACCTCGACGAGGTGGTCAAGCAGCAGATCGAGGAGTGGCGCCCGGCCTACCGCGGCGAGGGCCGCGCCATCGTCCGCTCCGGCAAACAGGGCCTGCGGGCCGTCGGCACGCCGGGCGCGGTCGCCCAGGTGCTGGCCGCACTGATCGAGAACTCACTGATGCACGGCGGTGGCACGGTGGCCCTGCGCACCCGGGTCACCGGCAACCAGGCGGTCATCGAGGTGACGGACGAGGGCCCCGGCGTCCCGCCCGATCTGGGCGCCAGGATCTTCGAGAGGACCATCAGCGGCCGCAACTCGACGGGAATCGGCCTCGCGGTCGCCCGCGACCTGGCCGAGGCGGACGGCGGTCGCCTGGAACTGCTCCAGCAGCAACCGGCGGTCTTCGCCCTGTTCCTGAGCCGGGTGGCCCGGAACCGCGAGGAACCGGAACGACCGGTCCGCTGAATCGAGCCCGCCGAGGGGAGACCGGGGGCGAAGCGGCAATCGGACACCCCGGTGCCTCAACGTCGTACGGGCTCCGCCGGCACCCGCTCCGCGGCCCCGCGCCCCTGTGCCACCACGGCTACGCCGTCTGCGACAGGCAGCGCCTTGAACACCCAGCTCCGGTAGGACCAGAACCGGAACAGCGTCGCGATCCCGATTCCCAGGATCTTGAAGACGTTGCTCTGGATCGGGCCGTCCCACCCGAACCCGTACGTCGCCGTGTACAGCACACCGTTCTCGATCGCCGCACCCACCGCGCTGAACAGCAGGAACAGCGTCAGTTCCCGGGTCCGCCCGGTCTTGTCACGGTCCCGGTACGTCCAGTAGCGGAAGCCCACGTAGTTGAAGAGGATGGCGACGAACGTGGCCAGCAGACTGGCCCGCACCACTTGAAGGTCCGTGGTGTGCCACAGCAGGTTGGACACCGCCACATTGACCAGCAGACCCATGGCACCGACCACGCCGAACTTGGCGACCTCCCGGGCCAGCGCATCCAGCCGGGTCCGTAGTACGCCCCGTTCGTTCATGGTGATGACTCAGCCCCGTCCATGGATTCGGTCAACCCGGTCATGCTATCCAGGCCTCCTAGGAGATTCCTGTGAGCATCCACAGAGGCGTGGCGAGCCTGTGACACGGAGTCTCCGGCCGCCGTCCCCCGGGGGCATCGTCCGGCGGTCCCCGGGACGCCCGATACCCTGGAGGCGTGACGTTCCCGGTAGTCGGCATGGTCGGCGGCGGTCAGCTCGCCCGTATGACCCACGAGGCGGGCATCCCCCTCGGCATCAAATTCAAGCTCCTCAGCGACACCCCTCAGGACTCGGCGGCCCAGGTGGTGAGCGAAGTCGTCATCGGCGACTATCGCGACCTGGACACGCTGCGCGCCTTCGCACGCGGTTGTGATGTGCTCACCTTCGATCACGAGCACGTCCCGACCGAGCATCTGCGGGCCCTGGAGGCGGACGGCATTCGGGTACGCCCCGGCCGCGACGCGCTGGTGCATGCCCAGGACAAGGGGGTGATGCGCGCGAAGCTCGACGAGATCGGAGCGCCCTGCCCCCGCCACCGCATCGTGACGGACCCGGCGGACGCCGCGGCGTTCGCGGCCGAGGTCGGTGGGTTCCCCGTCATTCTCAAGACGGTCCGCGGCGGCTACGACGGCAAGGGCGTCTGGGTGGTCCGCTCCGAGGCGGACGCGGCCGACCCGTTCCGGGCGGGTGTCCCGGTCCTCGCCGAGGAGAAGGTCGACTTCGTACGGGAGCTGGCGGCCAACATCGTCCGCTCGCCGCACGGCCAGGCAGTCGCCTACCCGGTCGTCGAGTCGATCCAGGTCGACGGCGTCTGCGACACGGTCATCGCCCCGGCCCCCGAGCTGAGCGAGCAGCTCGCCGGCGAGGCCCAGCAGCTGGCCCTGCGGATCGCCGCCGAGCTCGGTGTCGTCGGCCACCTCGCCGTCGAACTCTTCGAGACCCGTGATGGCCGCATTCTTGTCAACGAGCTCGCGATGCGCCCGCACAACTCCGGGCACTGGACCCAGGACGGCGCGATCACCTCCCAGTTCGCCAACCACGTCCGGGCCGTTCTCGACCTGCCGCTCGGCGACCCGCGCCCGCGCGCCACCTGGACGGTCATGTGCAACGTCCTCGGCGGCGACTACCCGGACATGTACCAGGCGTACCTGCACTGCATGGCCCGCGACCCCCAGCTCAAGATCCACATGTACGGCAAGGACGTGAAGCCCGGCCGCAAGGTCGGACACGTCAACACCTACGGCGACGACCTGGCGGATGTGCGTGAGCGCGCCCGGCACGCGGCCGACTACCTGCGAGGAACGATCACCGAATGACTTCCCCCGCCTCCGCCGCGCCGGTCGTCGGCATCGTCATGGGTTCGGACTCCGACTGGCCCGTCATGGAAGCAGCGGCCAAGGCCCTCGACGAGTTCGAGATCCCGTACGAGGTCGACGTCGTCTCCGCCCACCGCATGCCGCACGAAATGATCGCGTACGGGGAGAACGCCGCGGACCGCGGCCTCAAGGCGATCATCGCGGGCGCGGGCGGCGCAGCCCACCTGCCCGGCATGCTCGCGTCGGTCACCCCGCTGCCCGTCATCGGCGTCCCGGTTCCGCTGAAGTACCTGGACGGCATGGACAGCCTGCTGTCCATCGTGCAGATGCCGGCCGGTGTGCCCGTCGCGACCGTGTCGGTCGGCGGTGCGCGAAACGCGGGTCTGCTCGCCGCCCGTATCCTCGCCGCCCACGACAGCGAGCTGCTGGCCCGCATGCGGGAGTTCCAGCAGGAGCTGAACGACCAGGCGACCGAGAAGGGCAAGCGGCTGCGCAGCAAGGTCGAGGGCAGCGACTCCTTCGGCTTCGGCAAGTAGACACAGCGGACAACGAGCGGAAGCGGGCGACCATGGCGGATCAGATCACGGACCGGACCACGGACCACTCCGGGGACCACCTCGCACAGGCTGCGGAACTCCTCGCCGAGTACCCGGTCGTCGACGGTCACAACGATCTGCCCTGGGCGCTTCGCGAACAGGTCGGGTACGACCTGGACGCCCGCGACATCGCCACCGACCAGTCCGCCCACCTTCACACCGACATCGGTCGGCTGCGCGCCGGTGGCGTCGGCGCGCAGTTCTGGTCCGTCTACGTACGGTCCGACATGGCGGGCGAGCACGCCGTCAGCGCCACCCTCGAACAGATCGACGTGGTCACCGAGCTGCTGGACCGCTACCCCGCGGACCTGCGGCGCGCCCTGACCGCCGACGACATGGAGACGGCCCGCGCCGAGGGCCGGATCGCCTCCCTGATGGGCGCCGAGGGCGGCCACTCCATCAACAACTCGCTGGGCACCCTGCGCGCCCTGCACGCCCTCGGCGTCCGCTACATGACGCTCACCCACAACGACAACATCGCGTGGGCGGACTCGGCGACGGACGAGCCCGGCGTCGGCGGTCTCTCGCCGTTCGGCCATGAGGTGGTACGGGAGATGAACCGCACCGGCATGCTGGTCGACCTCTCCCACGTGGCGGCCACGACGATGCGCGACGCGCTCGCCACCTCCACCGCGCCGGTGATGTTCTCGCACTCCTCGTCGCGGGCGGTCTGCGACCACCCGCGCAACATCCCCGACGACGTTCTCGCGCAGCTCCCGGCCAACGGCGGCATCGCCATGGCGACCTTCGTACCGAAGTTCGTCCTCCCGGAAGCCGTCGAATGGACCCGCGCGGCGGACCAGAACATGCGCGACCACGGTCTGCACCACCTCGACACCACCGCGCAGGCCATGAAGATCCACGCGGAGTTCGAGGCCGCCCACCCGCGTCCGATGGCCACCGTGGCGACGATCGCCGACCATCTCGACCACATGCGTGAGGTCGCCGGGATCGACCACATCGGTGTCGGCGGCGACTACGACGGCACCGCGTTCCTCCCCGCAGGTCTGGAGGACGTCTCGGGCTACCCGAACCTGATCGCGGAACTGCTGGGCCGCGGCTGGTCCGCCGCCGACCTCGCCAAGCTCACCTGGCGCAACGCGGTACGGGTGCTGCGCGACGCCGAGGCCGTCGCCCGCGACCTGCGGACGCGACGCGGCCCGTCCCACGCCACGATCGAGGAACTCGACACCCCGGCGTCCTGACGTCCCCCGGGACGGGAGGACGCCCCCTCCCGTCCCCCGAACGCAGCAGCGTGCCGCGACCCCCCTGCCCGCACGTGAAACGGTGACCGTACGGCCGCCGAGTCACGGAGTCATCCCATGGCAGACCTGCAGGACCACGCCGACACCGCCGCCGCGATCAGGCAGCTCGACGCGGAATACGCACAGATATCGGCCCCCGCGAGGCTTTCACCGGCTCCGCACCCGGACGCACCGACGCCACCCGACCCACTGGCCCGCGCCCGCGCACTCCTCGCCGCACACCCGGTCGTCGACGGGTACAACGGCCTCGCCCACGCCGTCCGCTCCATCCCCTGGTGCGACCTCGAACTGGGCGAACGGGCCCTGGACACCGACGTCCCCCGGCTGCGCGCCGGCCGCGTCGGCGCCCAGTTCTGGTCCCTCCAGGTTCCCGCGGACCACGCCGGCGACCGGGCGGTCAGCGCCACCCTCGACCGCATCGACCAGGTCCGTGCCCTCGTCGCCGCATACCCTGAGGCCCTGCGCCCGGCCCACGGAGCAGGGGAGATGGCCGACGCCCGCAACTGCGGTCGCGTCGCAGCGCTGCTCGGCCCCGTCTCCGGCCACGCCCTCGCCGACTCGCTCGGCACCCTTCGTGCGTACCACGCCCTCGGCGTACGGGCGGTCACCCTCACCGGCACCAGCTGGACCGACCGCGGGGGCGGACTCACCCGCTTCGGCCAGGAAGTCGTACGCGAGATGAACCGGCTCGGCATCCTCGTCGACCTCACCGGAGCCTCGCCCGACACGATGCGCCGCGCATTCGCCGTCGCGAAGGCGCCGGTGATCTTCTCCCACTCCGCGGCCCACGCGCTCACCGACCATCCGTCGAACGTCCCCGACGACGTGCTGCGGATGCTGCGTTCCAACAACGGCCTCTGCATGGTCGGCTTCACCGCGGACCAGGTGGCCCGCGAGGGGACAGCCTCTCTGCGCGAGGTCGCCGACCATCTGGACCACGTGCGGGACGTGGCAGGCCCGGACTGCGTCGGCCTCGGCGCCGGATACGACACGGGGGCGACGCACGCCGACGGTCTCGCGGACGTCTCCCGCTACCCGCAGCTGATCGCCGAGCTACTGGAACGGGACTGGCCGGAGTCCGATATCGCCGCGCTGACCTGGGAGAACGCGGTACGTGTGATGCGTGAGGCCGAATTCGCCTCCCGTGCGGCACAGCTCCGCCGGGCCCCGTCGACGGCCACGATCGGCGAACTCGACCGGTAGGGCGTGTCAGGCGCGGGGCCGGCCCATCGCCCGGAACGTCCAGCCCGCCTCGCGCCACAGCGTGCTGTCCAGCGCGTTGCGGCCGTCGAGAATGATCCGGTGTGCGGCGGCCTCGCCCAGCGCCGCCGGGTCCAGCTCGCGGAACTCGCGCCACTCCGTCAGGTGCAGCACCACGTCCGCGCCGCGCACCGCGTCCAGCGCCGACTCGGCGTATCCGAGCGTCGGGAAGAGCCGCCGGGCGTTGTCCATGCCCTTGGGGTCGTAGACGGTGACCTGGCCGCCCTGGAGGTGGATCTGACCGGCCACGTTCAGGGCCGGCGAGTCGCGTACGTCGTCCGAGTCCGGCTTGAACGTCGCACCCAGCACGGCCACCCGCTTGCCGAGGAACGAGCCCCCGCCCACGGCCTCCCGGGCCAGCTCCACCATGTGACCGCGGCGCCGCATGTTGATGGAGTCGACCTCGCGGAGGAAGGTCAGCGCCTGGTCGGCGCCCAGCTCACCGGCGCGCGCCATGAAGGCCCGGATGTCCTTCGGCAGGCACCCGCCGCCGAAACCGATCCCGGCCCGCAGGAACTTGGCTCCGATCCGCTCGTCGTGACCGATCGCCTCGGCCAGCTTCGCCACATCACCGTCGGCGGCCTCGCAGACCTCCGCCATCGCGTTGATGAAGGAGATCTTGGTCGCCAGGAACGAGTTCGCCGCGGTCTTCACCAGTTCCGCGGTCGGGAAGTCCGTCACCACGAACGGCGACCCCTCCGCGACCGGCACCGCGTACACCTCGCGCAGCAGCTTCTCGGCCCGCTCGCTCTCCACGCCGACGACGATGCGGTCCGGGTGCAGGGTGTCCTTCACGGCGAAGCCCTCGCGCAGGAACTCCGGGTTCCAGGCCAGCTCCGCATCGGTTCCCACCGGCGCCAGTTCGGCCAGCCGTGCCGCGAGCCGGGCCGCGGAGCCCACCGGCACGGTCGACTTGCCGACGACCAGCGTGGGCCGGGTGAGCTGCGGTGCCAGCGACTCGAAGGCGGAGTCCACATACGACATGTCACAGGCGTACTCGCCGTGCTTCTGCGGGGTGTTCACGCAGACGAAGTGCACATCACCGAAGGCGCCGACCTCTTCCCACGAGGTGGTGAACCGCAGCCGCCCGGAGGATCCCTCGATGCCCGCGACGTGCTTGTGGAGCAGCTCCTCCAGTCCCGGCTCGTACATCGGGACCCGGCCACTGCTGAGCATCTCGATCTTCTCGGGCACGACATCGAGGCCGAGCACTTCGAAGCCGAGTTCCGCCATGGCCGCGGCGTGGGTGGCGCCGAGGTAGCCGGTGCCGATCACAGTGATCCTGAGGGCCATGGAGTGCTCCAGAGAGATGCGGACAGACATGCGGTGAACGAGCATAGTCGTGCCTCTGAAGGCCGGGTTTTACGGGCTCGGGGGACCCCTGTCGCGAAGCTCACGTGCAGCTCCCATAGGCCTTTGTGGGGCAGGCGCCTAAAATTGGGTTACTTAACGGTAGTTAGCATCCCTGGGGAGTGAGAGTCTTGACGGGTTCCACCGATTTCGACCTGTACCGTCCGGCCGAGGAGCACGACATGCTCCGCGAGACGGTCCGTGCGCTCGCCGAGGCGAAGATCGCCCCGTTCGCTGCGGCGGTCGACGAGGAGGCCCGCTTCCCGCAGGAGGCGCTGGACGCCCTGGTCGCCTCCGAACTGCAGGCCGTGCACGTCCCCGAGGAGTACGGCGGCGCCGGTGCGGACGCCCTCGCCACCGTGATTGTGATCGAGGAGGTGGCCCGCGTCTGCGCCTCCTCCTCCCTGATCCCGGCTGTGAACAAGCTGGGCTCGCTCCCGCTGATCCTCTCCGGCTCCGAGGCGCTGAAGAAGAAGTACCTCGGCCCGCTCGCCAAGGGCGACGCGATGTTCTCGTACTGCCTCTCCGAGCCCGACGCGGGTTCCGACGCCGCCGGCATGAAGACCAAGGCCGTCCGCGACGGCGACTTCTGGGTCCTCAACGGCGTGAAGCGCTGGATCACCAACGCGGGCGTCTCCGAGTACTACACGGTGATGGCGGTCACCGACCCGACCAAGCGCTCCAAGGGCATCTCGGCGTTCGTCGTCGAGAAGTCGGACGAGGGTGTCTCGTTCGGCGCGCCGGAGAAGAAGCTCGGCATCAAGGGCTCCCCGACCCGCGAGGTCTACTTCGACAACGTCCGGATCCCCGCTGATCGCATGATCGGCGAGGAGGGCACCGGCTTCGCCACGGCGATGAAGACCCTGGACCACACCCGCATCACGATCGCGGCCCAGGCCCTCGGCATCGCGCAGGGCGCCCTCGACTACGCCAGGGGCTACGTCCAGGAGCGCAAGCAGTTCGGCAAGCCGATCGCCGACTTCCAGGGCATCCAGTTCATGCTCGCCGACATGGCGATGAAGCTGGAGGCGGCCCGCCAGCTCACCTACTCCGCCGCCGCCAAGTCCGAGCGACTCGACAGCGACCTCACCTTCTTCGGCGCCGCGGCCAAGTGCTTCGCCTCCGACGTCGCGATGGAGATCACCACGGACGCGGTCCAGCTGCTCGGCGGCTATGGCTACACGCGGGACTACCCGGTGGAGCGGATGATGCGCGACGCCAAGATCACGCAGATTTATGAAGGCACGAACCAGGTCCAGCGGATCGTCATGGCGAGGAACCTGCCGTAGCGGTTATTGCCTTGGCGTCCGGCCCCCGATGCGCACATCGGGGGCCGGACGTGTATGTGGCGGCCAAGAGACCGCGTGAGACGGGCCGACCGGGCCGTAGCCGACGGGGCGGGGGTTACTCCTCGGCGAAGACTTCCTCGGCGGAGGCGGCGGTGGCGGCGCGGTTGAGCCATTGGCGCAGGAACTGGGGGTCGTCGCAGGTGTCGATCTTCTCGCGGATCCCGTCGGTGATGGCGATGCCGCGTGCTTCGAGGACCAGCAAGAGGCTTTCTGCTCGGCCCTTTGCCCGGCCTTCGTCTCGGATTTCTTCCGACATGAAGGACTTGTAGAAAGAGAGGTCCACGGCCACCAGGTTCCTCCACTGTTGTGCGGCCGGGCGGTTGCCCAGGCCCTGTGCGGTGAGTTCGACGATGGGGTCGGCGACGGATTCCGGTGCGTCCCGCAGCACCGACGTCCGGGTTGTCGGCGTGCGTGATGGCGGCCAGGGTGGCGAGAGCGAGGTCCTTGCAGGCTGCGGAAGGCGCGGTCGCAGCGGTCGCAGTTCTGGAGCGGGATGACGATGACTCCGGGGCGTGCGAGTGCGACGTCCTGGCCTCCCGGCATCGGCGGTGGCAGGAGCGTCGTGATCCGGTGGCGCAGGAGCTTGGACGGGTGCTTCACGGGGCTCGGGAGGTCGGTGGTGAGGGCGTGGCGGATGGTGCCGGGGTGGGCGTCGCGTTCAAGCCAGGTGGCGACGCCGGGGGTGAGGGTGCGGATGTCGTTCTCGGAGAGGACGAGCTGAGGTGCATGGCGGCGCAGGTCGGCGAGGAGTGCGGCGGCTGCTTGGTGCAGTTGGGGGGTGAGTGCCCGCGGTTGGGGGAGCGGCGGGGGCGGCGTCCTGGGGGCGGTGGGAGCCGGTACCAAGACGGGGGTGGGGTGCGGTTCGGGCGTCCGCTGCGGCGCGGGCGGTTGCGGCGCCTCGGCGGCGGCGGTCTCGCGCAGTCGCGGCTGCGGTGTGGGCCAGGGGGCTGCCGGTTTGGTCCGCCTGGTCCGCGGCTCGGGTGCTGGGGCGGTGGACGTGGTGGCGCCCGGCTGGTTGTAGGAGACCGTGCGCGTCACGACGCGGCCGTTGGGAAGGCGTACGCGGCTACGGTGGAGGTAGCCGGTTGCTTCGAGTTCGCGCAGGGCGGCGGCGATGCGGGTCCCACTCTCGGGGAAGCGTTCGGCGAGAACCTTGATGCCGATCTTCGCCCCGGCGGGCAGCGACTGGATGTGTGCGGCGAGCCCGATGGCGGTGAGGGAGAGTCCGTGGTGCTGGGTGAGGTGGTTGCCGAGGACCGTGAAGCCTGCGGCGTGCCGGACGTTGATGTGGATGACGCCGGATGACGGTGTGGCGTCCCCGGGTACGGGGGACGGGGCGCATGGGGGCGCGGTAACCTGCTGGGTATCCATCGGGAAGGGCCTAACTTCCTCGGTGGTCAGGCCCTCGGTCGAGATTGGCGTCTCGTCGGGGGCCGTCGCATGTCTGTAGTTGTCGCGGCGAGCATATGCCTGCCAACCCATATGAAATCCAGCCCAGTTGCCCTATGTCACCCGCGCGAGTGACGAGGGCGGGGTGGGGCCGGGTTTGGGTGGGGAGGGTAATTTCCCCAGGTTCTTTAATGCTTTATGCGTCGTGGGGCGCGGCGACGTGGCTCACCGGGTCGTGGGTCTCCGCGACCCGGTGGAGCGGTCACGGTACGAGGCTGAGTTCGGCCCAGATCGTCTTGCGCGGGACAGGCCCGAGGTCGATTCCCCAGCGGTCGGCGAGTGCCTCGACGATCAGCAGGCCGCGCCCGGATTCCGAATCGTCAGCGGGGGCTGACGCGCTGCCGGGCGTGGGAGGTAGTTGCTCGCCCCGGGTATCGGTCACCGCGATCCGCAGGAGTGCGTCGCGGTGGACGGCGAGACTCAGTTGGAAGTCCCGGCCCGGCACGCGGCCGTGGACCGTGGCGTTGGTGGCCAGCTCGGCGACGATGTGCGCGGCGTGCTCCGTGGGCAGGCCCCAGTCGCTCAGATGCGCCGTGGTGAGGAGACGGGCGAGCCTGGCACCTCGGCGGGTGGGGGAGAGCAGCACGGTGAACTGCCGGGTGGGAGCGGAACGTTCGGCTCGGGTGATGTGTTGGTTCACATCACTCAGCGTGGCCGGGCGTGCGTACCGTGAATAGCGACGAGGCCCTTACGTACGGTGATTGTCCAGTGCTGTCCCGGCTGTCCGGGGTGACGTGCTGGAGGCGACCAGGGTTGAGCAGGAACGCATGCACGTCGGAAGTGGGGTACGGATGAGCGTGGATGGAGTCGGTACGGAGCGCGGGGACGGCGGGGCGGACGAGCCCGGCTGGGACGTCGATCCCGATGACGAGTCGGGGGTTGCGGTGGTTGCTGCGGTGGGCCGCCAGATCAAGGCGTGGCGGGAGTCGGCGGGGATGCGGGCCGGCGAGTTCGGGGCGGCGATCGGGTACGGCGAGGACCTGGTCTACAAGGTGGAGGGCGGTCGGCGCATCCCTCGCCCGGAGTTCCTGGACAGGGCGGACGAGGTGCTGGGTGCGGGCGGGAAACTTGCCGCGATGAAGCGGGATGTGGCGGAGGTCCGCTACCCGAAGAAGGTGCGGGATCTGGCGAAGCTGGAGGCCAAGGTTGTCGAGCTGGAGGCGTACCACCACCACAACATCAACGGCCTGTTGCAGACCGAGGAACATATGCGGGCCCTGTTCGCATCGTGGCTGCCGGCTTACACGCGGGACGAGACGGACCGAGTGGTGGCTGCTCGCATGGCACGACGAGCCATCTTCGATCGGGATCCTCTCCCGTCGCTGAGTTTTGTCCAGGAAGAGGTGACGCTTCGCCGTCCGGTCGGAGGCGCAATGGTGTTGCGTCGACAGCTCGAACGCCTCTTGGAATTAGGGCGGTTGCGGAATGTGGTGATCCAGGTGATGCCGACGCATCGCGAGGAGCATCCCGGGACGGGCGGGCTGATCGAGGTTCTGAAGTTCCCCGACGGCAGTGCGGTGGGGCGTTCCGAGGGTGCGTTCAGTGGCCGCCCGGTCTCCGACCCGAAGCAGCTCAGAATCCTTGGGTTGCGCTATGGGATGATCCGGGCCCAGGCTCTTACGCCACGTGAGTCGCTGGCCTTCATCGAGCAAGTTCTGGGAGAGACATGATCCGCAAGCCCTCTGCCGAGGACGCTTCCGAGTTGGAGTGGTTCAAGAGTAGCTACAGCAGCAGTGGCGACGGGAACGACTGCATCGAGGTCGCGTTCGTACCCGGTTCGGTCCACGTCCGTGACTCCAAGGATGCGCGGGGGCCGCTGCTTGGGTTCGCGCCGGGCGCGTGGATTGACTTCGTGACGTACGCGTCCGAGAGCTGAGGTCTGAGTACCCGTGCCCCGATGCCCGGTTGATCCAGGCATCGGGGCACGGGTGTTGGACGATTGGGCACTGTCACCTGCGGCGGACAGTGGCGGAGCAGGCCCGCAAAAGATCGTTACGTCGGGGCGCCATGGCGTACCTTCCCCTTCCATGACCGACATCACCGCACTCACCGGCCTGTTCACCGCGCTCGGTGCCGACGACGCGGAGGGCTGGGCCGAATCCGAGGCCGAGGAGAACATTCCGCAACTCGCCCGCTACCGGTTCCTGCGGATGGTCTGGCAGGACATCGAGGGGTGGAGTACGGCGGCGCCCGACTGGGTCGAGGCCTACCGGAAGGACGGGCTCGCCGCTGGCGCCGTTGAACGGGCGCTGGCCCTTGGTCTGACCCCCGGCGATCTGGGGGAGATAGCCCGTGAGGTGGCGAAGGAGACCGCGTTCGGTCTTCTCTACGGACTGGCCGACCCGGCGGACGGCGACCTTCCGCCCGAGATCGAACAGAAGCTGCCCGGCTGGTGCCTGGCCGAGCTGACACCGCAGGGCGAGCCGACCGGACGGATTCTGGGCGCGCTGTACGAGGACCTGGACGAGGTCGAGCCGCAGGGGCCCGCCGGAGGCGTGTGACGACCGCGTTCGACGTGAGCGAGCGGCGGATCCGGGCCGGGCATGACGCGGGGCCCGTACGGCGAACCGTCCGGGCCCCGCGTCCGCCTGCCGTCAGTTACCGGAGACGGTGACCTTCTCGTCGTTGTTGAGCTGCTCCACCAGCTGCTTGACCTTGGCCTTGTCCCACACCAGGTTCCCGCCCGTGGAGCCGGAGATCGGCATGTTCATGGACGTGCCGTCACCGCCCGTGACGCCCTTCATCGCGAAGAACATGTTGCCCAGGTCCCACAGCGACATGTCCTTGTCGACGATCAGAGTGTCGAGACCGGCGCCCATCGTCGGGTACAGCTTGAAAGGGTTGAGGATCGTGGACGGCGTCGCCGTCTGGCTCGCCAGCGCCGCGAGGAACTTCTGCTGGTTCTTCGTACGGTCCAGGTCGCTGCCCGCGAAGGCATACCGGGTCCGCACGAAGGCGAGGGACTGCTCGCCGTTGAGGGTCTGCTTGCCGGCCTGGAAATCGGCGCCGGAGTTCTTGTCCTTGAACGCCTTGGGGATGTCGAGCTCCACCCCGCCGATCGCGTCGACGATCTTGGCGAAGCCGCCGAAGCCGATCTCGACGTAGTGGTCGATGTGCAGCCCGGTGTTGAACTCGACCGTGCGAACGAGCAGTTCGGGCCCGTCCTCGGCGTATGCGGCGTTCAGCTTGGTGAACCGGCCACGGGCCGGGTAGAGCTTCCCGGAGTCGGAGCCCTTGTACGAGGGGATCTCGACGTTCGAGTCACGCGGCAGCGAGACCAGCGTCGGGCCGTTCGATCCGTCGTGCAGGATCATCATCGAGTCGGTCCGCTTACCCTCGGCCGAGCCGGTGTGGAGCCTCTTCTTGTCCTCGGCCGTCATGCCCGCGCGGCTGTCGGAGCCGACGATCAGATAGTTGGTGCCGTCGCCCTCGTGCGGTCGCTCGATCACCTTGGAGAGGTCGACCTCACGCTTGAGCTTGGAGTCGGCCCAGAAGTACGTGCCGATGGAGACGGCCAGCACCACGACCACGAGGGTCAGGGCACCTATCTTTATCCGGCGGCGCCAGTTGGGCGCGGGCCTCCCCTGGACGTAACCGCCGTCACCCGGGCCGCCGCCGTGACCGTAGCCACCGCCGTTGCCGCCGCCGTAGACCTGCCCCGCGTTGTAACCGCCGCCGTACCCTGCGCCGTCGTCATAGCCGCCGGAGTACTGCGGTGCCTCGGGCTGACGCTGTCGCGGTGCCGTCGGTCGCTGCTGCGGCGGCGCGGGACGCTGCTGAGGCGGCGCGGGGCGCCGCTGGACGTGCCGCATGACGCGGGGGCCCTCGGGCTGGGCGCTGTCACTGCCCCGCCCGTAGCGGTCGTTGCGGTCGTCGTCGGTCCATCCACCGGGCCTGTCGCTCATGCGGTCCAGTGTGCAGTCCGGGCGTGCCAGTATTACAGGGGGTGTGAGATATCGGGCCTGGGCTGTTGCGAAGCTGATGCAATGTCCGCGGCCCACGGCCCCCCGCATAAGGTAGACGGTATGACAGATCAGGCCCCACGCCCGGAGGGCGACATTCCGGGCAAGCCGACTGCGGCGTCCCGAACCACCCTCAGCCACATCATGACCGGCAGCGACACCAATCTGCTGGGTACGGTGCACGGCGGCGTGATCATGAAGCTGGTCGACGACGCGGCGGGCGCCGTGGCCGGCCGGCACTCCGGCGGACCTGCGGTCACGGCCTCGATGGACGAGATGGTCTTCCTGGAGCCGGTGCGCGTCGGTGACCTTGTTCACGTCCGTGCCCAGGTGAACTGGACCGGCCATTCCTCGATGGAGGTCGGCGTCCGGGTCATGGCCGAGCGGTGGAACGAATCGACCCCGGCCCAGCAGGTCGGCACCGCATATCTGGTGTTCGCGGCGGTCGACGGGGACGGCAAGCCGCGCCCCGTACCGCAGGTGATCCCCGAGACAGAGCGCGACAAGCGGCGCTACCAGGAGGCACAGATCCGGCGCACGCACCGGCTGGCCCGACGTCGTGCGATCAAGGAACTGCGCGAGAAGCGCGCGGCGGACGGCATCGAGGACTGACGGCGGGGCGCCCTCCCCGGAGCTCCGGGGAGGACCACCGCCCCGGAGTTCCACCCACGGGGCGCCTCACTACGGGCACACCACCTGGTCGCCCGTGACCGCGGCGAACGCGCCCGGGTGCGTGTCCTCGGCCCGTACCCGCTCGACCTTGCCGAAGTCCGCTCCCGTCGTCACCTTCATCGTCGCGCCCAGTCCCTTGACTGCCCGCAGCTCGGCCCCCGGCAGCGCCGCCGCCAGCGACTTCGCCGACTGGTCCCACCTCGGGTCGTACTCGACCAGGGTGTGTTTCAGTTCCCGCGGTGCCCCGTTGAGCGGGGCCCGCGTCGTACGGAACCCGGTGGCGCGCAGGGCGTCGTCGGCCGTCCTGCCGAGGCCGTCCATCGGGGTCCCGTTGTAGACCTGGACCCGAATCTGCTGGGGCGCGACATCGACGGTCTTCGCAGCTGCCTGCGTCGGCCGCTTCACCGCGAGGGGCTTGTCGTCACGCAGCGCCTGGAAAAGCTTGGCCGACTTCTTCGGATCCCACTTGACCGTCGAGCCGATGCCCTTGACCGGATAGGAGGGATCGCTGATCGGTACGGAGGTGAACTCGGACGACGCCGCGCTGAAGCCGCGCATCGCCTGGCCGAGGTCCAGGATCTGCTCCGTGCCGAACCCCTCGTCGGCCCGGACCGAATGGAGCATCGTCGAGGCGATGTCCCGGAACTTCACCGGGTTCAGCAGCACACCGCTGCTGGTCGTCTGCTTGATCAGCGAGGCGAGGAACCTCTGCTGGCGCTGCATCCGGCCCAGGTCCGCAGCCCCGTCGACATGGCGCGAGCGCACGTACTGGAGCGCCTGCCCGCCGTTCAGCCAGTGGGTGCCCGCGGCGAGATCAAGACCGGTGTACGAGTCCTTCATCGGCCGGGTGGTGCAGATCTTTACCCCGCCCAGGGTGTCGACCGTCTTCATGAAGCTGGTGAAGTCGACCTCCAGATAGTGATCGATCTTGATACCGGTCATGTCCTCGACGGTCTGCACGGTCAGATTCGGCCCGCCCTCCGCGTAGGCGGCGTTCAGCTTCAGCGGGTGGGCGGCGTGCTCGGCGCCGGTGTTCCGGTCGCGGTGTTCCGGGATTTCGGCGTAACTGTCGCGCGGAAGGGAGACGATGCTCGCGCGTTCCTTGTCCGCCGACAGATGCACCAGCATGACCGTGTCGGTGCAGTAGCAGGGCGCACCGCCCAGCCGGTACTTCTTCTTGTCGTCCTTGCTGATGCTGGTGCGGCCGTCGGTGCCGACGAGCAGCAGATTCGTGCCGTTCCCGGCCCGCGGCCGGTTCTTCATGTCCTTGAACGGGTCGATGCGGTCGATCCCGGTCTCCAGATTGGTCACCACCGCGTGACCGATCCCGCCGGCGCCGAGCACCAGCACGGACAGACCGGTCGCGACCCGCATGCCCCAGCGTGACCTCTCGTCCTGCTTTCTCGGCCTGAGCTGCGGGGGAGCGGCGCGGGGGCGCGGCGGACGGGGGGAGCGGTGCGGTGTGGGCACAGGGGGACCTCCGCGGTGCAAGGGGGATCGTTCGCACAGTAGGCCCGTACGATCTCCATACCGGGAAGCGACCTTGCGGCGCGCGCCCGTGTCCCCCATTCGCGGTAACGTGGCGGCCGAAACGCCGCCTCCTGGGGTGAGAACCCCCGGCGCCCCCGAGGACCCCCCGAGGACCACATGTCTGCCGCGCAGTACCCCGCCGTCTCCGTGATCATGCCGGTGCTCAATGAGGAACGTCATCTCAGGAACTCCGTCCGGCACATCCTGGAGCAGGAGTACGCCGGCGAGATGGAGGTCGTGATCGCGCTCGGCCCGTCCACGGACCGTACCGATGAGATCGCCGCCGAGCTGGTACGGGAGGACTCCCGGGTCCACACCGTGCCGAACCCGACCGGCCGCACCCCGGCAGCGCTCAACGCGGCGATCAAGGCCTCCTCGCACCCCATCGTGGTGCGGGTCGACGGCCACGGCATGCTCTCGCCGAACTACATCGCGACCGCCGTCCGTCTCCTGGAGGAGACCGGCGCGCAGAACGTCGGCGGCATCATGCACGCCGAGGGCGAGAACGCCTGGGAGGACGCCGTCGCCGCGGCCATGACATCGAAGATCGGCGTCGGCAACGCGGCCTTCCACACCGGCGGCCAGGCGGGCCCGGCCGAGACCGTCTACCTCGGCGTGTTCCGCCGCGAGGCGCTGGAGAAGGCGGACGGGTACAACGTGGAGTTCATCCGCGCCCAGGACTGGGAGCTGAACTTCCGGATCCGCGAGGCGGGCGGACTGATCTGGTTCTCGCCGGAGCTGAAGGTGCAGTACCGGCCGCGTCCCTCGGTGAAGGCGCTGGCCAAGCAGTACAAGGACTACGGCCGCTGGCGCCATGTCGTCGCCCGCTACCACTCCGGCTCGATCAACCTGCGCTACCTCGCCCCGCCGACCGCCGTCTGCGCGATCGCGGCGGGCCTCGTGGCCGGAGCGGCCGTCACCCCGTGGGCGTTCGTCGTCCCGGCCGGCTATGTCGCCGCCATCGCCGCCGGGTCCCTCCCGGCGGGCAAGGGCCTGTCGCTGAAGGCGCGGGCCCAGATCCCGGTGGCGCTGGCCACCATGCACATGTCGTGGGGGTACGGCTTCCTGACCAGCCCGCGCTCGCTGGCGAAGAAGGTCATAGCCAGCCGGCGCCCGGCCGTCACGGTGTAGCAGACCGACATGCTGTGGGGGCCTTCCGATGTGCCGGAAGGCCCCCACAGTGCGTTGTGCCCGTTTCGGAGCTACCAGCCGAAGCCCGGCTGGATGTCCATGCAAGCCGTTTCGTCGTCGCCGTTCAGGGCGCGGGCGCTCTTCGGAGTCTTCTCCTCGCCGCTGGACGCGCGGTAGTCCCCGCTCTCGCGCCAGTCAGCCCCCACGGTCAGCGTGATGCCCGAGACATCGGTCGACTTCTTCACCGCCGTCAGCGGGATACCGAGCGCCTTGGCGACGGCCTGGGCATTGCCCTCCATGTCCACGCTGGGGAAGAGCACCCCGGTCCTCGCCGTCGCGTCGGTGTTCTGCCTGTCGACCGTGGTCTGTGTGAAGCCCTTCCCGGCCAGCAGGTCCTTGACCGCCATGGCTCGGCCCTTGACCGGGTAATCGGTGTCGGTGCGGGTTCCGTTGCGGACGCTGACCGGGATCTCGGCGGCGGGCGATGTGGGCTTCTTGGCGGCCGGTGCCTTGCGCTTGGACGCCTGGCCGTCGAGTGGGACGTCGTCGCGGACCATCTGGAACAGCTGATCGGCGTCGACGGGCTTGGGGAGCACCCGGCCCTCGTTCACACCCGTTCCGTAGACGTTCGGCATCGTCGTCATCGTGATGCGCTTGGTGGGTGCCTTCTTGAGCTCGCCCGCGAGGTCGTACAGCTTCTTGACCGAGTCGAGGCCCTTGTCGACCGTCAGCGCGTTGGTCGCCGCCTCGGCGAGGCCCATCAGCTTGCCCGGGTCGGTGAGCTTGGTGCCTTTGCGCAGCTCACGGACCATCGAGTTCATGTACATGTGCTGGGCGTGGGTGCGGCCGAGGTCGGTGCCGTCCTCGAAGCCGTAGCGGGTCCGCAGCCACTGGAGGGCCTGCTTGCCCTTGATCTTGGTGGTGCCCTTCTCCAGCTTCAGCCCGGAGCCCTTGCCCTCGCGTGTGCGGGAGTAGACGTTGCCCTCGACGCAGACCGGGACGCCGCCGATCGCGTCGGCCATCGAGACCACACCGGCGAAGTCGATCATCATGAAGTGGTCGATGGTGATGCCGGTGAGCTCGTACCAGGTGGCCACGGTGCACCCGGGACCGCCGCGACCGAGCGTCTGGTTGGTCATCGCCAGGCCCGTGGACGCGGAGTAGACGTGATGCGTCTTCGGATCGGTGCACTTCGGGATCTTCAGCAGTGTGTCGCGCGGCATGCTGATCACCGACATGTTGCTGCGGTCCGCGGAGAGATGGAGCAGCATCTGCACATCGGCCAGGGGCGGCCCCCCGAAGGTGTCCTTGGCCCCGCCGAGCTTCTGGTTCTCCTTGGAGTCCCGTGCGTCCGAGCCGATGAGCAGGATGTTCAGCGGGGTCTGACCGGCGGCATTGGCCTTGTGATCGGCCATCTTCTTGTCGCCGAGCGTCAGGTCGGCCTTCTTGAGGTTGCCGTTGAGGTGCTCGTAGTAGAGGTATCCGGCGCCCGCGCCGCCGAGTATGACCAGTGCGAGTACGTACGCGACCCAGCGCAGTATGCGGCGCTTTCCGCGTTTCCCGTGCCGGTGCGACGTGCCGCGGCGGCGCCCGCCGCGACCCGGCCCCTCCCGGCCCGCGCCGGCGTCCCGGCCTGGGGCCGGGCCGTCCGTGTACAGGTCGTCGTCCCAGCCGAGTTGGCCGGCGTGCCGGACGCGTGGTCGCGTCCCCTCCCCGGGCGTACTGCTCCGTCCCACCAGGACCCCCCCTGCTGCTCAGACTCGTGGTTTGGCGCAGTGACCCGGTGTCACTTTGCGCACTCTGCCTTGGCGGCGTTTGCTAGCGGTACGTCTGCCGGCGCCTTTGCCGGTCCGGTGATGGGCACACCCGCGCCCTTGAAGTCCGCGCCCAGGGTCAGGACCATCGCCTGGAGTCCCTCCGCGTCGGTGGCGCCCTTCTTCAGAGCCGAGCCGGGCAGCCCCATCATGGCGGCGAGTGCACGGGCCTGGTCCGCCTGGTTGGGGGCGTACTCGAGCGTCGTCTTGGAGATCTTCGCCGGGGCGTTGGCCTTGTTGGTGGACTTGAGCACGCCCTGGTCGTTCTGCAGCCACGTGACCGTCTCCTGCGCGGCACCCGGCCGTTCGCCGCCGTTGAGGACATCGACACGTACGTCGGCGGCAGCGGCCTTGGTCCCCTTGAGCAGTGCGTCCTGCTTGCTCTTGGCGGCCTTCTCCTGCTTTTTCACCTCGGTCAGCGAGGTGTCCTCACGCATCATCTGGAACAGCGGTTCGGACTTGGCGGTGTTGAGCACCACCGTCGCATGGACCTTCTCGGCCGGGTTGTCTATCACCGGGGCCGTCACGAAGGTGATGTTCTTGGTGTCGACCTTGCTGAGCTCCTGGGCGAGCGACATCAGCTTCTTCCCCGTGCCGATGGGCTTGTCGACCGTGAGGGCCTTGGTCGCCGCGTTCGCCAGGTCGTACAGCTTCGTCGGGCTGGTCAGGGTGTCGCCCGACTTCATCTGCCGGATCATCGAGCCGATGAACTGCTGCTGCACCTTGATCCGGTCGAGGTCGCCGTGGTTGCCGAAGCTGTGCCGGGTGCGGACGAACGCGAGAGCGTCCTCGCCCTGGACGGTGCTCTCACCCTCCGGCAGGTCGAGGTGCGACTTGGGGTCCTTGACCGCGTGCGCCAGGCAGACCTTGACGCCGCCGACCGCCGTGGAGAGTTCCTTCACCGCGTTGAAGTCGACCATCATGAAGTGGTCGACCTTCAGGCCGGTGATCTCCTCGACGGTACGCATGGTGCAGCCCGGGTTGCGCCCGTCCTGGCCGAGACTGGTGTTGAACCGGACGTTCTGCGTCCCCGGGATGACCTTCTTCGTGCCGTCCGGCAGCGTGGTTTCGCAGTCCGGGATGTTGGTGATCAGGTCGCGGGGGATGCTCAGCGCCGTCGCGTTGGTCCGGTCCTTGGAGACATGGAAGAGGATGTTGGTGTCGGCGTGACCGACGCTGCCCTTGTCGCCGTACCCCTCATTGCCCTTACCGGTCCGCTTGTCGGTGCCGATGATCAGGATGTTGAGGGGTGCGTCGGAGGTGACGTTCTTGTTTCCGACGTCACCGGTGTCGATAGTGCTCAGGTTGCTGTTGAAGTGCTGGTACAGCGCGTAGGCGCCGGTCGAGAGGCCGACGAGCACGAAGGCCGTCACGCCGCCCGTCCAGATGAGCGCCTTCTTGCGGCGGGACTTGGGCTGCTTGCGCTTGCGCCGGCCCGCGCTGTCCGGACCGGAACCTTCCGGCCCGCGCGGGCCATTGGTCGCCCGACGGCCACGCTGTGCCGGCACCTCGCGCCGCGGCCCGTTGCCACGCCCGCCGCCGTCACGCGCATCGCTTCTGCGCTCGCCGCCGCCCTCACGAACCGCGCCTGCACGCCTGGAACCACGTTGCCCCGGTGTGGTCGGCCTGCGGCTCGAATCCCCTCCGGATTGGGTCAGTCGCAATTCGTAATCGCCGGTCTGCGGGTTGAGAACCCACTGGTCTGCGGGGTCGATTTCGTCCGCCCGCCCACGGCTTTGCGCATCCACGGTTGTTTGAGTCCTCCGTCGGTGCCACGCGAGGCGCCTCCCCCGACAAGGCGCTCGTTCTTTCGCTCCAGCAGTGCGCGACCTGACGGCCGGAAGCACCGGATCGCGTCACACTATCCGCCAAGTTCGGCGTCGAGCGACGGGCGTGACAAATTCCACGGATCTTACAACCGGTCATTCTGCTCATTGCACGCCGATCGTCGACAACTCTTTGGCCATTGTTTTACTGCTTACACAGATCCGCGGCAGCGTTGTTGCCCGAATAGGTGGGTGTGGGGGTCGGGTTCGTGGACTCCGAGGCGTGCCCGGTCCCGTTCTTCCTGCGTGCCAGCTCGTCCGCCGGGACCACCGTGACAGGGGCGTCCTGGCGCAGTTGCTTGAAGAGCTTGGCCGCGTCGGGCTGGACGAGTTCGTCCCGGTTCGGGTCGGCGGCGTACGGCTGTCGTGGCACGGTCAGGAACTGCACCTTGTCGGTCGGTACGTCGCGCACGCCGCGCACCAGTGCGTAGAGATCCTTGAGGCTGCCCAGGCCGGGGTCCGTGGTCAGTGACTTGGTGGCCGCGTCCAGCACCGTATAGAGGCGGGTCGGGTTGAGCAGGACACCATTGCTCTGCACCTTGTTCACCAGCGCGCCGAGGAAACGTTGCTGGCGGTCCATCCGGTCGGTGTCGCTCCCGTCGCCGAGTGACTTGCGGGCCCGTACGTAACCCAGTGCCTCCTCGCCGTCGAGCTTCTGGCGTCCCGCGCGCAGCTTCACGTGCGCGTCGGGGTCGTCGATCGGCTCCTTGAGACAGACCTCGACACCGTCCACCGCGTCGACCATGTCCTTGAAGCCGTTGAAGTCGACGACCGTGTAGTGGTCTATGCGGATCCCGGTCATCAGCTCGACCGTGCGGATCGTGCAGGCGGTGCCGCCGAACTCGAAGGCCCAGTTGAACTGGGCGAATTGCTTGTCGGTCCGCTTTCCGTCCGATGTGCGGCACCTGGGGATCTCCGTCATCAGATCGCGCGGGAGGGACATCGCGGTGACGCTCTTCCGGTCCGCGGGGAGGTGCAGCAGGATCGTGGTGTCCGAGCGCTGGCTGCCGCCGTAGGAGCGACCGTACTCGCGGTTGTCACCGGCGCGGCTGTCGGAGCCGATGAGCAGGATGTTCTGCGCCTCGTGCACGAGGGACGGCGGGCGCTCCTTCTCGTACGCGCGCAGTTCGGCGGCCGCCGCCGTGTCCGTCTTGATGTTGCTGTCGAGCTTCCGGTACAGCCACCAGCCGACGCCGGCGGCCACCAGGACGAGGAACGAGGCGGCGAGCGCGGCCCAGCGCAGCCAGTGGTGCCTGCGCCGTTCGGGGACGGCCCCGTCCCGCCACCGCACGCGGGAGGCTTCCCCGTCCGGTCCGTCCTGCGACTCGCCCCTCGACGTGTCCTTGTCCTTGTCCGCAGCCGAGTGGTCGGGATCCGGCGGCGTGCCGGCATTTTCGGTCACGTCTGCGTCCATCCTTCACGTTCGGCAGCGCGCTGGGCCGCCGGTCGCAGGAGTAGACGGCTGAACCCCACGCTTGGTTGTGCCCAGGGCCTGTACCGCTGATCATGTACCGGAGTTGAGGCGCAGGCCCGGGGGCTCGGCCCGCTGTGGGCCGTACGAGTGCGCTCAGAGTGCCGGTCGTACCGCGGTGTTGGTGACCCGCTCACTCTCGATGCGCTTGGCGAGCCCGTCCTCGTCCAGCCGGTCCACATGCCGGCACAGAACCACCGAGCCGCCGGTGGCCAGCGGCGCGTACAGCCCGGCGCTGAGCCCTTCCCAGGTGTCGTAGGTGTGCCCGGTCAGCAGCCGCGACCCGGGCGTCAGACCCAGCTCCGCACCGTCCTCGCGGGCGCGCGCGACCAGTTGCGCCGACGTCAGCGCGACACCGCCGACAGTCAGTGCGGGCGCGTCCGGGTCCACCGGTGCGAACGGCGCGAACCGGTCGCCCTGGCCCGGCACCTCCACGGCATAGTCCGCGAAGCCCTCGGGCGGCTGCGGGAACCGGCCCCCCAGCGGACGCAGGGCCAGCGCGACGCGCTCGCCGCGGCAGGCGCGCGCCGCGTCCAGCGTGTCCGGACCGGTCACGACGAGGTCGGCGGCTGCGGGGTCGCCCTGCACATCGGCGACGACGCCGACCGAGGAACAGGCGAGCAGCCAGACCGCGGACTGCCAGTGCGCGGGCAGCAGGAGGGCGAGCCGGTCGCCGGGTTCCGCGGCCAGGTCGCCCTGCAGCAGATTGGCTGTCTTGGCCACCCAATTGGCGAAGGTGGCCACCGACAGTTCGACCCGTTCTCCGGTGGCGTCGTCGTAGAAAGTGACCATGGGGCGGGCCGGGTCCGCGGCGAGCGCGGAACGCAGCAGGTCGGCAGGGGTGCGGTCGCTGGCTTTCATCCGCGCAAGGGTACGCGGCCGCGCCGGACGGGACCGGGTGCCACAGGTGTCGCATACACCGGTTCGGCAGACGGCTCGTCAATTGCAGGGAGATATCCCAGTAGCCGGAGTTGTTGGATTGTGCCCAGGATCGTTCGTATGCGTGCCTTCATTGCATCCGCCATGGGTGTCACCTGCTCGGCAGTCCTCGTCCTGCCGCTCGCCGCGCCCGCGGGCGCCGCCACCGACACCACCGTCACCGCAGAGACCGAGGCCGCCGACCCCGTCGAGGTGCCCGGGTCGACCCAGTCCCTGCCACTCACTGCGCTGCCCCCTGCGTCCACGCGGGCGACCGGCGCCCCCACCGAGGCCGCCGCCACCGCCGAACAAGGCTTGCCCCGGCGCGACGTCCACCCCTTCTCCCTGGTCGGTGTCGTCTGGGACGACGCCGACGTGGAACTCAACGGCACCGTCCAGGTCCGCACTCGCGCCACCGGCACCACCCACTGGTCGGACTGGCAGGAGCTGGAGACCCACAACGTCGAGCACGGCGCCGACCCCGGCACCGCCGAACGGGACTCCGGGACCGTCCGCGGCTCCACCGCTCCGCTCTGGGTCGGCGACTCCGACGGCGTCGAGGTCCGGGTGAGCCCCGAAGTGACCGACGTACGGGACCGGGACAGCGGCGCCAGCGCCCCGCTGCCCTACGGGTTGCGGCTCGAACTCGTCGACCCGGGCAAGGACCCTCAACACCTCCCCGCAGCAGGCCCGGGAGCCGCAGCCGGTGGCGGGGAAAGCCGTGCCCCGTCCTCCGAAGCCCTGGTTCTCCCCGCGCTGAGCAAGGCGGAGACGGAGGCGGAGAGCGAGGCCGAGGACGGAGTCGCCCCGGGTACCAAGCCGTACATCGGCCCCCGCCCGACCATCATCACCCGCAAGGGCTGGGGCGCCGACGAGAAGCTCCGCGAGAGCACCTTCGTCTACACAAAGTCCGTCAAGGCCGCCTTCATCCACCACACCGCTACGGGCAACAGCTACACGTGTGCGCAAGCGGCCTCGGTCCTTCGGGGTATTTACCGCTACCACGTCGAGAGCAGCGGCTGGCGCGACATCGGCTACAACTTCGCCGTCGACAAGTGCGGAACCATCTACGAAGGACGCGCCGGAGGCGTGACGAAGCCCGTCCAGGGCGCGCACACTCTCGGTTTCAACGCCGACAGCATGGGCATTGCCGTGCTCGGAACCTTCACCACGTCCAAGCCGCCCATCGCAGTGGTAAACGCCGTCGCCGAACTCACCGCCTGGAAGCTCGGCCTGTTCGGCGCCGACCCCAGTGGCAGCACCACGCTCGTCTCCGGCGGCGGCAACCGGTTCAAGAAGGGGACGAAGGTCAAACTCAAGGTCATCTCCGGCCACCGGGACGGCTTCGTCACCGAATGCCCAGGAGAACGCCTCTACGAGAAGCTCGGCACGGCCCGGACCACCTCCGCCCGTCTGCAAGGCCGCTGACGACCCGCCGCTGCGGACTGCTGCGGGGCTGCCGGACGGTGATGAACCGCCCGGTCTGCATACACTGGCCAGCCAAAACCAGGCCCGGCCCCAGCAGGAAGCAGAGACGTGCCGTGACAGAGGCAAAAGAAGCGATTCTCCTGGTCGGTGGCAAGGGCACCCGACTGCGCCCGCTCACGGTGCACACTCCCAAGCCCATGGTTCCGGCGGCCGGTGTCCCGTTCCTCATGCACCAACTGGCGCGGGCGCGGGCCGCCGGGGTCGAGCACATCGTGCTCGCGACCTCGTATCTGGCGGAGGTCTTCGAGCCGTACTTCGGCGACGGCTCGTCGCTCGGCCTGCACATCGAGTACGTCACCGAACGCGAACCGCTCGGCACCGGCGGAGCCATCCGCAACGTGGCGTCCCGCCTCACCTCGGGCCCGGACGAACCCGTGCTCATCTTCAACGGCGACATCCTCACCGGCCTCGACATCCAGGCGCTGGTCACCTCGCACGCCACCTACGGCGCGGATGTCTCGCTCCACCTCACCCGGGTCGAGGACCCCCGCGCCTTCGGACTCGTACCGACGGACTCCACGGGCAGGGTGACCGCGTTCCTGGAGAAGCCGCAGACACCCGAGGAGATCGTCACCGACCAGATCAACGCGGGGGCGTACATCTTCCGCCGCTCGGTCATCGACACGATCCCGGCCGGCCGGCCGGTCTCCGTGGAGCGCGAGACCTTCCCCGGACTGCTCGCCTCCGGCGCGCACCTCCAGGGCATGGTCGACTCCACGTACTGGCTGGATCTCGGCACGCCGCAGGCATTCGTACGCGGCTCCGCCGACCTCGTCCTCGGCCGCGCCCCGTCCCCGGCCGTCCCCGGCCGGTGCGGCGACCGGCTCGTCCTGCCGACCGCGTCCGTCGCCGCCGACGCCAAACTCACCGGCGGTACGGTCATCGGCGAGGACGCCCTGATCGGCGAGGGCGCCCGGATCGACGGCTCCGCGGTACTGGCCGGAGCGGTCGTCGAACCCGGCGCCGTGATCACGGACTCCCTGGTCGGAGCGGGTGCACGGGTCGGCAGCCGTACGGTCCTGGCGGGCGCCGTCATCGGCGACGGCGCCCACGTCGGCGCCGACAACGAACTGCGTGACGGCGTCCGTGTCTGGTGCGGTGCGGTCCTGCCGGACGCGTCGGTCCGTTTCTCGTCGGACGAATGACGGGCGCGCTGCGGCGCGTACCCTCGAGAGGCATCCCCGACGACCGAGGACCTCACCCGTGGCAGGACGATTCGCTCCCCGCAGCGCCCCGCGCACGCCCGTCCCACGCCAGGTGCCGACCGGTCCGGCACCGGAGGCACTGACCCGGGACTGGACCCCGCCGGGCCCGCTCGACCTGCGCCTCGTCCTCGGCCCGCTGCGCCGCGGCCCCGCCGACCCCACGTTCCGCATCGACCGGGACGGCTCGGTCTGGCGGGCCACCCGCACCCCGGCAGGCCCCGGCACGCTCCACATCACCGACCGGGGCGGCCGGATCGAGGCGACGGCCTGGGGCCCCGGCGCGTCCTGGCTGCTGGACCAGCTCCCGACCCTGCTCGGCGCGGAGGACGACCCGGAAGCATTCCGCCCCCGCCACCGCCTGGTCGCCGCTGCCCGGCACCGCCGCCCCGGACTGCGCCTGCTGCGCACCGGTCTGGTGCTGGAGTCGCTGATCCCGTCGATCCTGGAACAGAAGGTCACCACCGACGAGGCCTACCGCGCCTGGCGCCTCCTGGTCCGTACGTACGGCACTCCGGCCCCCGGCCCGGCAGCGGCCCTGTTCGGCACGCACGGACTGCATGTCATGCCGGACCCGCGCACCTGGTCGCTGATCCCGTCCTGGGAATGGCATCGCGCAGGCGTCGACGCCAAGCGCTCGGCCACGATCCTGCGCGCGGTACGAGTCGCCCGCCGCTTGGAGGAAGCGGCGACGATGCCCCTCCCCGAGGCCACTGCCCGCCTGGAACTGATCCCCGGCATCGGCCCATGGACCTCGGCGGAAACCCTCCAACGTGCCAACGGCGCCCCCGACGCGGTCACCGTGGGCGACCTCCACCTCCCCGGCATCATCGGGCATGCCCTGGCAGGAAACAGAAACGCCGACGACGCGGAAATGCTGACGCTCCTCACGCCCTACGAGGGCCAGCGCCACCGAGCCGCACGCCTCATCCTGCTCTCGGGCCACACTCCGCCGCGCAGAGCTCCGCGGATGACAAGAGGCGACATCGCCCGCCTCTGAGACCCCCTCAAACACCGACTCGGCCTCGCAGTCCACGACCAGCCGCGTCACATGCGAGTTCGTCCGGCGAGCGAGGACGAACCGAGCCCGCAGATCGCGACCGGCCGTGTCGCATGCGAGTTCGTCCGGCGAGCGAGGGCGAACGCGTCCCAGGCCGCCGCTGGGCCCCAGGGCAGGGGCGGGCAGGGGAAATTCCACCCCGGCCCACCTCACCGCACCGCGACGAACCCCTCCGCACCCCGCTCCGCCCGGGCCACCGGCGCAACCGCCGGACGTCCGACCGCCACCGCCCCCAGCGGATCCCACTCCGCCGGAAGATCCAGTACCTCACGCACCACATCGCGGCAGAACATCGTCGACGACACCCACGCCGACCCGAGCTGCTCACCTGCCAGCGCCACCAGGAAGTTCTGAACACCCGCGCCCGCCGCGACCACGAACATCTCGCGCTCCGCAGCATCCCGTCGTGCGTCCCCGTACGTATGGGCACCATCCATCACCAGGCACGGCACCGCCAGATACGGCGCCCGGCGCAGCACATCGCCCCGCCGCACTCGCTTGGCGATCGACTCCTCGCTCTTGCCGTCGCGGCGCAGATCCGCGATCCACGCATCCCGCATCGCGTCGAGCAGCCGGGTCCGCGACTCCTCGGACTCCAGGAGTACGAACCGCCACGGTGTCGTGTGATGCGGCGCCGGCGCCGTCACCGCCGCGGCCACGGCGCGTCGTACCGCCGCCGGGTCAACCGGCTCGTCCGTGAACTCCCTGACCGTACGCCGCAGCGTCACCGCTTCCCGCACCGCCTCGGACGTCCCGAGCCGGAACATGTCCTCCGCGGCCACCCGCACCATCGCGCGGGCCCCGGCCTCCGCGTCCGCCGGGTCCACCACATGCGAGAGCCCCCGCACGACCGCGACCGGCAGCCCCTCCGCCTTGCCCTTGACCAGATCACCGGCCGAGGCGAGCTCGTCCGCGGTGGCGACCACGGTGGCGCTCAGCGGATTGCCGTGCGCATCCGTTCCGCCCCGCAGATCGTCCAGCACCCGGACCCCGGCCGCCCCGATGGCGACATCGGTCAGCCCGTTGCGCCACGGCCGCCCGAAGGTGTCCGTGATCAGGACCCCGACCTTGACGCCGAGGGTGTCCCGCAGCCCGTCCCGGATCGTCCGCGCGGAGGCGTCCGGGTCCTCGGGGAGCAGGAGCACCGTCCCGGCGGGGGTGTTCGAGGCGTCGACCCCGGCCGCGGCCATGACCAGTCCCTGCCGGTTCTCGACGATCCGCAGCGTGCCGCGGCGCGCCACCACCCGTACGGTCTCGGCGTCGATCGCCGCCTCCCGGTCGGTGGCTTCGGCGATCCGGCCCTCCGCCTTGGAGACGATCTTCGAGGTGACGAGCAGGACGTCACCGTCGGCCAGCCCCGGCTCGGTGGCGGCGATCAGCTTCGCGAGGTTGTCACCGGCCCGTACCTCGGGCATCCCGGGCAGCGCCCACACCCGGTACGAGGGCGTCTCACCGGCGGCCGTGCCGCTCACGCCCGTACCTCCTCGGCCAGCGCCAGCGCCTGCCGCGCCATTTCGGCGGTCGCGTTCACGTCCGTCATCATCAGCGGCACGGCGCGGCAGCGGATGCCCGCGGACTCCACCTCGTCGACCGTGCCGGCGTCCACCGTGTCGACGAGCCAGCCGTCGAGCAGCCCGGAGCCGTAGTGCCGGGCGACGGCGGCCGCTGTGGACTCCACGCCGACCGCCGCGAGCACCTTGTCCGCCATGCCGCGTACCGGCGCGTCGCCGACGATGGGGGAGAGGCCGACGACCGGCACCCCGGCCTCGGCGATCGCCTCCCGGATCCCGGGCACGGCGAGGACGGTGCCGACCGAGACGACGGGGTTGGACGGCGGGAAGAGGATGACGTCGGCGTCGGCGATGGCCTCCAGGACACCGGGCGCCGGCTTCGCCTGCTCGGCACCGACCGGCACGATCGCCTGCGCCTGGACCGAGGCGCGCAGCTTCACCCAGTACTCCTGGAAGTGGATCGCCTTCCGCTCGCCGTCGATGTCGACGGCTACATGCGTCTCGATCCGGTCGTCGGACATCGGCAGCAGCCGGACCCCGGGCTTCCAGCGAGCGCAGAGCGCCTCGGTGACGGCGCTCAGCGGGTAGCCGGCGCCCAGCATCTGCGTACGGACGATGTGGGTCGCGAAGTCACGGTCGCCGAGCCCGAACCATTCGGGTCCCACGCCGTACGCCGCGAGTTCTTCCTTGACGCGGAAGCTCTCGTCGGTACGGCCCCAGCCCTGCTCCTCGTTGATGCCACCGCCGAGGGTGTACATCACGGTGTCGAGGTCGGGGCAGACCTTGAGTCCGAACAGATGGATGTCGTCACCGGTATTGCCGATCACCGTGATGTCCGCGTCGGGCGCGGCCTGCTTGAGGCCACGCAGAAAACGAGCACCACCGATACCGCCGGCCAGAACCACAATGCGCATGCAGACCAGTCTGTCAGGCGCAGCCTGATCGTTGTGGGGGTGGTGGTGGGTGACGGGTGGGACTGTCAGGCGCAGCCTGATCGTTGTGTGGGGTGGTGGTGGGTGACGGGTGGGACTGTCAGGCGCAGCCTGATCGTTGTGGGGGTGGTGGTGGGTGACGGGTGGGGGAAGGTCAGGTGTGTACGGCGTCGGCGGTTGCCGAGGAGCACCGCGCCGCGTGCATGGGCATCTCGGTGAGCCCCGGGTAGTAGATGTGCAGGCTGACGGCCGGTTCGAGGGAGTCGTTGACCACTTCGTGGACGTATCCGGGCGCGAACGCGCGCTGCGCGCCGGGGTCCAGCGACCGCATGCCACGCTCCGTACGCTCGGTCAATTGGCCTTCCAGGACGGTCAGTACGCCGGACGACAGCCCGTGGTCGTGCAGCCCGCTGCCCTGACCGGGGACCCAGCTGAGCAGCCACACCTCGTAGCCGAGTGGGGTCTCCCCTGCTTGAGCGGAGCCGAGAGCTTGGGGAACGGTGCGGAGCCGGTGGTACCAGCGGGTGGTCGCGTCGTACTGGACGAGCGGTGCCCACTGCGAGCGGTCGGCGGCGATGCTGCGGGCGAGCCCGACGAACTCGGCCACCGTGGAGGGGTGCTGGCGGGCAGGGCGGAGGAGGTGCTGGACCTCAAGGATGTCGCCGGCGATCTGGAGGTCGCTGTCGCTGTTCATGGGTGCGGTGGTTCCTCGGCAAGTGAGTGCAGGGCAAGAGTGCAGATGCAGAGATCCAGGGGTGTCGCGAGGACCGGGGACCGGGGAGGGGCCGGGCAGCCGCCGGGCGGGAAGCCGTTCGACGGGGTTGTCCGGAGAAGGTCGAGATCCGGAGAAGAGCTGCGACTAGTGCTGTGACCGGCAATGTTTGCCCTATGAGGAGCGTCGTCCCGAGCATGCGTGCTGGGCGGCGCGACGGGGCAAAGCTTGCCGGGAGGGGCACTGGCTGGAGCGCGAAGGCCTCAACAGCTGAGACAGCTGGAACAGCAACAGCGAGCCTGGACAGCGGTGCGGAACCCACGGAGGTGGGTCACACGCATCACAGAGGTCGCTGGCATGACAGCAAGGGAACCGAGCAAAGCGCCCGTTGTCAACCCGATGCCCGATTTGGCGGTAATGTTTCACCTCATCCGGTTACTCCGGCCGGAGAGAGGTTTGCATACCCGCCGTGCCGGAGATGTGGCGCAACAACGGCGCCCTCAAACGTCGTAGCGGCCTTGTGATCCGACTGTGATCTTGATCGCTTCGGTGATCGAATCGAAACATGGCCGCCCCGCCGGGAGTCTGACTCCGTGACGGATGAGGGTGCGATGAGGCCCATGGCATATGTCAGGGTTTTGGTGATTTGCACACTTTCCGCATAGGCTTGGTTCCGCAGAGTGAATACCGGGCCCAATAGCAGATCTCCGCTTGACTGGCTCGGATCCACACACTTGTAATTTCACTCGTGTCGTTCGGCCGAATCGATAACGGCTGCATCACGGGGACGCAAGAGACAGACGAGGGGCGCACATGACCGAGCTGTTCCAACAACTGCTGGTCGAGGACGCGGACGAGGAACTCGGCTGGCAGGAGCGCGCACTGTGCGCCCAGACCGATCCCGAGTCCTTCTTCCCCGAGAAGGGCGGATCGACCCGCGAGGCCAAGAAGGTCTGCCTCGCCTGTGAAGTCCGGTCCGAATGCCTCGAGTACGCCCTTTCCAATGACGAGCGCTTCGGTATCTGGGGCGGCCTTTCCGAACGGGAGCGGCGACGACTGAAGAAGGCCGCAGTCTGACCGCGAGGCCCGCGAAGCGACAGACCGACGGATTCACTGGAAGCCCCGGCCGCCCGAGCGCCACCGACCATGCTCCGGACCTCGGCCCCGATGGCCCGCCGCCTGCACCCTGCCCGCCAGGCGGCGGGCCATCGCCGTGTCCGCACCCCCCATACCACCGCCTGCGCGGCCGCTCCGCCCGTCGCCCTCCGAGCGCCCCTGTTCAACCGCTCGGCGCCACCCTGGTCATCCGTACCGTTAGTGTGGGGCTCCGTCCGAGACGCGCCAACGCCCCGACGGAGCGCGCGTGTACACCGATGCAGCCCCCGGGGGGACGCCCCCCGGACCCGGCCGGAGGGCCCGTACCTCGATGTCCGTGCACAGCCAATCGGCGGCGCCGTACGCGGCCGCCGCCGCCCCAGAGTTCCCCCGGCACGTCGTCACCGCCGTGCTCGTCGCCCACGACGGCGCACGCTGGCTGCCCACCGCGCTGGCCGGGCTGCTCGGGCAGGAACGTCCCGTACAGCAGGTCGTCGCCGCCGACACCGGCTCCGCCGACGACTCCGCGCGGCTGGTCACCGAGGCGCTCGGCGCCGAGCGCGTCCTGCACCTCGCACGCCGTACGAGCTTCGGTACGGCCGTCGACGAGGCGGTCCGCACGGCCGATGAACTCACCCCTGACGACCTGCCGTACCTGAAGCGCCCCAGTTCCTGGGACCCCGTCACCAGGAGCTGGCGCGACGACGCGTACGACCTGCCCGAACTGCCGCACGGCGAACCGGTGCAGTGGCTCTGGCTGCTCCACGACGACTGCGCACCCGAGCCCGACGCGCTTGCCGAGCTGCTGCGTGTCGTCGAGACCGACCACCACGCAGCGATCGTCGGCCCCAAACTCCGCGGCTGGTACGACCGCAAGCAGCTCCTCGAAGTCGGCGTCTCCATCGCCAACAGCGGACGCCGCTGGACCGGACTCGACCGCCGCGAGCAGGACCAGGGCCAGCACGACCAGGTCCGTACCGTGCTCTCCGTCTCCTCCGCCGGCATGCTGATCCGCCGTGACATCTGGGAGGAACTCGGCGGGTTCGACGGCAGACTCCCGCTGATGCGTGACGACGTCGATCTCTGCTGGCGTGCGCATGCCGCCGGACACCGGGTCCTCGTCGCCCCCGACGCGGTCCTGCGGCACGCCGAGGCATCCGCCCGGGAACGCCGCCCCATCGACTGCGCCGGACGCTCCGTCGCCTCCCCGCACCGCGTCGACAAGGCCGGCGCCGTCTACACGATGCTCGTCAACGCCCGCGGCAAACAGCTGCCCTGGGTGCTGCTCCGGCTCGTGCTCGGCACGCTGCTCCGCACCCTCGCCTACCTGGTCGGCAAGGTGCCCGGTCAGGCACTCGACGAGGTCGCCGGACTCTTCGGCACCCTGCTGCGCCCCGGCAGGATCCTCGCGGCCCGCCGCAGGCGCGGCAAGGGCGTCGTGGACATGGCCGAGCTGCGGGGTCTCTTCCCGCCGCCCGGTGCGACCGTCCGCGCCACATTCGAGCAGGTCGCCGGAAACTTCGGCAGCGGATCCGACGCCGACTCCGGCGGCTCACGGCACGGCGCCGTCGAGTCCGGACCGGGCGGTGACGACGCCGACTTCCTGGAGATCGAGCAGTTCGCCCGGCTGAAGCGGATCGGCCGCAAGCCCGGCCCGGTCCTCTTCGCCGTCCTGCTCCTCGTCTCCCTCGTCGCCTGCCGCGGCCTCCTCGGCGGCGGCGCACTGGCGGGCGGCGTACTGCTGCCCGCACCCGCGGACGTCTCCGACCTGTGGGGGCGGTACGCGGACGGCTGGCATCCGGTCGGTACCGGCGGCACTCAGACCGCACCGCCCTACCTCGCCGTGATCTCCGCCCTGTCCGCCCTGTTCCTCGGCTCGACCGGCTTCGCGCTCACACTGCTGCTCGTCTGCTCGGTCCCGCTCGCCGGACTCACCGCGTACTTCGTCTCCCGCCCGCTGCTCGAATCACGACTGCTGCGGGCCTGGGCGAGCGTCGCGTACGCCTTCCTGCCCGCCGCGACCGGCGCCCTCGCGACCGGCCGCCTCGGCACCGCCGTACTGGCTATCCTGCTTCCGCTGATCACCCGCGCCGCCGTCTCCGCGTGGGGGATGCGCGGCCACGGGGACACCCGCGGCAGCTGGCGCGCCACCTGGGCGTACACCCTGCTCCTCACCCTCGCGATGGCCTTCACGCCCATCGTCTGGCCGCTCGCTGTCGTTCTCGGCATCGGCGTCCTCGTGCTGCGCCGCCACGACATCGCCGCCTACGGGCTCCGCTTCCTCGCCACGATCGGCACCCCGCTGCTGGTCCTCGCCCCGTGGTCGCTGTCGCTGCTCAGCAGCCCCTCGTCGTTCCTGAACGAGGCGGGACTGGACTTCGGAACGGGTTCGGCCTCCGCACTCGACCTGCTCGGGATCAGTCCCGGCGGCCCCAAGGCCGCGGGCGGCGTGCTGCTGCTCGGCATCGTGCTCGCGGCGCTGGCCGCGCTGCTGCGCGGGGAGCGGCAGTTCGCGATCCGCGCAGCCTGGGCCGTCGCGCTCATCGCCCTGCTCTTCGCCGGGCTCGCCAACGGCTCCGGCTGGGCCGGGCCCGCCACCCTCGTCTACGGCATCGCGCTGATCACCGCCGCGCTCGTCGGCGCGGACGGTGCCCGGGTACGGGTCGCCGGGCTCAGCTTCGGCTGGCGCCAGCCGGTCGCCGCTCTGATCGCCCTCGCCGCGGTGCTGGCCCCTGCGCTGGCCGCCGCCGGCTGGATGATCGGCGGCGCCGCGGGCCCGCTGGAGCGCCGTGACCCGGTTCAGGTCCCCGCGTTCGTCGCGGAGGAGAGCAGCACCCGCGACCAGCCCCGCACCCTGGTCCTCGGTGGCAGCTCGCCCGCCTCTGTCGCGTACACCCTGGTCCGCGGCTCCGGCGCGCGGCTCGGCGACGCGGAACTGACCGAGTCGGGCGGCTCCAACAGCCACCTGGACAAGGTGGTCGCCAACCTGGTCGCGGGCTCGGGCGCCGACCAGGGCAGTCAGCTCAGCGGCTTCGCGATCCGTTACGTACTCGTACGGGACGGCGCGCCGCGCGAGATGAGCCGGGTGCTCGACGCGACCCCGGGTCTGAGCCGGCTGAGCCAGCTCGACGGCAGCGCGCTGTGGCGCGTGGACCGTCAGGTCGCCCGCATCATGATCGTCCCGCCCGGTGCCGGCGGCGAGCAGCTGCCTGTCGGCTCGGGACCAGTCGAGGCGCACTCCAAGATTCCCGCGGGCGGCTCCGGCCGCGTCCTGCGGATCGCCGACGCCGCGGACCCCGGCTGGAAGGCCACGCTGAACGGCCGGACCCTGACCGCCAAGACCGTGGACGGCTGGGCACAGGGCTTCGAGCTGCCCGCCGAGGGCGGCACGCTGGACCTCACGTACGAGACGCCGATCACCCACACCGCGTGGATCTGGACCCAGGCCGCGCTCGGCGTGGTCCTGCTGGTCCTGGCCCTGCCGGGCCGCCGACGGGAGATCGACGACGACCTGCCCGAGGCGGACCTGACGGTTCCGGCCGAGCCGGTCGCCGGCGAGGGGCGCCGGGCGCGCAGGCTGCGCGCCGCCGCTGAGGCTGAGGCGGCATTCGAGGACGCCGGGCCGACGCCGGACGAGGCAGGGCAGAGCATCCCCGCGCAGCAGTCGGCCGACCCGTACGCCGAGCGGTCCGAAGCGCAGGACCCGTACGCCGAGCGGTCCGAAGCGCAGGACCCGTACGGCGAGCAGTCCGCGGCACAGGACCCGCACGCCCAACCCGACGACGACGGCCACTACGCGCCCGTACCGCAGCAACAGCAGTACGGCGAGTGGGACACCCAGCAGTACCAGGGCGCCGACTACACGCAGTACCACGGCGAGCAGCAGCAGGCCGCCGCCGATCCCTACCAGCAGGGCACCACCCCGGTGTACGACCCGTACGGCTACCAGCAGCAGTACGACCAGAACCAGGGCCAGTACGACCAGAACCAGGGCCAGTACGACCAGAACCAGGGCCAGTACGACCAGAACCAGCGTCAGTACGACCAGGAACAGGGTCAGTACGACCAGAGCCAGGGCGCGTACGACCAGGGCCAGTACAGCCAGTACGCCCCGCAGTCCCCGTACGACCCACAGGCCCCCTACATCGCACAACCCCTGTACGACCCGCAGAACCCCGACGAGAACCCCGCCCCGGCCCGGAACCCGTGGCCGACCGGTAACGCATCGCGAGGCGAGTCCGAGTGAAGTCCACCAGCCTGTCCCTCATCGCGGGCGCCGTAGCCCTCGCCGCCGTCACCGGGTTCGCCGCGCTCACCGCGCCGGGCGACGCGGATGCCGGCGAGGCGAAAGCCGCCGCACGGCTGCCGGTGGAGCGGTCCAGTCTGCTCTGCCCGGCGCCCGGCCTCTCAGACCTCGCGGAGACGACGTACACCTCCTTCACCCCGGCGGCCGACAGCAGCGGAGCGGCAGGCGCCGCCGAACTGATGCCGTCCGTCTCCACCGCGGCGGGCGCGGGCGACGGCGCCACCGCCGAGACGGGCGGGAAGAAGGACAAGAGCAAGAAGGCGGACTCCGGCAAGCCGGTCGTCTCCCTCAAGAAGCCGGGCAGACCGGCCACCGCCGAGGTGTCCGGCTCCGACGCCCCGGCCCTGGTCGGCACCGCCACCGGCGAGCTGGCGCCCGGCTGGACCACCCAGCAGACCACCACGGTCAGCGCGGGCGCCACCCGCGGCCTGCTCGGGGTCAGCTGCACCGGCCCCGACACGAACTTCTGGTTCCCGGCCGCCAGCACTGCGAAGTCCCGCGAGGACTACGTCCACCTCACCAACCCGGACGACACGGCCGCGGTGGCCGACATCGAGCTGTACGGGCCGGACGGCTCGCTCAAGTCCGACGTGGGGGAGGGCATCACGGTCCCGGCCAGGTCCAGCGTTCCGGTCCTGATCTCCACCCTGACCAGCGAGGCGGCCGACGACGTGACCGTCCACGTCACCACGCGTACCGGCCGGGTCGGCGCCGTCGTCAGGGCAGCGGACAACGAGACCGGCAGCGACTGGCTCGCCGCCTCCGTCGATCCGACCGGCACCCTCGTCCTCCCCGGCATCCCGGCGGACGCCACGGACGTCCGGCTGGTGGCCTTCGCCCCCGGCGAGGAGGACGCCGATCTGACGTTGAAGCTGCTGGGCAAGAACAGTGCGATCTCACCGGCCGGACACGAGGATCTTCACGTCAAGTCGAACATGACCGCAGGCGTCGACCTGAAGGACGTCACCAAGGGTGAAGCGGGCTCCCTGCTGCTGACTCCGGCGGAGAGCGGACGGGCCACGCCGGTGGTGGCGGCGCTGCGCGTGGTCCGGGGCACCGGCGACAAGCGGGAGGTCGCGTACATCCCGGCGACCGGGCCGGTGGGCGCGCAGGCCACCGTGGCCGACAACCGGGCGAAGGGCTCGATCCTCTCCCTCACCGCCCCGGGAGCCACCGGGAAGGTGAAGGTCACGGCCTCAGCGGGCAGCGAGGGCGGCGAACAGACCGTCCAGACGTACACGGTCAAGGCCGGTACGACGATCGCCGTCACCCCGCCGGTACCGGCCGGGCTCAAGGGCAGCTACGCGCTGACGATCGAGACGGTGTCGGGCGGTCCGGTCCATGCCGCGCGCACTCTGTCCCTTCCGGAGAACGGCATCCCGATGTTCACGGTGCAGACGCTGCCGGACGACGGCGGAACGGTCGAGGTACCCGACGCCGAACAGGACATCTCGGTCCTGGACGACTGAGCAACGGGTCAGGGCGTGTTTCGAAAGTCCCGTCTGCCGTACGGGCGGACGACGCTGCTTTCGAAACACGCCCCAGGAGGGTGCTGAAGATCTTGGCCGGATCAGCGAGCGGCGTCTGGTGCGTGCAGCTGCAAGGCGCCGAAGCGGCCTTATAGCGGAGCTATCAGGCCGTTTTGGCAACGCCGCAGATGTGCGTGCAAGGCGTCGGGAGCCCGGCCAAGATCTTCAGTGCCCTCCTAGTCCTGCCCATAGCGCGGATCCACTGACTCCGGCGACAGCCCGAGCAACTCCGCGACCTGCTCGACCACGACCTCGTGCACCAGCAGCGCACGCTCGTCGCGGTTCTTGGTACGGATCTCGACGGGGCGCCGGTAGATGACGATCTGCGCGGGCCGGTCCTTCTCCGCGGACACCGCACGCCCCAGCGGTACGGTCTCCGCCTGCGGCCCCGGCACATCGAGGACCATGAAGTCGACATCGGCCAGCTGAGGCCAGCGCCGCTCCAGCCGCTCCACCGAGTCCTGTACGAGATCACGGAAGTTCTCCGCCCTGGTGGCCGAGAGCGGCACCTGGGGCGGGGCGACGGGGCCGCGCATGCCGCGGCCATGGCGGTCACGACGGCGCGGTCGCGGCTCGGACCGCGGCTCGGACGGGTGGGGCGGCGGTACAGGACTGTCCATCACCGACGCAGCGTAACCCTCTGCGGGGCAGCCGGATCGCCCGTCACCGGCAGCACAGCGGCATGTCCGCACTTGAACATTCCGGCCAAGCTTGAGCGCGTTTCAGTCCCGGTCCGCGACCGTGGATCTCCTACGTATTGACAGCTTATGCACCGAGTGGTGACCGGAATCGTTGCCGTTGCGACCTGCGCTTCCCTCTTCCCGCGCAGGTCAGGCCTGTTACCCGAAAGGCGGTTGTGCCGGAGGTCACAGTGCGACACGGTGGGGTGACCTGAGGGAGAGTCGTCGCAGCCCGCTCAAGAGTGCGGTACCGTCCAACATCGTGAGCCCTGTACGTCGCTGTTCGCGCACCGCGTGCGGCCGCCCTGCCGTCGCGACACTGACGTACGTCTATGCCGACTCGACTGCGGTCCTCGGCCCGCTCGCCACCTACGCCGAGCCCCACTGCTACGACCTCTGTGCCGAGCACAGTGAGCGACTGACCGCGCCACGCGGCTGGGAAGTCGTCCGGCTCACCGATCCCTCCGCACCCACGCGCCCCAGCGGTGACGACCTCGAAGCACTCGCCAACGCCGTGCGGGAAGCGGCGCGTCCGCACGACCGCGCGGCGGAGGCCAGAGGCGGCGGCCCGCACGCCGCGGACCCGATGGAGGTCGCGCGCCGCGGTCACCTGCGGGTCCTGCGCTCTCCCGACTCCTGAAGCAGTCGATCATCGAACGACCACATCCCCCCGTGGGCACGTGGACCGGCCGGGTAGTTTGGGCGGTCCGCAGGAAACTCAGGAGGACCGGCCCGTGACTGCTGATCTGTCGCAGATCGTGAAGGCGTACGACGTGCGCGGAGTCGTGCCCGACCAGTGGGACGAATCGCTGGCCGAGCAGTTCGGGGCGGCGTTCGTCGAGGTGACGGACGCGGAGGCGATCGTGATCGGCCACGATATGCGTCCGTCGTCGCCTGGCCTCTCGGCGGCGTTCGCGCGCGGCGCGGCTGCACGCGGTGCAGACGTCACGCTGATCGGCCTCTGCTCCACCGACCAGCTGTACTTCGCCTCCGGCAGCCTCGGCCTGCCCGGGGCGATGTTCACCGCCTCGCACAACCCGGCGCAGTACAACGGCATCAAGCTGTGCCGGGCGGGCGCCGCACCGGTCGGGCAGGACAGCGGGCTCGCCGAGATCCGCACCCTGATCGAGAAGTGGGCCGAACAGGGCGTACCGCAGCCGGTCGCCACGCCCGGCACCGTCATGGACCGCGACACCCTCACCGACTACGCGGCCCACCTGCGGTCCCTGGTGGACCTGACGGCCATCCGCCCGCTGAAGGTCGTGGTCGACGCGGGCAACGGCATGGGCGGCCACACCGTCCCCACCGTTTTCGAGGGACTCCCGCTCGACGTCGTCCCCCTGTACTTCGAACTGGACGGCACGTTCCCCAACCACGAGGCCAACCCCCTCGACCCGAAGAACCTCGTCGACCTCCAGGCCCGGGTGCTGGCCGAGGGTGCCGACCTGGGCCTCGCCTTCGACGGCGACGCGGACCGCTGCTTCGTCGTCGACGAACGCGGCGCGGGCGTCTCCCCGTCAGCGATCACCGCGCTGGTCGCGGCACGCGAGCTTGCCCGCAACGGCGGCAAGGGCACCGTCATCCACAACCTGATCACGTCCTGCTCGGTCCCCGAGGTGGTCCGCGAACACGGCGGCACCCCCGTCCGTACCCGCGTCGGCCACTCCTTCATCAAGGCGGAGATGGCCGAACACGGTGCGATCTTCGGTGGCGAACACTCCGCGCACTATTACTTCCGCGACTTCTGGAACGCCGATACGGGCATGCTCGCCGCCCTCCACGTCCTGGCCGCCCTCGGCGGCCAGCCGGGCCCGCTCTCCGAACTGGTCGCCCAGTACGACCGCTACACCGGCTCCGGAGAGATCAACTCCACGGTCGACGACCAGCCGGCCCGCACGGCGGTGGTACGCGCATTCTTCGAGGCGCGCGAGGGCATCACGCTCGACGAACTGGACGGCCTGACGGTCACGGCACCGGACTGGTGGTTCAACCTCCGGGCCTCCAACACGGAACCCCTGCTGCGCCTGAACGTCGAGGCGCGCGACGAGGGGACGATGAAGGCGGTACGCGACGAGGTCCTGGCCCTGGTCCGCGCGTAGGCCCACTCCCGGCCCTCTTGAGCGACCGTCCGGTCCGTCCGGCGTTCGGGAACCGGACGGGGGGCGGGACGGAGCACCGGTTTCGGGAAGGGGTGAGCCCGCCGCGGGCGCCCCACCCGCCGGCCCCGACCCGCACCGCAACCCCATGCACACCACATCGCCCCACGCGCCCCACCGGCTCCGGGGTGGGCCGCGCCCCTGCCACCCCAGCGGTAGGCTGACGACGCCTGATCCGCGTGAACCGGACACACACGTTCGAATGCCCGAAGGGACCCACCCCATGCCGCTCGAAGCCGGCCTCCTGGAGATCCTCGCCTGCCCGGCCTGCCACTCCCCGCTGGACGACCGCTCGGCAGCCGACAGCCCCGAGCTGGTCTGCACCGGTACGGACTGCGGCCTGGCCTACCCGGTACGGGACGGCATCCCCGTCCTCCTCGTCGACGAGGCCCGCCGCCCCGCGTAACGGCGAGTCACGGGACCGCCGTCACCCACCACATCGGCGACCCCGCCCCGTACACCGCAGTCCTCACGCTGAGCAGCACGTGATCGGAGGCCCGTCCCCATGCTCGACGAGTCGTTGCTCGACGCCCCGGAAGCACTGGCCCGAGCCGACCGCCGCGGTCTGCTCCGAGGCGCCGCCGAGGCCGGGGCACGCGTTCGTACCGCAGCCCGGCACGCCGCGGAGGCCGGGATCACCGAACTGACCCCGGAGGGCCGCCCCCGCGCGGTCATGGTCGCCGGCTCAGGCACCGCCGCATTCGGCGTCGCCGATCTGATCGCCGCACTGGCGGGCGCCTCGGCCCCCGTCACCCGTATCCCCCCTTCCGGCGTCGCACCCGCCGCGGGCGCGATGCGCTGGACGCTCCCCGGCTGGGCCGGCTCCGTCGACCTGCTGCTGATCGCCACGGCCGACGGCACCGAACCGGGCCTCGCCCTCCTCGCCGAACAGGCGTACCGGCGCGGCTGCACGGTCGTTGCCGTCGCGCCCCACCGGTCCCCGCTGCGCGAGGCGGTCGACGGGGGGCACGGCCTCGTCGTCCCGATGGCGTCCGCCCCGCACGGCGAGTACGACGCCGAGACCTCGGCCGCGGGCCCCGGCACGCTCTGGGCCCTGTTCACGCCGCTGCTCGCCCTGCTCGACCGGGTCGGCCTGGTCACCGCAAGCCCCGAGGCACTGCAGAGCGTCGCCGACCGCCTCGACCGCACCGCCGAACGCTGCGGCCCGGCCATTGCCACGTACAGCAACCCGGCCAAGACCCTCGCTGCCGAACTCGCCGACAGCCTGCCCCTCATCTGGACGGAGGGCGGCGCCGCAGGACCGGTCGGGCGACGCTTCGCGGCCGTCCTCGCCGAACTGTCCGGCCGCCCGGCCATCGCCGCCGAACTCCCCGAGGCGCTCCCCGCCCACGGGGCGCTGCTGGCGGGCACCTTCGCCGCCGGAGCCGACCCCGACGACTTCTTCCGCGACCGGGTCGATGAGACTGAGCCCCTGCACGCCCGGGTCGTCCTGCTCCGGGACCGGCCCACCAGCGGCCTGAGCGCCGCCCCGGCCGCCCGCGAACTGGCCCTCGGCCACGACACGGCGATCAGCGAACTCGAACCGGAAGAGGGCACCGAACTCGAAGCCCTCGCTGAACTCCTCGCAGTCACCGACTTCGCCGCCGTCTACCTGTCCCTGGCGTCGGCGGCTCGCCCCTGACCCGCTCCACCGCATCGCACGATCCCCGCATCTCACGAGGACGAAAAATCTCCATGGACCGGCTCTCCAACACCGTGCGCCCTTACGCCTGGGGCTCCACCACCGCCATCCCTGAACTGCTCGGCGTCGCCCCCACCGGCGAACCCCAGGCCGAGATGTGGATGGGCGCCCACCCCGGAGCCCCCTCCCGCCTCACCCGTACAGCAGGCACCGAGCAGCCCCTCACCGACATCATCGCCGCCGACCCCGAGCGCGAACTGGGCCCGGCCACTGTCGAGAAGTTCGGCCCCCGTCTCCCCTTCCTCCTCAAGCTGCTCGCCGCGGGCGCCCCTCTCTCCCTCCAGGTCCACCCCGACCTCGCGCAGGCCAAGAAGGGGTACGAGGACGAGGAGCGCCGGTCCGTCCCGATCGACGCGCCCCACCGCACGTACAAGGACGCCAACCACAAGCCCGAACTGATCTGCGCGCTCACCCCCTTCGAAGGCCTCTGCGGCTTCCGCCGGCCCACCGAGGCTGCCGAGGTGATGGCGGCGCTCGGTGTCGACTCCCTCAAGCCGTACGTCGACCTGCTCGGAGCCCACCCCGAAGAGGCGGCGCTCCGCGAAGTGCTCACGGCGATCCTCACCGCCGACCCCGCGGAAATGGCGGAGACGGTTACGGCTGCGGCCGCCTCCGCAGAACGCCTCGGTGGCGCCCACGCCCCGTACGCCCGTATCGCACACCACTTCCCCGGTGACCCGGGTGTCATCGCTGCGATGCTGCTGAACCACGTGCAGCTCCAGCCCGGCGAAGCCCTGTTCCTCGGCGCCGGCGTCCCGCACGCCTACCTCGGCGGCCTCGGCGTGGAGATCATGGCCAACTCGGACAACGTGCTGCGCTGCGGACTGACGCCCAAGCACATCGACGTCCCCGAGCTCCTCGCAGTCGTCCGCTTCGAGGCGACCGACCCCGGCATCCTGCGTCCCGAGGCGTCCCCCTCCGGCGAGGAGCTGTACCAGACCCCGGTCGATGAATTCCGGCTGTCGCGCTACGACCTCTCACCCGGCGCCGCCCCCGTGGACCTGACCAGGTCCACCCCGCAGATCCTGCTCTGCACCGCCGGTGCGCCCCGCGTCGGCACGCTCGACCTCGCTCCCGGCGGCTCGGTCTTCGTGCCATCGGACGAATCGGTCGAAGCGTCTGGTACCGGCACACTGTTCCGCGCCACAGTGGTGGCCTGACGTACCGTCCGAATCAGCGGCTGCAACAATGTCCGGCCGTACCGCGGCACCAGGGCCGCAGCATTGACGAAGGGACACCAGGCACCCATGAGTGCGTCAGGCGGAACCAAGGCGATCGTGGCGGCGCTCGGCGCCAATCTCGCGATCGCAGTGGCCAAATTCGTGGCGTTCCTGTTCAGTGGCTCGTCGTCGATGCTCGCGGAGAGCGTCCACTCGGTCGCCGACTCGGGCAACCAGGGGCTTCTGCTGCTCGGCGGCAAGAAGGCCCAGCGCGAAGCCACTCCCCAGCACCCCTTCGGCTACGGCCGTGAGCGCTACATCTACGCCTTCCTCGTCTCCATCGTCCTGTTCTCGGTCGGTGGCATGTTCGCGGTGTACGAGGGCTACGAGAAGATCAAGCACCCGCACGAGATCGAGGCCTGGTACTGGCCGGTCGGCGTACTTGTCTTCGCGATCATCGCCGAGGGCTTCTCCTTCCGTACGGCCATCAAGGAGTCCAACGAGACCCGCGGATCGCTCTCCTGGAAAGAGTTCATCCGCCGCGCGAAGGCCCCCGAGCTCCCCGTCGTCCTCCTGGAGGACTTCGGAGCGTTGATCGGTCTGGTGCTCGCCCTCGCAGGTGTCGGCCTGGCCCTCGGGACCGGCAACGGCATCTGGGACGGAATCGGTACCCTCTGCATCGGCACCCTGCTGATCATCATCGCGATCGTCCTCGCCGCCGAGACGAAGTCGCTGCTGCTCGGTGAGGCCGCCGGCACCGACCAGGTCGACAAGATCAAGGCCGCGGTCGTCGACGGCGAAACCGTCACCCGCATCATCCACATGCGTACGCTCCACCTCGGCCCGGAGGAACTGCTGGTCGCCGCGAAGATCGCCGTCCAGCACGACGACACCGCCACCGAGGTCGCCAACGCCATCAACGCCGCCGAGGCCCGCATCCGCGAAGCCGTCCCGATCGCCCGGGTCATCTACCTGGAACCGGACATCTTCAACGAGGCGGCCGCCGCCGCGGGCATCAATCCAGCCATGACCCCCGACACCGACCCGGCCGATTCCGGCCACTGACCCTCCCGATCCCCCTTTTGAACGCTCCCGGCCCCCGAGTGGGCTGGGAGCGACTGGGCCGATCGGTGTAGATTCGGTGACAGTGTCAGACGTCGCTGCTGATGGCGGTCGGCCGCTCCGCTCCTGCGGACCGGGCGAGGGAGAGAGGGCCTCCGACGGACTGTGCTGCGAGCGCCCGGGCATTGGTGTGCCCGCCGCCGCAGAGCCGGCCCTATCCACCCTCGACCCCATTACGAGGAGCAGCCCGTTATGACGACGGTCGCCAATCGACAGGACTTCAAGGTCGCCGACCTCTCCCTCGCGGAGTTCGGCCGCAAGGAGATCACGCTCGCCGAGCACGAGATGCCCGGCCTGATGTCGATCCGCAAGGAGTACGCCGCCGCGCAGCCGCTCGCCGGTGCCCGCATCACCGGCTCGCTGCACATGACCGTGCAGACCGCCGTGCTGATCGAGACCCTGGTCGCCCTCGGCGCCCAGGTCCGCTGGGCCTCCTGCAACATCTTCTCCACCCAGGACCACGCCGCCGCAGCCATCGCCGTCGGCCCGAACGGCACCCCGGACGCTCCCGCCGGCGTCCCGGTCTTCGCCTGGAAGGGCGAGACGCTGGAAGAGTACTGGTGGTGCACGGAGCAGGCCCTGACCTGGCCGAACACGCCCACCGGCGGCCCGAACATGATCCTTGACGACGGTGGCGACGCCACCCTCCTCGTCCACAAGGGCGTCGAGTTCGAGAAGGCCGGATCGGCCCCGGACCCGTCGACCGCGGACAGCGAGGAGTACGGCCACATCCTCACCCTGCTGAACCGCACCCTCGGCGAGGCCCCGCAGAAGTGGACCCAGCTGGCGTCCGAGATCCGCGGCGTCACCGAGGAGACCACGACCGGTGTGCATCGGCTGTATGAGATGCACCGCGACGGCACCCTCCTCTTCCCGGCGATCAACGTCAACGACGCCGTCACCAAGTCCAAGTTCGACAACAAGTACGGCTGCCGCCACTCCCTCATTGACGGCATCAACCGCGCCACCGACGTCCTGATCGGCGGCAAGACCGCCGTTGTCTGCGGCTACGGCGACGTGGGCAAGGGCTGCGCGGAGTCCCTCCGTGGCCAGGGCGCCCGCGTGATCATCACCGAGATCGACCCGATCTGCGCGCTCCAGGCGGCAATGGACGGCTACCAGGTCGCCACCCTCGACGACGTCGTCGCCCAAGCCGACATCTTCGTCACCACGACGGGCAACAAGGACATCATCATGGCCGCCGACATGGCCAAGATGAAGCACCAGGCGATCGTCGGGAACATCGGTCACTTCGACAACGAGATCGACATGGCCGGTCTCGCCAAGATCGACGGCATTGTCAAGGACGAGGTCAAGCCGCAGGTCCACACGTGGACCTTCCCCGACGGCAAGGTCATCATCGTGCTGTCCGAGGGCCGCCTGCTGAACCTGGGCAACGCCACGGGCCACCCCTCGTTCGTCATGTCCAACTCGTTCGCGGACCAGACCCTGGCCCAGATCGAGCTGTTCACCAAGCCCGAGGAGTACCCGACCGACGTCTACGTGCTGCCCAAGCACCTCGACGAGAAGGTCGCCCGCCTCCACCTTGCCGCGCTCGGCGTGAAGCTCACGACGCTCCGCCCCGAGCAGGCCGCCTACATCGGCGTCGAGGTCGAAGGCCCGTACAAGCCCGACCACTACCGCTACTGATCCGGTGCTGATCCCGTCCGTCAGCGGCACAGATCGGACCGGCCGGTGACCGGTCCAGAACGGCCCTGACGGACGGACCAGCCCTTCCTTCAGCAACAGATACGAGCGCAGGCCCCCGCACCCCCGTGTCGGGGGCCTGCGTCGTACCGCACCCGCACAGCCCGAGGAACCCGAAGGACCCCATGCCCCGCGGCCGTTATTCGCTCCACGATCCCCACGACCACACCCCCCTCGGCCAAGAACATTTCCAATGCGCCCCAGGCCCTTCCGGCTGGCGCTACGTCTCCCGGACCACCACCCCCTCCGGTGATCACCTGGGCTCCGTCGACCTCACCCTCGACGAGCTCGGCCGCCCCGTTCGCCTCGAACTCCACGCCGCGAGCTGGCAGATCCGAGGAGCCGCCCTCGAAGGCGTCACCTGGGTCCGCACCGATCCGACCGGTACCCATGCCACCGAAGGCAATGTCCGCGCCCACGCCTTCACCGGCACCTCCCCCGCATTCCTCGTCGCGACCTCACGACTACTGCGCCTCACCCCCGGTTCCCCCGCCACCCGCGTCCGCCTCGTCGCTTTCACCGAACCCGTCCTCGCCCCCCGTACCGTCGACCAGTCCTGGGCCCTGGTGAACAGTGAAGCGCATGCCACTGACAGTGGCCCCCTGATGGTGGACGAATACCAGGTCAGCGCCCTGGACACGGGTGAACAGCACACCGTCCACATCGCCGGCGACGTGGTCCTCTCGGCCCCCGGCATCGAGCTCGAAGAGCTGGAATCCCCGCCCTCCCCTCGCTAAGCAGGCGGCGCAAACCCAGTGCCCGGAGTCCGCACCGGGGACCCGTCCGCCCCGGAAACCCCAGGGTTAACGGGTTCCACAGGGGCCCGCCACTCCCTGGGCGTCGACGCAGCCCGCACGCCCCCCGCGCTCGCCATACCGCTCTGTCCGTCCACGGGCAGTCCCGTCTGTCCGTCCACAGGCGGAGCCGCGACCTCCGGGGAAACTCTCTGCGCAGCGGCGAACACCCGCCGTGCGTCCCGTGCCTGCCGCTCGTTCACCACGCCGGCCAGATACGCCGCAGCCGGCACCCCTTCCGGAACGGGAACCCCCGTACGCGCGGCCAGCTCCCCACTCAGCCGCGTGGCCATCGACCACCCCACCTCCGCATCGAGCTGGTTCATCCGCGTCAGGTACTGCCGTATCGCCAGCCACAGCTCGTCCGGCACCGCTGACAGATCAAGCCCGGCGAACCGTCCGACCATCCACGGCGGCGGAGGCGGCACGGAGACACCCCGCCCCGCAGGCACCCGTTCCCGTACGACGAGCGTCCCTGCGAAGACATCCCCGAGCCGCCGCCCCCGCGCCGACACCAGCGACGCGATGGATGCGACGACCCCGAGCGTCATCAGGATCTCGACGACCCCCATCGCCCCGCGCACCAGCGCGTGCCGGAACCGGATCGGCCCGCCGTCGTCCCGCACCACCCGGAGCCCGCACGCCAGCTTCCCCAGCGAACGGCCGTGGCTGAGCGTCTCCACCGCGATGGGCCCGCCCACCAGCACGAGCAGAAACGTGGCGACGGCAATGGCCGCGCTCGCCGCCTCGTCCAGCGTCACCGTCGCGACGGTCAGCCCGATCGACACCAGGATGAAAACCGTCCACACCACAACAAGATCGATCGCAAGAGCCAGCGCCCGACTCGGCAGTTTCGCCGGCCGCAGCCCCAGTACGACCGCGTCCCCGGTCACGAGTTCACTCATTGCCGCCCACCCTTCGCCGACCTTCCCTGCCCCTCGGGAGCTCAGTCTGCCAAGCTGACCCGCAGCGCGCCGCAGTAGTACGGACCCGTACGCACCCATGCCTGGAGCAGCAGCCGACCATGGATCTCGACGTCTTTGTGACAGCCCACCGCACCGAGTGGGACCGCCTGGACCACCTCCTGCACCGCGGGCGCCATCTCACCGGCGCCGAAGCCGACGAACTCGTCGCCCTCTACCAGCGGACGGCCACCCATCTCTCACTGATCCAGTCCAGTGCCCCTGACCCGATGCTCACCGCGCGCCTCACCCAGCTCGTGGCCCGTGCCCGGTCCACGGTGACGGGCACCCGCCGGGCCACCTGGCGCGACGCCACCCGCTTCCTGACCGCCGGCTTTCCCGCAGCGGTCTATCGCTCCAGGCACTGGTGGATACCCACGGCCGTCCTCTCGACGCTCCTGGCCGCACTCATGGGCTGGTGGATCGGCACCCACCCGGAGGTCCAGGCGGCGATCGCCGCCCCTGAAGACCTTCGCCGCATGACGAGCCCCGGAGGGGAGTACGAGACGTACTACTCCAGCCACCCGGCCGCTTCGTTCGCCGCCCAGGTCTGGACGAACAATGCTCAGGCTGCGGCGATGTGTCTGGTCCTGGGGGCGTTCCTCTGCTTGCCGGTGATCTGGATCCTCTTCGTGAACGTACTCAACCTCGCAGTCGGCATCGGCCTGATGTCGTCGGCCGGCCGACTCGACACTTTCCTTGGCCTGGTCCTCCCGCACGGCCTGCTCGAGCTCACCGCGGTATTCGTCGCAGCCGGTACAGGCCTCCGCCTCGGCTGGACGGTCATCGACCCCGGCCCGCAGACCCGCCGTTCCGCCCTGGCGCAGCAAGGCCGAGCCGCCATCGGCATGGCCATCGGTCTGGCCCTGGTCCTGTTCGTCTCGGGCGTGATCGAAGGTTTCGTCACCCCCTCGGGTCTCCCCACCTGGGCCCGTATCGCCATCGGCATCGCGGCCGAGCTGGCGTTTCTCGCGTACGTCTACATACTCGGCGGCCGCGCGGCCCGAGCCGGAGAGGCAGGCGACCTCGACGCCACCGAGCGGAGCGCCGAGCTCCCGGTCGCTGCCTGATGGTGCGCACGACCCCGCTGACCTGCTAGTCTTCTCCTCGCCCCAAAAACCGTTGACATGGTGGACGGGGGGAGGTAGATTCAAACGGTTGAGTCGGACTGGACAGGTTCGATCCCAACGGCTAGTATCTATCTCGCTCTCAACGGAACCAAGTTTCCGCAGAGCCATTGATTCCTTTATCTATCTCGAGCAATGAAGCCGATTAGATCGGCCGAAATGCTTCTGATAAAGTCGGATCCGCCGAAAGGCAAAGGCCACTCCAAAGGCCACCGGAATCAAATTCGGACCGGAAACGGAAACGAAAAAGAGTCTGGTAAGGTTGGAACCGCCGGAAAGGGAAACGCGAAAGCGAAGAACTGGAAAGCGCAGTAACAAATCTTCTGCTTCGCAGAGGGCCCGCTTCGACCGGGAATCGGACACG
>NZ_JBITER010000035.1:26470-60397 GCF_044455345.1 Streptomyces sp. NPDC051286 | reverse complement strand
GGCGGGCCGCCGGCCTCGGGGCGCCGGGGGGGTGTGTTTGCTTCTCGGGGGGCCGCCCGGGGGGGGGGGGGGGGGGGGGGGCGCGCCCCCCCGGGGGGGGGGGGGGGCCCCCCCCCCCCCCCCCGGCAGTGGACGCTGTTCTACGGCCTGCGGGCCGAGGTCACGCGGTAGACGTCGTAGACGCCCTCCACGCCCCGTACCGCCTTCAGCACGTGTCCGAGGTGCTTGGGGTCGCCCATCTCGAAAGTGAAGCGCGAGGTGGCCACCCGGTCCCGTGAGGTCTGGACGGCCGCCGACAGGATGTTCACATGCTGGTCGGACAGGACGCGAGTGACGTCCGAGAGCAGCCGCGACCGGTCGAGGGCCTCGACCTGGATGGCGACCAGGAAGACCGAGGACTGGGTCGGCGCCCATTCGACCTCCAGGATCCGCTCCGGCTGCTGGGACAGCGAGTCCACGTTGACGCAGTCGGCCCTGTGCACGGAGACGCCGCTGCCACGGGTGACGAAGCCGATGATCGGGTCGCCGGGGACGGGCGTGCAGCAGCGGGCCAGTTTGACCCAGACGTCCTCGACGCCCCTGACGACCACACCCGGATCGGCGTTGGAGCGGCGCTTGCCGCGGCTGCGCGAGGGCGGCGCGCTCTCGGCCAGGTCCTCGTTGGCTGCGTCCTCGCCGCCGAGCGCCTGGACCAGCTTCTGCACGACACCCGCGGCCGCGACATGGCCCTCGCCGATCGCCGCGTACAGGGACGAGATGTCCGGGTAGCGCATCTCGTGGGCCAGGGTGACGAGCGAGTCGCCGGTCAGGATCCGCTGGATCGGCAGGTTCTGCTTGCGCATGGCGCGCGCGATGGCGTCCTTGCCCTGCTCGATCGCCTCGTCGCGGCGTTCCTTGGAGAACCAGGCGCGGATCTTGTTCCGGGCACGCGGCGACTTGACGAAGCCCAGCCAGTCCCGGGACGGTCCGGCGCCGGCCGCCTTGGAGGTGAAGACCTCCACGAGGTCGCCGTTGTCGAGGGTGGATTCGAGCGGTACGAGCCGCCCGTTGACCCGTGCCCCTATGGTCCGGTGGCCGACCTCCGTATGCACGGCGTACGCGAAGTCGACCGGGGTCGCGCCCGCGGGCAGCGCTATGACGTCGCCCTTGGGCGTGAAGACGAAGACCTCGTTGCGGGAGAGGTCGAAGCGCAGGGACTCGAGGAACTCGCTGGGGTCCTCGGTCTCCTTCTGCCAGTCGAGGAGCTGGCGCAGCCACGCCATGTCGTTGACGGTGTCCTGGCCGCGGCCGGTGTTCTTGGGTACGTCGGTGCGGATCTTGGAGGCGCCTGCGACGGCCTCCTGCTTGTACTTCCAGTGCGCGGCGATGCCGTACTCGGCACGGCGGTGCATGTCGAACGTACGGATCTGCAGCTCGACGGGCTTGCCACTGGGACCGATCACCGTGGTGTGCAGTGACTGGTACATGTTGAACTTGGGCATCGCGATGTAGTCCTTGAACCGGCCGGGGACCGGATTCCATCGCGCGTGCACGGTGCCGAGCGCCGCGTAGCAGTCACGGACGGTGTCGACGAGGACGCGGATTCCCACCAGGTCGTAGATCTCGGCGAAGTCCCGGCCTCGCACGATCATCTTCTGGTAGACGCTGTAGTAGTGCTTCGGCCGTCCGGTGACGGTGGCCTTGATCCGGGCTGCGCGCAGGTCGGCCTGGACCTCGTCGGTCACTATGGCGAGGTATTCGTCGCGCTTGGGGGCCCGCTCGGCGACGAGGCGGACGATCTCGTCGTACATCTTGGGGTAGAGGATCGCGAACGCGAGGTCCTCGAGCTCCCACTTGATGGTGTTCATGCCCAGGCGGTGGGCCAGGGGCGCGTAGATCTCAAGCGTCTCGCGGGCCTTCTTCTCCTGCTTCTCCCGCTTGAGGTAGCGCATGGTGCGCATGTTGTGCAGCCGGTCGGCGAGCTTGATGACGAGGACCCTGGGGTCCTTGGCCATGGCGACGACCATCTTGCGTACGGTCTCGGCCTGCGCCGCCTCGCCGAACTTCACCTTGTCCAGCTTGGTGACGCCGTCGACGAGCAGGGCGACCTGGTCGCCGAAGTCCCGGCGCAGGGTGTCCAGGCCGTATTCGGTGTCCTCGACCGTGTCGTGCAGCAGACCGGCCATCAGCGTCGCCGGATCCATGCCGAGCTCGGCGAGGATCGTCGTGACGGCGAGCGGATGCGTGATGTACGGGTCGCCGCTTTTGCGCTTCTGACCGCGGTGCCAGCGCTCGGCGACCTGGTAGGCGCGCTCGATCTGGCGCAGCGTGGACGTCTCGATCTTGGGGTCGTTGCTGCGGACCGCCCGCAGGAGCGGTTCGAGGACCGGGTTGTACGGGCTGGAGCGCTGCACGCCGAGCCTGGCGAGCCTGGCCCGTACCCGGTTGGAGGAGCCGCTGGAGCGGGCCGGGCCGACCGGGGCCACGGGCTTGGCGGTCGGCTTGGCCGGAGGCTTCGGGGTGACCGGAGGAGGAAGGGCAGGGGCAGGCTGGGCAGGGGACACCGGCGCGGCCCCGTTCACGCTGGAGGGAGTCTGCGAGGCGCTGCTCGCCGGTTCGGGAGCCGGGGGCTTCGGCTTCTCCTTCGCCGCGGGCTGCTTCTTCCCGGGCGTGGCTGGGACCGCCGCGGGCTTGTCGGGCTGCGGGGCGGCGACTGGCTGGGCCTCGTCTGGCAAGAGCGCTCCTCGTGCGGATCCGGACTCCCGGAAAGGCCATCGTATCGAGACTGCGGCCCGGCCTCCCCCGGGGACCGTAGGACCCTCACAACGCGGGACGGGCACCCGGCTGTTCCCGGTGCCCGTCCTGAGTGTGCCGGTGCGCCGATGTCCGAAGTGCCGCAAGGGCTGAGCAGCGCCGCGATACGTGGGGCGGGGCCCGGCCCGGCTCCTTGGGGTGAATACCGCAGACACACCATCGGGTGCCCGGACATTGTTCCGGGCACCCGATGCATGCGTGACAGTCTCAGACGCGGATGAGCGCCTCCAGCGGAGCGCCGGCCAGACCGGACTCCAGACGGGCCCGGCCGTCGAGGAAGCCGAGCTCCATGAGGACCGCGACACCGGCGACCCGGGCGCCGGCCCGTCGGATCAGCTGCAGTGAAGCCTCGGCGGTGCCGCCGGTGGCAAGGACGTCGTCGATGACCATGATCTGGTCCTCGGCCGTGAGGTCCTCCGCGTGTATCTCGATCTCCGCGGTGCCGTACTCCAGCTCGTACGCCTGGCTGAGCGTGGCACCGGGCAGCTTCCCCGCCTTGCGGACGGGTACGAAGCCGAGCCCGGCCCGGACCGCGACCGGCGCGGCCAGGATGAAGCCACGCGCTTCCAGACCGACGACCTTCGTGGCGCCGTGCCGTACGCACAGCTCCGCGAGGGCGTCGGTGAGGGCCGTGAACGCGACCGGGTCCGCGAGCAGCGGGGTGATGTCCTTGAACATCACGCCCGGCTTCGGATAGTCCGCCACGTCACGGATGCGGCTGAGCAGCAGTTCCCTGGTGCTCTCGGTGGTGCTGGTCATCGACGATTCCCCGAGGTCCGGCCGTGGCCCCTGGGGGGCTGCTGGCGCTGACCGACGACCGCGGCGGCGGGGGCGGGGTCCCCGTCCCCGATGGCGTCGTCCTCGTACGGCTGCTCGTCCTCGACGGACTCGCCCTTGGCGGCGGCTGCCGCGCGCTTGGCGAGGATCCGCTTCTTCAAGGCCTTCATCTGCGGGTCGCCTTCCTTGAGGTCGGCGACCAGCGGGGTGGCGATGAAGATCGAGGAGTACGCGCCGGCGGCGAGGCCGACGAACAGGGACAGCGAGATGTCGTTCAGCATGCCGGCGCCGAGGACACCGCCGCCGATGAACAGCAGACCGGCGACCGGCAGCAGCGCCACGACAGTGGTGTTGATGGAGCGGACCAGCGTGCCGTTGATCGAGCGGTTGGCGATCTCGCTGTACGTCCAGCGGGTCTGCTTGGTGATCCCCTTCGTGCCCTCCTTGAGGCTGTCGAAGACGACGACTGTGTCGTACAGGGAGTAACCGAGGATGGTCAGCAGACCGATCACCGTCCCCGGGGTGACCTCGAAGCCGACCAGGGCATAGACCCCGACCGTGATCGTGATGTCGTGGATCAGCGCGACCAGGGCCGCGATGGCCATGCGCCACTCGAACGCGATGGCCAGGTAGATCACCACGAGGACCATGAAGACGCCGAGGCCGGTCCAGGCCTTTTTGGCGATCTGCTCACCCCAGCTGGGGCCGACCAGGTCGGCGTTGATCTTCTCCTCGGGGACCTTGAGGTCCTTGGCGAGCTGCGCCTTGACCGCGTCGGACTTCGCCAGGTCGACTTCGCTGACCTGAATGCGCAGACCACCGTTGCCGAGCTTCTGGACGATCGCCTGATGGCCGGAGGCGGAAACCGCGGATTCCTCCGCCTGGGCAACCGTGGCACTGGTCGACGGGGTGGTGAAGACCGCGCCGCCCTTGAACTCGATCCCCATGTTGAGTCCGCTGACCGCCAGGGCGACGACGGCCGTGATGGTGATCAGGATCGAGATGCCGTACCAGATCTTGCGCTTGCCGATGAAGTCGTAACCGACCTCGCCGCGGTAGAGCCGGGCGCCGAGATTGCCGAGTCGCGACATCTCACGCCTCCTTCGGGTCGGTGGGGGCGTTGACACGGCGCGAGCGGCGCAGCGGCGGCTTGGCGCCGAGCCGCCTCGGGTCCAGGCCGGACCACGGGTGACCGCTGGAGAAGAACTTCGTACGGGCCAACAGCGTCATGACGGGCTTGGTGAAGAGGAACACCACGACCACGTCGAGCAGGGTGGTGAGACCCAGCGTGAAGGCGAAGCCCTTGACCTTGCCGACGGTGACGATGAAGAGCACCGCCGCGGCGAGGAACGAGACGAAGTCGGAGACCAGGATGGTGCGACGGGCGCGCGGCCAGGCACGCTCGACGGCCGGACGCAGGGTGCGGCCTTCGCGGATCTCGTCCCGGATGCGTTCGAAGTACACGATGAACGAGTCTGCGGTGATACCGATCGCCACGATGGCACCACAGACCGCGGGGAGGTTCAGCGCGAAGCCGATGGCCGGGCCGAGCAGCGCCATGAGCGTGTAGGTCAGTATCCCGGAGACCATAAGGCTCAGGAGTGCGATGGACGACAGACCGCGGTAGTAGACCACCAGGTAGATGACGACCAGGGCCAGACCGATTGCACCGGCGATCAGACCCGCCTGGAGCTGCTCACTGCCGAGCGCCGCGGTGACCGTGGTGACCGTGTCCTCGTGGAAGGACAGCGGGAGCGCACCGTAGGAGAGCACGTTCGCCAGGTCCTGGGCGGACTGCTGGGTGAAGCTGCCGGAGATCTCGGCGCTGCCGCTGAGCGTCTCGTTCACCTGGGGCGCGGAAACGACCTCGCCGTCGAGCGCGATGGCGAACTGGTTCATCGGCGGCTGCTGCGTGGACAGCTTCGAGGTGATCTGCTGGAACTTCTTCGAGCCCTTGTCGGTGAAGTCCATCTGCACGATCCACATGCCGCGCTGCTGGTCGACCGCGGCCTTGGCGCTGTCCACGTCCGTACCGGAGACCGCGGCCGGGCCGAGGACGTACTTGGCGTCGCCCTCGGAGCTGCACGCGACAGTGGTGTCGGTGGGCTTCACGTTGGCACCGGCCTTCGCGCGGCTGGCCTTGGTGGAGCAGTCCAGCGCCGCGAACTTCTTCTGCAGTTCGGCGGCGGCCGGGTCGACCGGGGCCGACGGGCTCGCGGAAGCCTTCGGCGTGCCGGAGGCGCTGGGGCTGGGCGACGTGTCCTTCGTCAGCGCGCCGGTGACCGCACGGCCCTGGGTGGTGGCGCTCGCCGAGGGAGTGGCCTTGGATCCGGAGGCCGTCTCCTTGTTGCTGGGCGACGCGCTCGGCATCGGCGAGCCGGAGGCCGAGGGGCTGGCGGTGCCGGTGGGCGTCGCCTTGCCGTCGGTGACGGCGAGCACGGGCCGGAAGTAGAGCTGGGCGGTCGTACCGACCTGTTCCCGGGCCTGCTTCGAGTTCGTTCCCTTGGGGATGTTGACGATGATGTTGTCCCGGCCCTCGGTCTGGACCTCGGCCTCGGAGACACCCAGACCATTGACACGGCGTTCGATGATGCTGACCGCGGTGTCCATGTTGGTCTGGTTGATCGCGTCCGGTTTACCGGGCTGGCTCTGCGCCTTGAGCGTGATCGACGTGCCGCCCGCCAGGTCGATACCCAGCCGTGGCGTGGTGTGACCGGACAAGAACATCCCGCCGGTGAGCGCGACCATGGCGATCAGGATCAGAGCCAGGGCGCGCCCCGGCCTGCCCTGACCGCCGGACGGCCCTCGGCCCTTCTTCGGTGCTGCCACCTTCTCGTTTCTCCCTGTCCAACCGCCCCGCGCCGGCTGTGCGCCCGGGCGGCCACGAAGTGTTGTGGGGACCTGCCCCCGCAGAAGATCGCACGGTCCCGGGGATGCCGGACGCTGGTGGGCTCATGGCATCCCCGGGGCGTGAATTACTTCGCGTCGGCCTTGCCGTCGGCCTTGCCCTCGGACTTCTCGTCGGCCTTGGCGTCCTTCGGCTCGACGTCGTCGGCCTCGGCCTTCTTGCCCAGGTCGATTTTGGCATCGTCCGCGTCGTCCGCGTCGGTGTCGACGTCCGTGTCGGCCTCGACGTGCTCGGTCAGCGAGGACGCGTCGTCCGGCACGACCGCGCCGTCGATCTCGTCGTCGTCACCGTGGACGATGCGGTTGTACTCCGCGTCGTCCAGGACGGCACCGATGGCGTTCTTGGCGTAGACGGCGTGGACGCCGGGCGCGACCTCGAGGAGAACCGTGTCGTCGTGAAGCTCCTTGACGGTGGCGTACATGCCCCCGATCGTCCGAACGCCGGTACCGGGCTGCATCTCGTTGCGCATCTGCGCGGCGGCGGCCTGCTTCTTCTTGGCGGACCGGGTCATCAGGAACATGGCCCCGATGAGCACGATGAAGGGGAGGAGAGTCACGGGATTCACGGGACGATTTTCCTTCGCACGACCGCGCTGGAATGCGGCCTGATCTACGGGGGTGGGTACGCCGCCCTGTACGGGCGGCATCGGCGGAGTCTAAGCGAGTCCGCATCGATGGAACAACGCCCAGCATGGCAGCTGGGTTCCAGTCCGGACGAAGCTGTGACGCATCACGCCCCGAACAGACCCTGTTGTCCCTTTCCGCCGTGCTGAGGGGGGACGAGACCGAGATGTGCCCAGGCCGCGGGGGTGGCGACCCGGCCCCGCGGCGTCCTGGCCAGGAGTCCTTCCCGTACCAGGAAGGGCTCCGCGACCTCCTCGACCGTCTCGCGTTCCTCCCCCACGGCGACCGCGAGGGTGGACAGACCGACCGGTCCGCCGCCGAAGAGCTTCAGGAGCGCGCCGAGCACCGCCCGGTCCAGCCGGTCGAGACCCCGCCCGTCGACCTCGTACACCCCGAGGGCGGCGGCGGCGACGCCGCGGTCGATCCGGCCGTCCGCCTTGACCTGGGCGTAGTCGCGGACGCGGCGCAACAGCCGGTTGGCGATACGGGGCGTGCCGCGGGAGCGCCCGGCGATCTCGGCCGCGCCCTCGGCGTCTATCGCGACGTCGAGGAGGCGGGCGGAGCGGTGGATGACGCGCTCCAGTTCGGCGGGGGCGTAGAACTCCATGTGTCCGGTGAAGCCGAAGCGGTCGCGCAGCGGGGGCGGCAGGAGTCCGGCCCGGGTGGTGGCGCCGACAAGGGTGAAGGGCGGCAGTTCCAACGGGATGGCGGTGGCGCCGGGACCCTTGCCGACGATGACGTCGACACGGAAGTCCTCCATCGCCATGTAGAGCATCTCTTCGGCGGGCCGTGACATGCGGTGGATCTCGTCGAGGAAGAGGACCTCGCCCTCCTGGAGGGAGGAGAGGATCGCGGCGAGGTCGCCCGCGTGCTGGATGGCAGGGCCCGAGGTGATCCGGATCGGGGCGCCCATCTCGGCAGCGATGATCATGGAGAGGGTGGTCTTGCCGAGGCCGGGGGCACCGGAGAGCAGCACGTGGTCGGCAGTGGCGCCGCGGGCCAGGGCGGCCTTCAGGACCAGGTCGAGCTGTTCGCGCACCTTCTCCTGGCCGACGAATTCGTCGAGATCCTTCGGCCGCAGGGCGGCTTCGACCGCCGTGTCCTCGCCGTCCGCGCCGGCGTCGACGAGGCGCTCGTCGGTGTCGGGTCCGGTCTCGTCCCAGTTCATTCGGTCAGTCCCGCCTCGGGTGTTTCGGTGCCGGGCCCTGCGGTGCCCGGGCGTCGGGGGTGTCGCGTCCGGCCGGCGTGCGGTCAGCGTGCGCGGTTGAGGGTCTGCAGAGCGGCCCGCAGCAGCTGCGATACGGGCGGCTGGGCGCCCTCCGCGACGGCGGCCTCGGCCTGCGGGGCGACGGCGGTGACCGCCTCGTCGGCCTCACGGGTCGCGTATCCGAGGCCGATCAGGGCGGCCTGCAGCTGGTCGCGCCACGAAGAGGTGATGGCGGTGCCGACACCCTGGTGGCCGATGTGGGCGCCGACGGGCTCGCCCAGTCTGTCCTTCAGTTCGAGGAGGAGTTTCTGCGCGCCCTTCTTGCCGATGCCGGGGACGGCGGTGAGGGCCTTCTCGTCGCCGGTGGAGACGGCAAGGCGCAGGGCGTCAGGGCTGTGCACGGCGAGCATCGCCTGGGCGAGCCGGGGACCGACGCCGCTGGCGGTCTGGAGCAGCTCGAAGACCTGCCGCTGGTCGTCATCGGCGAAGCCGTAGAGGGTGAGCGAGTCCTCCCGTACGACGAGGGAGGTGGCCAGCCTGGCCTCCTGGCCGATCCGCAGGTCGGCGAGGGTGTGAGGGCTGCACTGGACGGCCATGCCGATGCCGCCGACCTCGATCACGGCCGTGGTCGGGGCGAGTGCGGCGACGGGGCCGCTGACGAAGGCGATCATCGGGGGACCTTCCGGACGGGAACTGCGGGTGTACGGGAAACGCGAGGACCACGGGCGGCGACCGCGTGCGCCTGCTGGAGGCGGTTGACGGCCGGGCCCCGCCAGATGTGGCAGATGGCGAGGGCCAGGGCGTCGGCGGCGTCGGCGGGCTTCGGCGGTGCGTCGAGCCGAAGAAGCCGGGTGACCATCGCTCCGACCTGCGCCTTGTCGGCGCGGCCGCTGCCGGTGACGGCGGCCTTGACCTCGCTGGGGGTGTGCAGGGCGACGGGGATGCCGCGGCGGGACGCGCAGAGCATGGCAACCGCACTGGCCTGAGCGGTGCCCATCACCGTACGGACGTTGTGCTGGCTGAACACCCGCTCCACGGCGACGAATTCGGGGCGGTGCTCGTCGAGCCACTCCTCGATGCCGCGCTCGATCGCGACCAGCCGGTGGCCGAGCTCGGCATCGGTGGGGGTGCGGACGACACCGACCCCGAGCATCGTCAGGGGGCGGCCCGCCACACCTTCGACGACGCCTACGCCGCACCGGGTCAGTCCCGGGTCCACGCCCAGTACCCGCATGAAGCGCCCCCCCTCTGCCGATCGGTCAACTGTTCCCGCAGGCTATCGGCTCGCACTGACAATGCGACGGGCCGACGGGGTGTTTCCCCGTCGGCCCGTCGACTCCGCCCGCGCGGAAAGTGCCCCTGTACAGCGGCCGGACGCTGCCCGTCTCCGGGGCATCCCCGCTCACGCGGGGATGCGTCGTCCGCCGTCTCAGGCGTCGACCTTCTCCATGACCTCGTCCGAGACGTCGAAGTTGGCGAAGACGTTCTGCACGTCGTCGCTGTCCTCCAGCGCGTCGATCAGCTTGAAGATCTTGCGCGCGCCTTCCTCGTCCAGCGCGACCTGCATGGTGGGCAGGAAGTTGGCCTCGGCCGAGTCGTAGTCGATGCCCGACTGCTGGAGCGCGGTACGGACCGCGACCATGTCGGTGGCCTCGCTGACGACCTCATAGGACTCACCGAGGTCATTGACCTCCTCGGCGCCCGCGTCGAGGACCGCACCGAGGACGTCGTCCTCGGTGAGCTCGCCCTTGGGGACGATGACGACGCCCTTGCGGTTGAAGAGGTACGAGACCGAACCCGGGTCGGCCATCGAACCACCGTTGCGGGTCATCGCGACACGCACGTCGGAGGCGGCACGGTTGCGGTTGTCGGTGAGGCACTCGATGAGCACCGCGACACCGTTCGGGCCGTAACCCTCGTACATGATGGTCTGGTAATCGACGCCGCCCGCTTCGAGACCGCCACCGCGCTTGACCGCGGAGTCGATGTTCTTGTTCGGGACGGAGCTCTTCTTCGCCTTCTGGATCGCATCGACGAGGGTCGGGTTGCCCTCGGGGTCCACGCCGCCGGTGCGGGCCGCGACCTCGATGTTCTTGATCAGCTTGGCGAAGAGCTTGCCGCGCTTGGCATCAATCACGGCCTTCTTGTGCTTGGTGGTAGCCCACTTAGAGTGGCCGGACATCGCCAGCTCCTTACAACGCGTCGCCAGTAGAAATGAACAACGGAGATCCTACCGGGATCCGTTCACCCCTTGGCGCGCACCATGTCGACGAAGAGTGCGTGAACCCGATGGTCACCGGTCAGTTCCGGGTGGAATGACGTCGCCAGGGCGTTTCCCTGACGTACGGCGACGATATGACCGCCGTGCTCGGCGATCACCTCGGCCCGGGCGCCGACCGATTCCACCCAGGGGGCGCGGATGAAGACGCCCTCGACCGGGCCGCCCTCGATCCCGGCGACCTCGACGGCGGCCTCGAAGGACTCGTTCTGCCGCCCGAAGGCGTTACGACGCACGATCATGTCGATGCCGCCGACGGTTTCCTGGCCCGAGCGCGGGTCGAGGATCTTGTCGGCCAGCAGGATCATTCCGGCGCACGTGCCGTAGACCGGCATGCCGGAGCGGACCCGCTCGCGCAGAGGTTCCAGCATGCCGAACAGGGTGGCGAGCTTGGACATCGTGGTGGATTCGCCGCCGGGTATGACGAGACCGTCGACCTCGGCGAGCTCTTCGGGGCGCCGGACCGGCCTGGCCAGGGCGTCTGCCGAGGCCAGGGCGATCAGGTGCTCCCGTACGTCGCCCTGGAGAGCCAGGACTCCGATCACAGGGGTGTCGCTCATCTGTGACTACCAGCCGCGGTTGGCGTAGCGCTCGGCCTCGGGCAGGGTGTCGCAGTTGATGCCGACCATGGCCTCACCCAGGTTGCGGGAGGCGTCCGCGATGATCTTCGGGTCGTCGTAGAAGGTGGTGGCCTTCACGATGGCGGCGGCGCGCTTGGCCGGGTCGCCGGACTTGAAGATGCCGGAGCCGACGAAGACGCCCTCGGCGCCGAGCTGGCGCATCAGCGCGGCGTCGGCCGGGGTGGCGACGCCACCGGCCGAGAACAGCACGACGGGCAGCTTGCCGAGCTCGGCGACCTCCTTGACCAGCTCGTACGGGGCGCGGAGCTCCTTGGCCGCGGCGTACAGCTCGTTGTTGTCGTAGCCGCGCAGCCGGGCGATCTCGTTCTTGATCTGGCGCAGGTGGCGGACCGCCTCGACGACGTTGCCGGTGCCGGCCTCGCCCTTGGAGCGGATCATGGCCGCGCCCTCGGCGATGCGGCGCAGCGCCTCGCCCAGGTTGGTGGCGCCGCAGACGAACGGCGTGGTGAAGGCGAACTTGTCGCTGTGGTTGACCTCGTCGGCCGGGGTGAGGACCTCGGACTCGTCGATGTAGTCGACACCGAGGGACTGCAGGACCTGCGCCTCGACGAAGTGGCCGATGCGGGACTTCGCCATCACCGGGATGGAGACGGCCTCGATGATCTCTTCGATCATGTTCGGGTCGGACATCCGGGCCACGCCGCCGTCCTTGCGGATGTCGGCGGGCACCCGCTCCAGGGCCATGACGGCCACGGCGCCCGCGTCCTCGGCGATCTTCGCCTGCTCGGCGTTGACGACGTCCATGATCACGCCGCCCTTGAGCTGCTCGGCCATGCCACGCTTCACGCGGGCGGTGCCGGTAGCCGGGGAGTCGGCGGACTGCGGGGTGCTGGGAAGCGTGGACACGGATCGACCTCACTCGGAGAAAAAGATGCTGGAAGTGCTCGGTGATGCACTGCAGAGCAAACTCTCCGGGACCAGTCCACGACAAGGGCCAATAAGAGGCCAGTGGATCGTTTTGGCCGTGTACGGCCGCGTACCGCCTCGTACGGCCCCGTACGGGGTGGGCGGCGGCGCCGCGTCCGGGTCAGCTGACCAGGCGGTCCGCCAGGGCCACAGGCGGCTCGTCGTCCATCTCGAAGGCCAGCGGGAACGGTGCGTGCCCTGCCAGCCGGAACCAGCGCACCGTGCGGTGGCGGCGCAGCGCCCGCGCCGCGCGCACCGCGTCGTTGTGGAAGCGCCGCGCCATCGGCACCCGGCGCACGGCCGCGGCCAGTTCGGACGCCGCCTCCTCACCGCCGGGAATCTCCTTCACCGCCTCCACCTGCGCCGTCTCGCCGAACACCGCCCGCAGCGCGGTGCTGAGCTCGCTCTCCGCCACCTCACGCTGCTCCTCCTCGGACTGCCGGGCGGCGTGCGCGGCCTCGTACAGCACGATGGACGCGGCGGGGTCGAGGACACCGGACGTGGCCAGTTCCTGGGTAACCGAGGCGCGGCGCAGCAGTTGGGCGTCGAGGGCGGCGCGGGCGGCATCGATCCGCGTGTGCAGCCGGTCCAGCCGTCCGGCGGTCCAGCTGAGGTACAGGCCGATCGCGACGAGCGCGACGGCGATCCAGATGAGGGTTTCGATCACGGGCCGCAAGGCTACCGTCGAGGGCGCCCTGTCCCGCCCTCCGGCCCGCCTCAGTCCCGGGCCAGCCCGAACCGGGCCCGCAGCCCCGTACGTTCGTCCGTCGCCACCGACGCGGCCCCGTCCGTCACCGTCTCGTACACCGCGAGGATGTCCGCCCCCACCGTCGACCAGTCGAACCGTCGCACATGCGCCCGGCCACGGTCGCTCAGCTCCGCACGCCGCTCCGGGTCGCCGAGCAGCCGGATCGCCGCCGACGCCAGCGCCTCCGCGTCCTCGTTGGCGAACAGTTCGCCCGCCGCACCCAGGTCCAGTACCTGGGCGAACGCGTCCAGATCGCTGGCGAGGACCGGCGCGCCCGCCGACATCGCCTCGACCAGGATGATCCCGAAGCTCTCGCCACCCGTATTCGGCGCGACATACACATCGACGCTGCGCAGCAGCCGCGCCTTGTCCTCGTCGCTCACCATGCCGAGGAATTCGACGCGCTCGCGCATCGCCTCGGGCAGTGAGGCGACCGCCTCCTCCTCGTCGCCGCGCCCCGCCACCAGCAGCCTGGTCTCCGGGCGTGCGGCGAGGATGGCGGGCAGCGCCCGCATCAGGACGGGCAGGCCCTTGCGGGGCTCGTCGATACGCCCGATGAAGCCGATCGTCCCGCCCTGCCACTCGACCTTGGGCTCGGCCTTGTCGAAGAAGCCGACATCGACCCCGTTCGGGATGACGACCGCGTCGCCGCCGAGGTGCTCGACCAGGGTCCGGCGCGCGTACTCGCTCACCGCGATGCGCGCACTGATCTTCTCCAGCGCGGGCTGCAGGATCGGGTACGCGGCGATCATCGCGCGGGACCGCGGATTGGAGGTGTGGAACGTGGCGACGATCGGTCCCTGCGCGGCCCAGCATGTGAGCAGGCCGAGTGATGGCGAGGTCGGCTCATGGATGTGGATCACATCGAAGGTGCCGTCGTGCAGCCAGCGGCGCACCCGCGCCGCGGACAGGAAGCCGAAATTCAGCCGGGCGACGGAGCCGTTGTACGGGACGGGCACGGCCCGGCCCGCCGACACCACGTACGGCGGCAGCGGCGTCTCGTCGTCGGCGGGGGCCAGCACCGACACCTGGTGGCCCAGGCGGATCAGGTGTTCGGCCAGGTCGCGGATGTGGAACTGGACGCCGCCCGGTACGTCCCAGGAGTACGGGCAGACGATGCCGATCTTCATGGCTGCTCTCCACGGGGTTCGAGGTCGGCGAGCCAGAGCCGCTGCAGCATGTGCCAGTCCTCCGGGTGCTCGGCGATTCCGGCGGCGAAGGCATCGGCCAGCGCCTGCGTCATCACAGACGTCTTCTCCTCGCGCGTACCTGACTCGGGCACCTCGACGGCCGGGTGGATCCGGGCCTTCATCACGGGGGTCGCGTCGTACCGGAGCGTCACGGGCAGCAGCAGCGCGCCGGTCTGCTGGGCCAGCAGCGCGGGTCCGGCGGGCATCCGTGCCGTGTCACCGAAGAACTGCACCTCGACGCCGGAGGCGGAGAGGTCGCGGTCGGCGACCAGGCAGACCAGTCCGCCGTCCCGCAGCCGCCGTGCCAGGGTGCCGAAGGCCGACCCGCCGGTGTGCGGCAGGACCTCCATGCCGAGCCCCTCGCGGTAGGCGACGAACCGGTCGTACAGCGACTCGGGCTTCAGCCGCTCGGCGACCGTGGTGAACGGCACCTTCAGATCGGTGGTGACCCAGGCTCCCGCCAGGTCCCAGTTCCCCAGGTGCGGCAGCGCGAGGATCACACCGCGCCCGGCTTCCAGGCCCCCGGTCAGCCGGTGGACGTCAGTGACGTCTATGCCGGCCTTGATCCGCTCCGGGCTCCAGGTGGGCAGCCGGAACGACTCCATCCAGTAGCGCATGTACGAGCGCATCCCGGCCTTGGACAGTGCGGCGAGCCGGGCAGGACTCGCGTCCGGCACCACCCTGGCCAGGTTCGACTCCAGCCGCAGCACACTCTTGCCGCGCCGCTTCCAGGCCTGGTCGGCAAGAGTACGGAAGAGTGCCTGGGCGGCCGGCTCCGGGAGCTTCTTGACCGCGGCCCAGCCGAGCCCGTACAGCCCGTCGGTCAGCCGGTCCTTCAGCCCGGTCCTCGGTACCCGCCCGGCGCCGCTCACTGCGTCGCCTCGCTCCCCCGGTCCGCCGCGGCTGCCGCGTCGGCCTCCGCGGCCTCGCGGCGCACGGTCACCACCCGCTGCACCAGCGTCACCAGGCTGCCCACGGCGACGACCCACAGCGCGATCGGCAGCAGGATCTCGATCCCCGGCACACCGAACGTGTGGAGTCCGGCGAGCCCGGCCGCCACCAGCGAGATGACCAGCCGCTCCGCCCGCTCCACCAGACCGTTGACCGCGACCGGCAGCCCGATCGACTCGCCCCGCGCCTTCGTGTAGGAGACCACCTGGCCGCTGGCCAGGCAGAAGATCGCCACCGCGCACATCACGTTGTCGTCGCCGTTGCCCGCGTACCAGAGCGCGAACCCGCCGAAGATCGCTCCGTCGGCGACCCGGTCCAGGGTCGAGTCCAGGAAGGCGCCCCAGCGGCTGGAGATGCCGGCCTGCCGGGCCATGTTGCCGTCGACGAGGTCGGAGAAGACGAAGATCGTGATGACGATCGTGCCCCAGAAGAACTCCCCCATGGGGAAGAAGACCAGCGCACCTGCCACCACTCCGGCCGTACCGATGAGCGTGACCGCGTCAGGGCTCACGCCGAGACGGAGCAGCAGCGCGGCGAACGGTGTGAGGACACGCGTAAAAAATGCACGCGCGTACTTGTTCAGCATGGCCTTCCCGAGGGTCGGTGGGCCGCGCGGCCCCTTCGGCCACCGGCTGGCCCATCGTAGTCACCAGTCGGACGCGTCCACTGTCCGGGCGTCCGTGCTCGTGCGTCGGCGTCCGACGTATGGACGCAGCCTGACCGGAGTGGAAAGCTCGAATTACCGCGGGCGTCGTCGCAGCCGCCGCGGCGGCTCCTCGTGCCCGCCCCCTCCTTCTCCCCGCACAGCGCACCCCCACCGGGAGGCACATCATGGGCGACAAGGCACATGCACACACCGGGGCCGCCGGCAGAGCAGCAACGGCCGACCGGCCCTCCTCCATACGGAACGTGGTGCTGGTCGGCCACAGCGGATCGGGCAAGACCACCCTCGTCGAAGCACTCGCGCAGACCGCCGGAGCGGTCAACCGGGCCGGCCGGGTCGAGGACGGCGGCACGGTCTCCGACTACGACGAGATCGAGCACCGCCAGCAACGCTCCGTACAGCTCTCCCTGGTCCCCGTCGAATGGGGCGGGTGCAAGATCAACCTGTTGGACACCCCTGGATACGCCGACTTCGTCGGGGAACTCAGGGCCGGTCTGCGAGCAGCGGACGCGGCCCTTTTCGTTGTCTCGGCGGCCCAGGAGGCCGACGCCGTGGCGGGCACCACCCGCGCCGTGTGGGAGGAGTGCGCCGCCGTCGGCATGCCGCGCGCCATCGTCGTCACCCACCTCGACACTGCCCGCACGTCCTTCGACGAGATGACCCGCGTCTGCGGTGAGATCTTCGGGGGCGACGACCCCGACGCCGTACTGCCCCTCTATCTGCCCGTGCTCGGCCCCGAGGGCCCGGACGGGCACGCCCCGCTGACCGGGCTCACCGGACTGCTCACGCAGCGTATCTTCGACTACTCCTCCGGCGAACGGAAAGAGACCTCGCCCGCCGAAAGCCAGCACGCACCGCTCCAGGACGCCCGTGACCGGCTGATCGAAGGGATCATCGCCGAGAGCGAGGACGAGTCCCTGATGGACCGGTACCTCGGCGGCGAGGACATCGACATCACGTCCCTGATCGACGACCTGGAACGCGCCGTCGCCCGCGACGCCTTCCACCCCGTCCTCACGGCGGCGCCCGCCGGCGAGGACGGCCGCCCGGGCATCGGTACGGTCGAACTCCTGGATCTGATCACGGGGGGCTTCCCGACCCCGCTGGAGCACCCGCTGCCCGCTGTCACCACGCCGGGCGGCGCCCTCCGCCCCGCCCCGTCCTGCGATCCCGACGGACCGCTGGTGGCCGAAGTCGTCAAGACGGCCTCCGACCCGTACGTCGGCCGCGTCTCCCTGGTCCGCGTCTTCTCCGGCACGCTGCGGCCCGATGAAACGGTCCACGTCCTCGGCCACGGACTCACCGACCCCGGCCACGAACCCCGTCCCTTCCACGAGGCAGATGTCCGCGTCGGCGCGCTGTCCGCCCCGTTCGGCAAACAGCAGCGCGCCCTGACCAGCTGCATCGCCGGGGACCTGGCCTGCGTCGCCAAACTGGGCGGCGCCGAGACGGGGGACACCCTCTCCGCTCCGGAGGATCCGCTGCTGATGGAGCCCTGGTCCATGCCCGACCCGCTGCTGCCGCTGGCCATCGAGGCCCACAGCAAGGCGGACGAGGACAAGCTCTCCCAGGGGCTCGCACGGCTCGTCGCCGAGGACCCGACGATGCGCCTCGAACAGAACCAGGACACCCATCAGGTGGTTCTGTGGTGCCTCGGCGAGGCCCATCAGGACGTGGCACTGGACCGGCTGCGCACCCGGTACGGGGTACAGGTGGACACCGTCTCCCACAAGGTGTCCCTGCGCGAGACGTTCGCCGGCCCGTCGACCGGTCGCGGACGGCATGTCAAACAGTCCGGCGGCCACGGCCAGTACGCCATCTGCGAGATCGAGGTGGAGCCGCTGCCACCCGGTTCGGGTATCGAATTCGTCGACAAGGTGGTCGGCGGAGCCGTACCCCGCCAGTTCATCCCGTCCGTGGAGAAGGGGATACGCGCCCAGGCCGCCCGCGGAGTGGCGGCCGGCCACCCCCTCGTCGACGTGAGGATCACCCTGCGGGACGGAAAGGCCCACTCCGTGGACTCGTCCGACGCGGCGTTCCAGGCGGCGGGCGCACTGGCCCTTCGGGAAGCGGCCGCGGAGACCCGGATCCAGCTCCTCGAACCTGTCTCCGAGGTCCAGGTCCTCGTCCCCGACGACTACGTGGGACCGGTCATGAGCGATCTGTCGGGGCGGCGCGGCCGGGTGGTCGGCACCGAGCAGTCAGGGGCGGGGCGCACGCTCGTGCGGGCCGAGGTGCCTGAGCTGGAGATCGGCCGGTACGCGATCGACCTGCGCTCCCTGTCGCACGGCACCGGCCGGTTCGACCGGTCGTACGCCCGGCACGAACCGATGCCACCGCAGCTCGCCGACCGCCTCCGCGAACAGCAGGAAAACACCACAAACAGTGCGTAGCCGACGGCTCCGTCCGCCCTTGTCCACAAGGGCGGACGGAGCTCCGATCCGGACGATACGCTGTGATCCCAGCTCAGAAGGTGTGCCGAGCGCGGCAGTTGGGAAACAGCCGCAGGAGCGGTTCCTTGGCGGCAAGTGGGGGCGACAGTGGCCAACGACGGATTCGATTTCTCTCCCGGAGCGCAGATCCCACTCCAGGGGGCGGCCGGACAGGCGGTGGCGACGAACGCCCTCGCCTCCGCCGCGTACCGCGACAGCCCGGTGGAGGAGATCCTCAAGGCCGACAGCGAGTGGCACAAGTCCAAGGTCGAGGAAGGCCGGTCCAAGCTCTTCAAAAGCAAGTACTTCACTCCCAACCTCGGCGAGGCATTCTCCCGCGCCGTCCAGGAGCGCATGCTGGGCGGCGCCCGCAAGGCCCTCATCCAGTCCTTCGGCACCGATCCGCAGACCGTCGTCGAGCACTGCCTGTCCGCGACCCGGCTCCGCAAGGCACGGGACACCAAACTGACCCTGGTGACCGCGCTCTTCGGCTTCCTCTTCCTGCCCGGACTGCTCCTGTGGGTCCTCGCGTTCCGCCTCCGCGACGGCCTGGGCTCCACCAAGGACAAGGCCCTCAGCGCCCTCGGCATCGCCCTGCTCCCCGTCATCGGCATCGTGGCCCTGATCTTCCTGATCAAACTGCCGGTCGGCGGTCTCCTCGCGCTGTACCTGCGCGCGATGATCGTCGCCCCCGTCATCGGCTGGCTGATCGCCAAACGGATCGCCGAGACCTCCGCCAAGGACATGCGCGCCCGCTGGGAGGGGCTGCTCTCCGGCGGCGGGGTCATCGCCAAGATCCCCGAGGCCGTACCGAAGAATCCCAATGAGACCGCCCGCGAGGCGCTGCGCCAGGGCCTGGAGAAGCTGTCTGCCGAACAGCAGTCCAACTCCGTCTTCTATGCCGGTCCCAAGGGCATCCTCGGCATGGGTACCCGCTGGGGCAGCTGGCAGCTCGCCGAGGAGCTCGTCTCCAAGGAACCCGGCAAGGAATTCCACCAGTTCCGCAGCTGGGACCTGATTCGCGTCATCCACGACCAGCTCAAGCAGCTGGAACGCGGACCGCTGCATACAGGCGGATTCACCACGCCCTCGGTCACCCACTGGATCGTCTCGCCCGTCGGTGAGAACGCCGACTCGGTCTCCCGCCCGGAGGGCGAGGACGTCTCCACCTTCCAGATCAAGCCGCACGAGATACAGCGCATCTGCAACCACCAGCAGTTCGGCAGCGGCGACCGCCACTACCTGGGTGTCCAGTTCACCCTCTGGGACGGCCAGCTGGTCATCACCATGATGATCACCGTCACGGTGCTCCACGAGACGCTCCGGATCGAGGTCACCGGGCACGCCCTCGGCCCCGTCCACTCACTCTTCACGAGCAAGCCCGAGGCCAAGACGAAGACGGTCAACAAGACCGTCAGATTCTGGGAGACCCGCAAGATCACTCTCCCGCTGGTGGAGTCCAAGGAGGTCGTCCGCCTGGCCCTGCGCGCCCCCTTCACCTGGTACCCCCCGCTCCTCGACTACCTGGGGGGCAAGATCACCCTCCCGGAGCCGTTCGGCCTGCGCCACGCCTGGGCGGAGAAGCCGTGGCGCCACCGCTTCATGGCGGACGACGCGATGCGCGCCGCCACCCCCGTCCTGCGTGCCGTGCACAGCGCGGCCATGCGTGTCCTGGACGAGAACGGTGTCGACACGGAGCGCTTCGACAACCGGTCCATGATCCTCAGCGGACTGGTGCAGGACCCGACCCCCAAGAAGGCCGACCTGTACGACGCGTAGGGCAGACGGAAAAGGCACCCGGGACATCCCGGGCGCCTCGTGCTCGTACCACTCGACTCAGACCGCGGGCCAGGCGTCGGCCAGCATCTTCCGGGTATCGGCGAGCAGCTGCGGCAGCACCTTCGTGTGACCGACGACCGGCATGAAGTTGGTGTCACCGCCCCAGCGGGGCACCAGATGCTGATGCAGATGCGCGGCAATGCCGGCGCCCGCCACCGTCCCCTGATTCATCCCGATATTGAAACCGTGCGCCCCCGAGGCCGCCCGCAGCGCCGTCATCGCCCGCTTGGTGAAGTCGGCCAGCTCCAGCGTCTCCTGACCGTCCAGCTCCGTGTAATCGGCGACATGCCGGTACGGCACCACCATCAGATGTCCGCCGTTGTACGGATACAGGTTCAGCACGGCATAGACCGTCTCGCCGCGTGCCACGATGAGCCCGTCCTCGTCCGACTTCGCCGGGATCGCACAGAAGGGGCAGCCGTCGCCGGCCTCCGGGCTGGTCGGCTTGTTCTCACCCTGGATGTACGCCATCCGGTGGGGCGTCCACAGGCGCTGGAACGCGTCGGGCGTTCCCACTCCGATCTGCTGCTCCGGCTCAGTCGTCATGCAGATCAGCATATTGCTTCACTCCTGCGGAGCGTGTCGCCGGGGCCGCCCCCATCAGCGGGCGACGATCCTGAGGCCATGAGCGACCAGCCCTCGGACTCCTCCGCTTCTCTCCGGTTCAGGCACTGGGAGCAGCGCACGGAGGTGCCGCTCTTCGTCGCGTCGCTGTTCTTCCTCCTCGGGTACGCGGTCCGCGTCCTCGTTCCCGACCACACCGAGCCGTGGCGAAACCTCGGCACGACCCTGGTCGTCGGCACCTGGCTCCTCTTCGCGGCGGACTATGTCGTAAGGATCCGGCTCAGCGGCCAGGGGCTGCGCTACCTGCGTACCCACTGGCTGGACACGGTGGTGCTGGTGCTCCCGCTGCTGAGGCCGTTGCGTCTGATCCGGGTCTACACAGCGGTCCAGCGGCAGCGGGAGCGGCCGCGGCTGAGCCTGTACGCCCGGGTGATCAGCTACGCCGGGATGACCGCCCTGCTGCTCGGGTTCTCGGCCGCGCTCGCCGTGTACGACCAGGAGCGCGTGGCTCCCGGGGCCACGATCCGGACGTTCGGCGACGCGGCGTGGTGGGCGTGCGCGACGCTCACCACGGTCGGATACGGGGACGTCGCGCCGGTCACGCCGAGCGGCAGGACCATCGCGGTGGGGCTGATGGTCTGCGGTCTGGCGCTGCTGGGGGCCGTGACGGGTTCGTTCTCGTCGTGGCTGGTGCAGGTGTTCACCCGGGAGGACGAGAAGAGGCCCCCGGAGCGCGGTTAGCGCTCCGAGGGCCTCCCTGGCGGTCGGGTCAGACCTGGACGCGGTCCTCGACGGCCTTCTGGATCTTGGCGATGGCGTCCTCGACCGGGATGCCGTTCTCCTGCGATCCGTCGCGGTAGCGGAAGGAGACAGCACCGTTGGCCATGTCCTCATCACCCGCGATGATCATGAAGGGCACCTTGGCCTTCTGCTGGTTGCGGATCTTCTTCTGCATCCGGTCCGAGGAGGCGTCCACCTCGACCCGCAGACCCTTCTTCCTGGCCTGCGCAGCGAACTCCTGGAGGTACGGGATGTGCGCGTCGCCGATCGGGATGCCGACCGCCTGGACCGGGGCCAGCCAGACCGGGAACGCACCCGCGTAGTGCTCCAGCAGCACCGCGAAGAAGCGCTCGATGGAACCGAACAGTGCGCGGTGGATCATGACCGGGCGCTGCTTGGTGCCGTCGGGGCCGGTGTACTCCAGGTCGAAGCGCTCCGGCAGGTTGAAGTCGAGCTGCACGGTCGACATCTGCCAGGTACGGCCGATGGCGTCCTTGCACTGGACCGAGATCTTCGGGCCGTAGAAGGCGGCGCCACCCGGGTCCGGGACCAGGGGCAGCCCCTGCTTCTCGGCGACCTGGCGCAGTGTCTCGGTCGCTTCTTCCCAGATCTCGTCGGATCCGACGAACTTCTCCGGGTCCTTGGTGGACAGCTCCAGGTAGAAGTCGGTCAGACCGTAGTCGCGCAGCAGGTTCAGGACGAAGGTGAGCGTCCTGTCCAGCTCGTCCGCCATCTGCTCCTTGGTGCAGTAGATGTGCGCGTCGTCCTGCGTGAAGCCGCGCGAGCGGGTCAGACCGTGCACCACACCCGACTTCTCGTACCGGTACACCGTGCCGAACTCGAAGAGACGCAAAGGCAGTTCACGGTACGAACGGCCGCGCGCGTCGAAGATCAGGTTGTGCATCGGGCAGTTCATCGGCTTGAGGTAGTAGTCCACCCCGTCGTCGAGCTGCATGGGCGGGTACATGCCCTCGGCGTACCAGTCCAGGTGACCGGACTTCTCGAAGAGCTTGCCCTTGGTGGCGTGCGGGGAGTAGACGAACTCGTAGCCCTCCTCCTCGTGCCGCCTGCGCGAGTAGTCCTCCATGGCCCGGCGGATGATGCCGCCCTTGGGGTGGAAGACCGCGAGGCCGGGGCCGATCTCGTCGGGGAAGGAGAAGAGGTCCAGCTCGTTGCCGAGCTTGCGGTGGTCCCGCTTGGCGGCCTCCTCCAGGAACTCCAGGTGCGCCTTGAGCTCGTCCTTGGTGGGCCACGCGGTGCCGTAGATGCGCTGGAGCATCGGGTTCTTCTCACTGCCCCGCCAGTACGCCGCGGCGTTCCGCATCAGCTTGAACGCCGGGATGTTCCGGGTGGTCGGCAGGTGCGGACCGCGGCAGAGGTCCTTCCAGCACAGGTCGCCGGTCTTCGGGTCGAGGTTGTCGTAGATGGTCAGCTCGCCGCCGCCCACCTCGACATTCGCGCCGTCCTCCGAGGAGGCCGAGCCCTTGATGCCGATGAGCTCCAGCTTGTACGGCTCGTCGGCCAGCTCCTCGCGGGCGGCCTCGTCGGTGACGACCCGGCGGGAGAACCGCTGCCCCCGCTTCTGGATCTCCTGCATCTTCTTCTCGATGGCCTTGAGATCCTCGGGCGTGAACGGCTTCTCGACGTCGAAGTCGTAGTAGAAGCCGTCCTTGACCGGCGGGCCGATGCCGAGCTTGGCCTCCGGGAAGAGCTCCTGCACCGCCTGCGCCATGACGTGCGCGGTGGAGTGCCGGAGGATGTTCAGGCCGTCCTCGGAGGAGATCTCGACGGGCTCGACGACCTCGCCGTCGGCGACGACGTACGCGAGGTCCTTCAGCTCACCGGCAACCCGGGCGGCGACAACAGTGCGCTCGCCGGGGAAGAGCTCGGCAGCCGTAGTGCCCGTCGTCACCACGCGCTCTTCCCGCTCGGAATCGCGTTGGATGATCACACGGACGTCTGACACCGGTCTCTCCTGACTGAAGGGGGGTGCGCGCCATATTCCACTGCGCACGCAAGAGGAATCGTACCGAGCCGACGGCCCCCTTCGCGAAAGGGTTCGTTCCGGCAGTCTGCGGTCACCGCGCCTGGCCCCTCTCTCCGGCTATTCGCCCGTACAGGCCTCCTCGAAGTAGTCGACGTTCTCCTGGAGCGATTTCATCAGCCGGTCCCGCTCCGCCTCGTCGACCTGTACGGGCACCACCTGCGAGGCCCGGGTAAGCCGCCGGAAGCCGCCCCGGCTCTCCAGTCGCCCCTCCACCCGGATCGGCAGTCCGACGAGGTGGGCGTGGCCCGCGATCCGGTACGCCTCCTCGTCGAGCTCCAGCCGCACGTGCGGCACCTCCGCGCCCGCCAGCACCCGCAGCCGCACGATTCCCGCGCCGCGCGGTCCCGAGCGGCGCAGCCGGACGACCGCACCGGTGATCCGGACCGCGACGGCGGGTTCGTCCTGCTGGTAGCGGGCTCCCGCCCGGCGCAGGGCGGGCAGGTCTCCCGGCGAGAACTCCACCGGTTCGGGCCGGGCAGGGCAGCCTTCGGGGGTTCCTGCGGCGGGTGCCCAGGCGAGCGAGATCCTGGTTCCCTCCGAGCCGCGGACCAGCGCGATCACGGCCTCGGTCAGCTCCCGGCTGACACCCGCCTCGACGGCACTGTCGAAGGCTTCCATGCCTCCGGTCGCGCGCTGGAAGTCGATGGCTTCGCGGGTGGCGTGCAGGGCGTGGTAGAGCCGTACGGCGACGTCCCGGCCGGTTTCGACGGGGAGACAGGCAGTGAGGTCGCGGCCGCCCGGCGCGGGTCCGACGAGGATGCCTTCGAGCGCGGCGAGGGCCCTTCGGCGGTGGCGTGCGCCGTGGAACCCGGTACGGGCCCGCACGGCGAGCGCTCCGGCGAGCAGGATCTGCCGGGCCGCGGCGCGGAGCTGCTCCGCGGCGGTCCAGCCGGCCGCTCCGGCGGCACCCGCGGGACCGGCGGCACCGTCGGGGACATCGCGCCACCAGCGGATCTCGTCGCTCGGCACGGCGAGGGAGACCAGCACGTCGCGGGCGGAGGGGGCGGCGCTGCGGGCGAGCGCCGTGAGTGCTTCGCCGAGCAGGTCCTCGCTGTCGGGGAAGGCGGTGGTGTCGGGTACGAGGAGGCTCGTGCCGCCAGAGGGTGCCGCGGCCCCCGGTGGGGTCCATCGGCTGTACCGTCCGGCCGCACCGCCGCGGCGGTGCCAGCCGTGCCGGTCGAGCAGGGCGCCGAGGACCGCGGGGTCGACGCGGGCGGGATCGGGGATGTCCCCGGAGGGTGGCAGGGCGGTGGGCCAGTGGGTCACGGTCTCGCTGGGGTGTGGTCGCGTGCCCGACGGGATCGTGCTGTCGGCGGGCTCGTCCATCGGCCGGTGCATCAGGGTCTCCCTCCCGCCCCGACCCGGGTCATGATCTCGCAGAGCGCGCGGTCGTCGAATATGCGCGTGGTCGGGATCCGCACAGTGGTCCTGTGCCGGCCTGTCACGGCGTGGCCGGCCAGGTTGGTCCAGTAACAGCAGTGCCGCACGTCGAGCCGGTCGTGCCCGGCGCGCAGCCAGTCGTCCTGGCTGCGCGGTACGAGCATCACGACCAGGATCTTGTGCACCGACACGGGCGTCCGGGCGAGCTTCACGAGGTGGGCGTTGTCCAGCGTGAAGGCGAACGTCGGTCCGGGTGGGTGCGGCGGTATCTGGTAGGTGCATTTGAGCTGCACCTTGATGGTCACCTCGTCGTCGACGGTGTGCCCGGGGGCGCCGTGGCTGACATGCCAGTCGATGCCGTTGTCGGGAAAGGGCTGCGACAGGGAGCACCCCGCCGCGGCCGCGACCGCGTGCAGGTAGCCCACCTGAAGGGTCTCCATGCAGGCGGTGGTGGCGAGTGTGCCGCGCAGCGGAGCGATCCGCTGGGGCAACAGCCCGCTCGGGTCGGGCTGCGCGAGCGCCATGGCTCCGTATGCCTTCCGGGCTGTGCCGATCGGTTGGTTCGGTCGGTGCGTCCTCAGGCAACTTCCTTGCCTGTCCTCTGTGTTGTCACCGCAGCAAGCAGTCCGCAAACGGCGTACCAGGCAAAGGGCGCGGGTATCACCGAATCGGGCAGGGGGATCACGCCATCTGCCGGTCAGGCACGAGGAGTTCGGGGATGACTCACTGGTACGAGGGGCCGCTGGCCGCTTTTGACACCGAGACAACGGGAGTAAACGTCGAGGAGGACCGGATCGTTTCGGCCGCCCTGGTCGTCCAGGACGCGGTGGGCGGGCGCATGCGCGTCACCCGCTGGCTGGTGAATCCGGGGGTTCCGGTGCCCGTGGGGGCGACCGAGATCCACGGTCTGACCGATGACCATCTGCAGCGCAACGGCCGGTGGCCCGCGCCCGTGGTGGAGGAGATAGCCCGGGCACTGGCCGAGCAGTGCGCGGCGGGACGCCCGCTCGTCGTGATGAACGCACCGTTCGATCTGACGCTGCTCGACCGAGAGCTGAAGCGGCACCGGGCGTCGTCACTGGCCGGCTATCTGGGGAGCACACCGCTGTGCGTACTGGATCCCCGGGTCCTGGACAAGCACCTGGACCGCTACCGCAAGGGGCGGCGCACGCTCACCGATCTCTGCGCTCTGTACGAGGTGATGCTGGACGGCGCTCATGACGCGGCGGCGGATGCGGCGGCATCACTGGAGCTGGTACGGGCGGTGGGGCGGCGCTTTTCGTCGCGGCTGGAGCGGCTGTCCCCGGCGGAACTGCACGCACTTCAGACGGTGTGGCATGCGGCGCAGGCGCGCGGTCTGCAGGCGTGGTTCGCGAAGAGCGGGACGCCGGAGGCGGTGGATCCGGCCTGGCCGCTGCGTCCTGAGCTGCCCGCCGCTGCGTGATCCCGGACGCCCGGGGGTGATTCCGGACATGCAGAGGCCGGTCCGCCGATGGTGCTGACGGACCGGCCTCTCCCGAGGTGGGCGATACTGGTTTCGAACCAGTGACCTCTTCGGTGTGAACGAAGCGCTCTCCCACTGAGCTAATCGCCCGGGAACGGACTGAACCATACAGGTCTCGGCGGGTGTGGTTCAAACTGCTTCGAGCCGGGCCACCAGTCCGCGGCGTCCCGCCCGCATCATCAGCGCGTGGTTCGCCCGGAACACCGCACGTCCGGGCACCGCGAGCAGCCGCATGATCCGCCGCCGCACCTCGACCTCCTGCTCGTACGTGGCACGGCTGCCGGTGCCGTGCGCGGTGACGGTCCAGCGGGCCCAGCCGTCGAGGTCACCGCCGAGGGTCACTTCGAGGATCCCGGCCGCCGGGTCGCGGCGGCTCGCGCGGACGGTCATGACCAGGTCGTACGGAAGGGCGGAACGGATGCGGACGGTTCCGGTGGTGTCGTCGACCGTGGTGACCTCGCGAACCTGCGGCCACCACTGCGGGTACTCCGCGGCGCGTTCCAGGATTCCGTACACGGCATCGGGCGGGGCGGATACCTCCCAGATGCTCACAAAGCGGTAGCGGCTCCAGTCCATGGGACCCAGTCTGCGCGTACTCAGTCCCGTACCTGAGTACCCGAGCGCATGTCCGGGTCTGTGGGCCACGCCACACTCCCGGATATGGAACATGTGCCGCCGCCCGCCGAGGAATTGGCGCTCCTCGACCGCGAACTGGTCCGGCTGGACGCCCGCCGGATGCAACTGCTGACCCGTCGTGCCTGGCTGGTGAGTGTGCTGCAGCCGCCGGCCACGCCGCCCGTCGCTTCTCCGGGACCGGCGTCCGCGGCGCCTTCCGGACCGGCACAGCCGTATCCGCAGTGGCCCGCGCCCCCGTTCGGCTCTCGCGGTGCGCCGGTCCCGCCGCGCAACGCCCAGAATGTGCTGCTGAGTCTCGGCGGACTGCTGCTGACGATCGCGGCGATCGCGTTCACCCTGGTCAGCTGGGGTCATATGGGGATAGGCGGCCGCTCAGCGGTGCTCACCCTGGTGACGGTCGCGGCGTCGGCCGCGCCCGCGCTGCTTCTGCGCCGCGGTCTGTCGTCAACGGCCGAGTCGCTCGGTGCGCTGGCTCTGGTGCTGATGGTGCTGGATGCGTACGCGCTGCACGCGGTGGCGGCGCCGGACACGGACGGCCTCGGGTTCACCGCGGTCGCGTCGGCGGTACTCGCCGTGGTGTGGACGGCGTACGGTCTGGCACTCGGCAAGCTTCGTCTGCCGCTGCCGGTGGCCGTGGTGAGTACGCAGTTCACGTTGGTGCTGTGGGCATGGTCGGCGGATGCGTCGGCCTCGGTCTTCGGTTGGGCGCTGGTGCTGACGGCGATGCTGGACTCCGCGATCGCCCGGTGGGGCAAGGGCGTTGGGGTCCGGGTGACCGCGTCCGTCTGCGGATGCGTGACGGGGCTCTCCGGGGCTCTGGTGGCGCTGACGCAGTCGGTGACGGCTGGTTCGCCCCTCTCCGCCGTTGCCCCGGGGGCACTGTTGCTGGCGGGAGCGGCGGTCGCGCTGTTCGCGGTGTGGCGGGCACCGAAGGGGATCGCGGTGGCCGGTGGAGTGGTGGCCGGGCTGGCGGTGGTCGCGGCTGTGGGTGGTGTGCTGCGCGCGGGGGTCGCCGAGGACTGGTCGGTCCCGGTGTATCTGCTGTGCGGTCTGGTGCTGTGTGCGGCGGTACGGGCTCCGCTGCCCCGGCCGGCCGGGCAGGGCGTGCTGTGGGCGTTGGCTGCGGTGGTTTCGGGCGCGGTACTGGCGGCGGCGCCGGCGGCCGCCGTGACGCTGGCGGGTCCGCTGTCGCGGCGGGCCCCGGTGTGGTCGGGTGTGCCGGACGGCAGTGCGCGCGGTGCGCTGGGGCTGGAGGGCGCGGAGTGGTCACAGCTGTACACGGCGCCGGTGATTCTGCTGGTGGTGGCCGGTCTGCTGGGGGCGGCGCACCGCTGGTGGCCCCGGTGGGTGCGGGTAGCCGGTGCGGTGATCTCCCCGGGCGAATCGTGGCGGGGTGCGGCGGGGGCCGGTGCGCTGGTGACCGGGTGGGCGGGACTGCTGGTGGTGCCGGTTGCGCTGGACGCTCCGTACGCGGCCGCGATGGTGGTGCAGTTGGCGCTGATCGTGGCGCTTCTCGCCGGGGCGGTACGGGTATTGCGTCGCGGGGCGGGCCCGGTCGCACCTGCGGCGCTGGTGTGCGGTGCGGTCGGGACGGTGAGCGCGGGAGCGCTGTCACTGGCCGCGGAGCCTGCCACCTATGCGGCCTTCGGGGCACTGCTCGTGCTGTTCGCAGCGGCTGCGGCGGGGACGCATGCCGAGGGGTCACCAACGGCCCGGACCTTGCAGGGAGTTCTGGCGTGTGCGGCGGTGGTGTGCGGGACGGTGCTCGCCGGAGCCGTAGGGATGTCACTGGATCTCACGACGTACCGGGCCGCGCCGATCATGCTGGTCGTCCCCACGCTGACGGTGCTGATCGGGGCGCGGCTGCGGGGCGGCCCGTCGGCGCTGCCGGTCGAACTGACCGGCGCCGTGGCGGGTGCGGTGGCGGTCGGGATGGCCGCACCGGACAGGCCGTACCTGGCGTTGGTCCTCGCTCTGTGCGGGGTGCTGGCGGCGGGTACGGCGGTGCGTGCGGAGCGGCGTCCGGCGGCCGGGTACGTGGCGGCGGTCCTGTTCGCCCTGGCGACGTGGGTGCGGTTGTCGGCTTCCGGGGTGTCGACTCCGGAGGCGTACTCCCTGCCGGTGACGGTGCCCGCGCTGATGGTCGGTGTGATGCGGCGGCGCCGCGATCCGGCGGCGTCCTCGTGGACGGCGTACGGGGCGGGTCTTGCGGCGACGCTGGTGCCGAGTCTCGTCGCAGCCTGGACCGACCCGTCGTGGGTGCGGCCGCTGCTGCTCGGCGTGGTGTCCCTGGCGCTCACGCTCGCCGGGGCCCGGCTGCGGCTGCAGGCGCTGCTGCTGCTCGGCGGCGCGGTGCTGGCGTTGGACGCCCTGCACGAACTCGCGCCCTATGTGGTTCAGGTGGTCGGTGCAGTGCCGCGCTGGCTGCCGCCTGCGCTCGCGGGTGTGCTGCTGCTGGTGGCCGGGGCGACGTACGAGCAGCGGCTGCGGGATGCACGTCGGCTGAAGGACGCCCTGGGCCGGATGCGCTGAGGGAACGCGTGATCGGCGGGCCGGCCCGGGGCGTGCCTCACCTGCCTCAGGCCGGCATCCAGTGCCCCTCCCGGCAGACATTGCCGGGAGGGGCACTGGTCGCCGACGAGTGCGAGGTTCTCGATGGCGGCGAGCCCGTACGGCGCGGTGTCGTTGGGCAGACATGGGCGAAGGTGTTGCCGCCGACCGGGACACCGAGCAGTTTCCCGCTGACGCCACCCGTCTTCTCCAGTCCGGCCCGGAAGTTCTCCATGTTGAGATTTCCGGCCTGCACCTGGGAATTGAGATCGCACAGAACCCGCTTGTCGTCGAACGTGCGCAGGAATGCGACGGAGTTCTGGAAGACATCGGGCGCATTGCCCGCGGAGGCCTGGGTATTGAACTTCTTCCGCCCATTCTCGTAGTCCGGGAAGTCCGTCTTGACCTCGATGTTCGGATACTCCTTCTCGAACAGCGCGATCGCCTTGCAGATCAGCACGGCCCGCTCCTGACCGCCCACCACGAGTAGCGGATCCCGGCCTTTCCGCCGGCTCCGGAGACCATCAGCCCCGGAACCGCCACACCGGTGCCTGCCGCACGCAGCCCCTGGGTACTCCGCCACGTCCTCATGACACGCCCCTCCCGGGCAGACAGCAGCCGCTGCCACGATCGACTGAACCGTTCAGAGACATGCTTGCCGGGACAAGCAAGGCATCGAAGGGGTCAACGTCAGCAGTGGGGACGGAATCCACCGAAGCGCTTGAACCTCGCGTCGCGCGGCACGGCCTGCGAGGGCGTACGGACGGCCTCGTACCGCTGCGGAAACGGGCGCGAGGGCGCCCCGATCGGTGCGGGAAACGCAGAGAGCCCGTGAGACTCTGCAGTCTCACGGGCTCTCTGTCCCGGTGGGCGATACTGGTTTCGAACCAGTGACCTCTTCGGTGTGAACGAAGCGCTCTCCCACTGAGCTAATCGCCCGGGCACACCGCAAACATTACCCCATGTCAGCGGCGTTCTCCGACCACCCCCGGGTCACTCGTGGATCTTCCACGGCATCGTGATTCCGAACTTCCAGACATAGATCCCGCCCAGCACGGCGATGATCACGAGTCCGATCACGGTGAGGATGATGTTCCGCCGCCGAACCTTCGGATCGAGCGCCTTCTGGGCGGCCTCGGTGACCTTCCGGCGCGTCCAGTGCAGCACCAGCTGCGCCCAGACGAACTCGGTCGCCCAGATCGCCATGCCGCCGAAGATCACCAGCCAGCCGGGCCCGGGCAGGGGCAGCATGATGATGCCCCCCACGACCACGGCGAGACCGACCACAAAGACGCCGACCTGCCAGCTCATATGCAGGGCCCTGGACGCCTTGACGAACCCGGGCGCCCGGGAACCGAACGCCCGCCCCTCCTTGACCACACCCTCGGTGACGTCCGGCGCCACTTTCCCCGTCACGCCCCTCACGGCGGGCGCCGGGGCCGCCGTTCCGTCAATCTCGTCCCGTGCGTCACTCTCCGCATTCATGGGCCCAATCTACCGGAACGGCCTTTGTCACCGGAATGGCCGCATAACCCAAAGTTACACACCGCCGCAGGAGCGACCTGAACAACCACAAAAGGGTCAGAGGGGTTTACAACGCCACCGTAGGTGGCATGTCGATTTCGCCGACGTGCGAATCCCCGAGCGCACACTGAGCGAAAGGCCCTGGCGCTTATGAACACCACGGTCAGCTGCGAGCTGCACCTGCGCCTCGTTGTGTCGAGCGAGTCATCACTGCCTGTACCCGCGGGCCTGCGGTATGACACGGCCGATCCGTATGCCGTGCACGCCACCTTCCACACCGGAGCGGAGGAGACGGTCGAATGGGTATTCGCCCGCGACCTCCTTGCCGAGGGGCTGCACAGGCCCACCGGCACCGGAGACGTCCGCGTCTGGCCATCCCGTAGTCACGGCCAGGGCGTCGTCTGCATCGCGCTGAGCTCCCCAGAGGGCGAAGCCCTGCTCGAGGCCCCGGCCAGGGCCCTGGAGTCGTTCCTGAAGCGGACCGACGCCGCGGTTCCTCCCGGCACCGAGCATCGTCACTTCGACCTCGATACGGAGCTCTCACACATCCTGGCCGAGAGCTGAGCCAGGTCGAGAGCTGCACGGCGCCGTCCGACTCGGGGCGACGGCGCCGCGCGGACAACCACATAGGGCAGACACCAGCGCCGTCATCACGGAATCCACTGTGGTGACGGCGTCGGCGCGTATTTCACCGGGCACGACGGGCGCACGTACCACCGGAGGCATGACGGGCGCACGCCCCACCCCTCCCGTACGCGCTGAGCGGACCCTGTGCGCCCTCAGCACCCCCGAGCGCCCCCGCTGGGCCCCTGGTCGGCTGGTATGCGCTCCACGCCGGCCCCAGGGGCCCTCTCGGGCCGCTGTGCGTCCTCGTCGAGCCAGTAGAGTCAGCCGGCATCGGCGGGCGCCCGCCCGCCGGAGGCCAGGGAGCGAAAGCGTGCTGATCCCCCACGACACCCGGATCGCCCTCGACATCGTGGTCGAGCTGGTGAACACCGCACCGGCGGCAGATCAGCCGGAGGGCGGACCGAGCGACGGTCTCGCCGGTATCGAAGCGCTTTACCGATTCGCCCGGCGCCATCGCATCAGCGGCGTGGCCGAACTCGGCGAGAAGGATCTTCAGGCCGTACACGACGTACGGAGCCGGTTCGCCGAGATCTTCGCGGCACCGGACGCCGAGACCGCCGCCGGTCTCGTCAACAGCCTCGTGGCCTCGGCGGGCACCACGCCGCAGCTGAGCAACCACGACGGCTACGAGTGGCATGTGCACTACTTCGCGCCGGACGCATCGATCGCCGACCATCTCGCGGCCGACTGCGGCATGGCGCTCGCCTTCATCGTGGTGGCAGGCGAACACGAACGACTGCGGCGCTGCGAGGCACCGGACTGCCGGGACGCGTTCGTGGACCTGTCCCGCAACCGCTCCCGCAGGTACTGCTCCAGCCGCACCTGCGGTAATCGGCTGCATGTCGCCGCGTACCGGGCACGCCGCAAGGAAGCGTCCGGCTGACCGCTCGCCGCCCGTTTCATGGCCCGCTCACAGCAGGAAGAGATCGTGCAACGCGGCCATCAGCAGCAGGCCGCCGACCACCGCGAGGAAGATCATCAAAGGGGGCTGGGACAGCGCGAAGAGGCAGCCACGCGGCTCTTCGGCAGGGGGTGCGGGGGCATCGCCCGGGGAGGTGTCCACCATCTCGGGACGATCATGACGCAGACCGGACCCCGTTGGCGATCAACACGCCTCTTTGTGACGGGAGTTCACTCCCGTCGGGGCCGGATGGATTCGCTCCGGCGTCCGGTCCGCTGTCACATATTCGGGCTCACGGCCGGTTCTCCCGCGCCTCCCCCGCCCCGGCCGGATCAGTCGAGATCGCGCAGCATCCGCAGCTGGGCGGCCCGGTGGACCGAAGAGCCGCCCTCGTGACCGTTCCACGGGTAGACCTCGATCTCCTTCGGTCCCGCCCAGTGGTTGTACGCGGCGAAGACCGTGGACGGTGGGCAGATCAAGTCCATGAGCGCCACCGAGTAGAGCGCCGGGACGGTGGCCCGGGCGGCGAAGCTGATCCCGTCGAAGTACGAGAGCGTACGGAACACCCGGTCAGCCACGCCGTGTTGGGTGGAGAGGAAGCGGACGATCTCCTGGTAGGGGTCCTTGTCAGTGATCTCGACGGCCCGCCGGAAGTGGGTCAGGAACGGTACGTCGACCAGCGCCGCCTTCACATTCGGGCTGAGCCCCGCCACCGCCTGGGCGATGCCGCCGCCCTGGCTGCCGCCGTGCACGACGATCCGGTCGGGGTCGACGGACGGGTGGGCGCGGGCCACCTCGACAGCGCGGACCGCGTCGGTGAAGACCCTGCGGTAGTAGTACTCGTCGGGGTCGAGGATGCCTCGGGTCATGAAGCCGGGCGACTGCGGGTTGGCGCCACCGTGGGGGTCGGGGGTGGAACCCGCCGAGTGACTGTTGACGGCGCCCTGGCCGCGGGTGTCGACGAGCAGGGTGGCCCAGCCGGCCGCGGGCCAGACGAGATGGTCGTGCGGCAGCCCTCGGCCGCCACCGTAACCGAGGTAATGGACGACGCACGGAAGGGGGCCCTCGGCACCCGAAGGAACGTTCAGCCAGGCGCGTATACGGTGCCCGCCCCAGCCGGAAAAGGTCACGTCGTGTACCTCGACGGCGCTCAGCGCGGCGTCGTACGACTGGAATTCGGGGTCGAGCGGGTATGCGGCCGACTCGTCGAGGGTGCGCTTCCAGAAGGCGTCGAAGTCGGCGGGTTCACCGGACTCCGGGCGATAGTCGCGAAGTTGGTGCAGCGGCAGATCGAACAGGGTCATTTGGCCTCCGTTTCGGGCATGCGGCAAGGAAGGAACAGAAGGAAACGTGTAGCGGAGCAGCGACGCCGCGCTGAGAGCCTGTGGGGGGTGCACCCGGGGGGGGGGCCCCCCCCCGCCCGGCGGGGGGCGGCGCGCGGGGGGGCCCGCCCCCCG
>NZ_JBITER010000035.1:0-26461 GCF_044455345.1 Streptomyces sp. NPDC051286 | reverse complement strand
GGAAAGGACCCAACAGACGCAACGGTGACGCGTACCACCGCCGCCGCGCTGCGAGCGTGGGGGGTGACCTCGGGTGGGCGGACACCCCACAGGCTCTCAGTGCGGCGTCGCGCTGGAGGCACGCACGACGATCTCCGGCTGCAGCACCACGCTGCGGTGCTCGTGCGTGCCGTCCTCGTCGTCCGCCTCCTGCAGCAGGAGTTCCGCGGCCATCCGGCCCATCACGGCGGCCGGCCGGCGTACCGAGCTGAGCGGTACGGCAGCGGCGGCGGCGAATTCGATGTCGTCGTAGCCGACGATGGCGATGTCCTGCGGCACCCGGACTCCCGCCGCGTACAGCGACTGCAGCACGCCGAGGGCGAGCAGGTCGTTGGCGCAGAACACCGCGGTCGGCCGCGGCACGAGTCCGAGCAGCCGGGCCCCGGCGTCGCGGCCCGCAGCCACGTCCAGCCGGCCGGCGGGGATCTCGACGAGCGCTTCGGGCCCCAGGCCGGCCCGGTCGAGAGCCGACAGGGCGCCTTCACGGCGGTCCCTGATCTGATGGAGGTCGCCGGGCCCGCTGACGTACGCGACCGAGCGGTGCCCGGCCGAGAGAAGGTGGCCGACGGCAAGGGAACCACCGCGGACGTCGTCGACGGAGACCGCGCAGCGCCCCGGCGAGGACGCCACCCGGTCCACCAGCACGAAGGGGATGCGGTGGCGGCTGAAAGCCTCCAGATTGCGACCGGTCGCGTCGGCCGGGGTGACCAGCACACCGCATACCCGCTGCTCGGCAAAGAGCCCCAGATACTCGGCCTCCTCCGCCGGGCTCTGACCACTGTTGCAGACCATCACCCCGAGGCCCGCCTCACGGGCGGCACGCTCGGCACCGCGGGCCACGTCGACGAAGAACGGGTTGCCCATGTCGAGGACCAGCAGCGCCATGATCCGGCTGCGTCCCGCCCTGAGCTGGCGCGCGGACTCGCTGCGTACGTAACCGAGCTCCTCGATGGCGGCCAGGACCCGGGCGCGGGTCTGTGGCAGCACCGCTTCGGGCCGGTTGATCACATTGGACACGGTGCCCACGGAGACTCCGGCCTGCCGGGCCACATCCTTGATCCCTGCCACACGTGCCACTCAGTCTGCCCCACTGGTGCCGCTGGCCGCACCGTCCGCGACCGTCGCCCATTCGTACGGACGGCGTTGCGAGGCGCTCCGTCGTCCCGGGCCGAACGTCCTCGTGTGCCGGGCCGCGGCGCGGGGCGCCCGCCACGGATCACCCACCGTGGACTGAATTGTTTCAATCCGGTCGGGACGCTAGCTCCATCCCGCTGCACCGTCAAGAAAGAGGCATGAATCGATTCATAGCCGATGGCTGCGACCGTCCGGTTTCAGATTCCGTGCTTCTTCAGGATGGCCTCGATGTCACTGAAGTCATCGCCCGGGGCTTCGGACCGCTGTGCGGACTTCGCCTTCTCCCGCGGCTGGACCGCCAGTGCGCCGGCCCGCAGGGACGGTGCCGACGCCGCGGGCGCGACGGCACCGGACCGCGCCGCCCGAGCGGCGGCCCTGCGTTCCTTGCGGGTGCCGACGCCGCGGCGTTCGACCGCACGCGTGATCATGAAGAGCAGCCAGGCCACCCCGAGCACCCCGAAGCCGAGCCAGACGCTCGGCTTGAAGGCGATATTGGAGACCCACTCGACGACACCGGTCAGCACCAGCCCGATCGGGACCAACGAGTAGGCGGCAATCCGGGTCGCGGTGAGGAAACGCTTCCGGTAGGCGGTCACGGCGGCAATGCCCAAGCCCGCCGCGGACACCGCGGAGCAAATGGTCTCGGCAAGCATCGGGGCCTCCAGGCGCAACGGGGAAACGTCCCTTCCATCCTGCACCGCCCGCCGGCGCGGCGGCCATGATCCCCGACCACATCAGGGACATTTCAGGGCCGGGATCCTCCCCAGGTGCCGATCCGAACGACGCCGAGCCGAACCGGGTCTGCGGTGCGCGGGTCCCGTGCCGGTGCCGATTGAGATGCGCGCGTGGGCCCTGGGAGACTGGTTCCATGAACGAATCCACCCCTGCAGCCCCGGTCGTCCTCGACGTGTGGTGCGAGCTCCAGTGCCCCGACTGCCACCGGGCCCTCACCGATGTGCACGCCCTGCGGGCCCGGTACGGCGACCGGCTCGAGGTGCGCCTGCGGCATTTCCCGCTGGAGAAGCACAAGCACTCGTACGCCGCGGCCCAGGCCGCCGAGGAGGCTGCGGAGCAGGGCAAGGACTGGCCGTACATCGAGGCCGTGCTCGCCAGGACCGAGGAGCTCGGCCGCACCGGTGAGCCGCTTCTGATCGAGGTGGCACGTGAACTCGGCCTGGATGCGGAGGAATTCGACACCGCCCTGATCGACGGCCGGCACATGCTGATCGTCGACGCCGACCAGGCGGAGGGGAAGGCCATCGGCGTGACCGGCACACCCACCTATGTGATCGGCGGCGAGCGGCTGGACGGCGGCAGGAGTCAGGACGGGCTGCGCGAGCGGATCGAGGAGATCGCCGACCGGCTCCTCGCGGAGCAGGGCTGACCGCGACGTACCCGGCCCGTCCCTCCGCCCGTCACAACGGCTTGACGAGGTTGTGCCGAGTCGCTTCGTAGCCGAGCGACTCGTACAGCCGGACCGCAGGGGTGTTGTCCGAGAGGACGTGCAGCCCCATCCGTTCGTCGCCGGCGGCCAGGGCGATGCGTTCGGCCTCCAGCATCAGCGCGCGACCGTACCCCCGGCCGCGGAACTCTTCGAGCACCTCGACGTCGAAGACGTACCCGACCACCATCCCGGGGTGCATTTCGAACCGCGCCACCCAGACGTGCCCCACGGTCCGGCCGTCGCCGTCGACGAGGACATGGATGTACGTGCCCTGCGTGGCGAGACCGTCCGGCAGTTGTGTCCGGTGGGAGGTCTCGGCTCTGCGCAGAGCCTCGTCCGCCGGAACACCGCGCGCGACCAAGGATTCCGCGTAGCCTACGACGGCCGTGCTCTCCCACTCCGCGAACTCGTCCGCGGTCATCGGACGCCCGGTGACCCCGTCCGGCAGGACGGGCGGGGTCACCGGCAGGTCCTTGACCATGTTCCTGCTGCGCTCGGTGTAGCCGAGCGCAGCAGCCAGGCGCAGTCCGGCCGTGTTGCCCGGCTCGACCTCCACGGTCAGCCGGGAACAGCCCCAGCCGCGCAGCACTTCCTCGGCGGCGAGCCCGGCGATGGTGCCGCGGCCGCGCCTGCGGTTCGGTTCGGCGATCCGCAGGCCGCGGATGATCCCTGTCGTCCCTCCGGACCCGGGCTCCGTACCGATCTCGACGGCCCCGACGGGCCGCCCGTTGTCGCACACGTCGTACGCGCGCTTCCTCGCGCCGTCGGCGCCTTGCTGGATCGGCCCGGTCGGCCGGAGGGTCGTGGTCATCACCGGTGTTCTATCCGCTGCGCCGCCACCCGTCACCCGGTTTTGCGGACCTGTTCCGTTCCACGGCCCGGAACGGTGTCCGCGGCTCGGGACCGTTCCACGGCCCGGGCCGGGTCATGGGCCCGGCTCACGGGTCGAGGTCGTTCGCGGCGCGCTCCTCGAAGACCCGCATGGCCTTGGCCGTCACCGGCCCGGGTCCGCCGGGCAGCTCGCGACCGTCGACCCGGTGGACGGCCTGGACGTCCCGGAGGGTGGAGGTCAGGAAGATCTCCTCGGCGTGTTCCAGGACGTCCAGGGGCAGCTCGGTCTCCAGCGCCCCGGACCATTCGACGGCCAGAGCGCGGGTGATCCCGGCGAGGCAGCCGGAGGTGACCGGCGGGGTGTGGAGCTGTCCGTCGAGGACGACGAAGACATTCGACCCGGTGCCTTCGCAGAGCTGTCCGACGGTGTTGGCGAAGAGCGCCTCGGATGCGCCCCGCTCATGGGCGCGGGCGAGGGCGACGACGTTCTCCGCGTACGAGGTGGTCTTGAGCCCGGCCAGTGCGCCGCGTTCGTTGCGGGTCCACGGAACGGTGATCACGGCGGTGGTGTCGGGGCGGCGCTTGACCTCCCCGAGCGCCACGACCAGGCTCGGCCCGTCGTTGCCGCGGTCGGAGCCGAGCGGGGAGAGGCCGCCGGTGTACGTGATGCGGAGCCGGCCGAGTTCCATCGGGTTGGCCTCGATGACGGCGGCGCAGGCCCGGCGCACCTCGTCGAGGTCGGGGTCGGGCAACCCGAGACCGCGGGCCGAGCGGGTCAGCCGGTCGAGGTGCCGGGTGAGGGCGAAGGGGCGGCCCCCGGTGGTCCTGACGGTTTCGAAGATCCCGTCCCCGACGGTCAGTCCGTGGTCGAGCACGGACACCCGGGCGTCGGCGGCGTCACGCAGTTCGCCGTTGACCCACATCCACATCATGCGGTCCTTCCAGTTTCTTGGTGGGCGCCCGACGCTACAGCGAGCAGCCGGGCGGCCTTGAGCTCGGTCTCGTCCCATTCGCGCTCCGGATCGGAGCCCCAGGTGATCCCGGCGCCGGTGCCGAACCTGAGGACCGGGGCCACTCCGGTCCGGTCGATCCAGAAGGTCCGTATACCGACGGCGAGACCGGCGGTGGCCCGGTCGGCGTCGACCCAGCCGATGCCGCCGCAGTACGGACCCCGGGGTGCGGTCTCCAGGGACTCGATGATGCGGAGCGCGCTGGATTTGGGTGCACCGGTGACGGAGCCGGGCGGGAACGCGGCGGCGAGCAGCTCGGGCCAGCCGGCGCCGTCGGCGAGGCGGCCGCGCACGGTGGAGACGAGGTGGACCAGCCCGGGGTGCTTCTCCACCACGCAGAGGTCGGGGACGGTGACCGATCCGGTGGCGCAGACCCGGCCCAGGTCGTTGCGGACCAGGTCGACGATCATCACGTTCTCGGCGTGGTCCTTCTCCAGCAGATCCGCCTCGGTGCGGCCGGTGCCCTTGATCGGTCCGGACTCGACGGTCCGTCCGTCCCGGCTCAGGAAGAGTTCGGGGGATGCCGTGGCGATCTCCACGCCGTGCGCGGGCAGCCGAATCGTTCCTGCGTACGGGGCGGGGTTGCCGCGCGCGAGCAGCGCGGTGAGGGCGTCGACGTCGGCGGCGGCCGGGTCCGGCAGCTCCGCGGTCATCACCCGGCAGAGGTTGGCCTGGTAGACCTCGCCCGCCGCGATGTGCTCGCGGATCCGGCGTACGCCCGCGGTGTACGCGGCACGGTCCAGGGACGAGACCCAGTCGCCGGCCCCGGGACCGCGCCAGGCTCCGGGGACGGGTGCGGGCACCGGTTCGGTCCGTACGGTCCCGAAGCGGGCGCAGACGAGACGGCCCTCAAAATCGGCGCATACCGCCCAGAAGCCGGATGAGTCGAGGGCTGAGGGGTCACTGGTCACGTCCCGCAGATCGGACGCGACGAGGCCGCCGAAGCGGGCCATTGGAGCGAGGTCGAGCACGTGGGTGAGTCTAGGACGGCGCGCGGCGACCTGCGCCGGGGCGAGCGCACCTCAGCACGCTGCACAAACGCGTTTTTGTACTGGCCCAGGAATCCGCTAGAGTTCAACACGTCGCCGGGACACGCAAGTGAAACGGAAACGACAAGCGGACGTGGCTCAGTTGGTAGAGCATCACCTTGCCAAGGTGAGGGTCGCGAGTTCGAATCTCGTCGTCCGCTCGAAGTGGGGGATCTTTTCCCGAACCCCTGCACTCCGGGTGGAGTGGCCGAGAGGCGAGGCAACGGCCTGCAAAGCCGTCTACACGGGTTCAAATCCCGTCTCCACCTCCAAGGACGATTAGCTCAGCGGGAGAGCGCTTCCCTGACACGGAAGAGGTCACTGGTTCAATCCCAGTATCGTCCACTGGTCCGCAAGGATCACCCCGCGCGATTAGCTCAGCGGGAGAGCGCTTCCCTGACACGGAAGAGGTCACTGGTTCAATCCCAGTATCGCGCACGCAGTACACGCAGGGTCACCCTGCGCGATTAGCTCAGCGGGAGAGCGCTTCCCTGACACGGAAGAGGTCACTGGTTCAATCCCAGTATCGCGCACCAGCAAGCCCCGGTCGTCTCGACGACCGGGGCTTTGTCGTGGATGCGGTGCGGGTCAAGTCCGCCCGGGTCAGCCGGTGAAGAGCCGCGTGGTCTTGCGGATCGGTTCGTACCGGCCGCAGGCGAACGGTACGGCGACTCGGAGCCAGACCACGGCGAGACGTTGTCGACGGTATGCATTCCCGCGGGAGGCGCACATCGCGCGCGCCCCGACCGTACAGGGCGCGCACCTGACGCGCCGCGGGCCCGGCCCCCGGGGGGTGGGGCGCCCCGCCGGGGGTCTTGCGGCCGGTCTGGCCGCCCCGGGGCCCCCCCCCCCCCGCCCCCCCCCCCCGCCCCGGGCCCCCCCCCCCCCCCGCGGGGGCCCCGCCCCCCCCCCCCCCCCCCCCGCGGCGTGGTGTCGGCCGGGTCAGGACGAGAAGAGCATGCGGCCGAAGCTCTTGTGCCGGTAGTGACCGCCGTGGTGCTGCGGGGCGCCCCAGACAGGGGCCGGCGCGGCGGGGTAGGCCTGGGGGGCCGGGGGCGCGGGCGGGGCCGGCTGGGTCCACTGCGCCTCGATGCGGGTCAGGGTCTCCAGCTCGCCGTAGTCGAGGAATATCCCCCGGCAGCCGCTGCACTGCTCGATCTGGATGCCATTGCGGTTGTAGGTCTGCATCTGTGCGTGGCACTTGGGACACTGCATGGTCGGCTCAGCTCCTCGCCGTCGGTTCGCCGTCGCCGGAATGCATGCCCGGAGACGATCGGTTCACCCTACGACGAGTGCTCCGTCACCAACTCGACCGGGATGGACGCAATCCGGGCACAGGCATCGATCATCGCCTGTTCCACCTCATCCGGACTTCGCCCCTCCGCCGCGGACTTGGCGAACGCCAGTGCCGCGGCCTGAACCGTCAGGGCGCGGGCCGGGACGTCGAGTTCGGGCCAGGGATCGCCGTCGGCCCGCACGGCGGGCCCGCCCGCTGCCCGGTATGCCTCCAGGAAGCGCAGCCAGACCTCGGGAGGCAGCAGTCCTGCCGCGTACCAGGCGGCGGGGCGGGCGAGGTCCCACGCGGGGTCACCGAGCCCCACGTCGTCGACGTCGATCAGCAGCCAGCGGCCCTGCCCCGCGGGGTGGCGCACGAGCTGGCCGAGGTGGAGATCGCCGTGGCAGATGAAGTGCGAGCGGTGCGGGGGTGCGGGGGCTTCGTCGCGGGCCCAGGCGGGCAGGCGTCGCCATGCTTCGCGTACGGGGGCGATGGCCGGGTCACCCGGCCGGGCGGCGCACATCCGCGCCACGGCGAGGGCGGCTTTTGCGGGTCCGCGCATGGGAGGAAGGGCAGGCGGGGGCGCGGTGCGGTGGAGCCGGGCCAGGAGAACACCGGACTCTTCCCAGGGCGCGGCGTCGGGGTCCGCGGGGTCGACCGGTTCACCGTGGGGCCACAGGGTCACCGGACGGCCGTCGACCACGGGAACAGCAGACTGGGGTACCGGTGGCAGGAGAATGCCGCTGAGGGCGGGGGCCGAGGCCAGGGCCGTACGGGCGGCCAGGGCGGCGGTGTCGGTGTCCGCGGCGTGGGCCTTCGCGACCACGGAGCCGGAGCGGACGACCGTACCGTCGGCGCGGTCCGCGAGCACCGCCGGTGCCGGGCAGGAAGGACAACGGGCCTCGGTGCGCCGGTGCGGGTGGGCCGTGTCATGGGCGAGGGCGCCCAGCGCGCGGACAACTGCGGTGGTCACGGTCTCCCCCCGGTGGCAACAGGTGCGGCCCGGTCGGCCCCGGGCACGCCGACGAGCGTACGCGCTGTCGCGCAAGCCGTGACAGCCGCGTGGCGACGGCGTGGTGCGCCGCCGCTCATTGCCCCGGGACAGCGCGATGTCCGGTCAGCTCCCCAGCTGACCGGACAAACGCTGCCGTCCGCCGCACCCCCGTCCCCACGGGGTTGTTGGCCGGATGTCCCGGTCCGGACCGCTCTTCCGGACCCGGGGCGCCGCTCAGCGCCCCAGCATCACGCCCACGGACGACGCCTGTGTGACCACCGCTTCCCAGCCGCCGAAGACGACTACGAGCAGGGCCGCCAGAGGAAGAACCATGGCCGTCGCCACCAGAGGGTGGCGCCTACCGGACGACGGGCGGCCGCCGAACGCGGCATAAGCCCTGCGTCCCTGCGTGCGGATCATCGTCCGCGTCGCCGTGTCCGCCATGGTTCCTCTCCTGACCTGATTGTTGGAGCGGCGGGCGTTTGACCTCGGGGGACGAGTGCAACGCCCGCCGCTTGAGTTCAACATTAGGGACGCGAGGAGGGTGGGTCGTCATGCCCGCGTACCGAATGCCGGGCCTCCCGGAGGATGAGCCGTGGGTGGTCGGCGTACTCCCCTGGGTGGAGATCCTGCGCTACGCCTTGGGGTCATCCCGGAGGGAACGCTCGGATGCGTCCTGCCTCGGGACCGGTTGTTCGACCAGGGCTAGCACCCTGGTCGCCATGAAGCGGGCGGTACGGACGGCGGTGCCGCTGCGAGTGACTTCACTCACTTCGACCACCCCTCGACGGACAGCTGTCTCCACCCGGCGGCCTGCTCGGGTGGCCACCACCTCGTACGTTCGCGTCGTGTCCCCCGCGTCCACGACTATCTCCACACGATCGCCCTTCACTGATCCAATCCCCCTTCTGCGACGGACCTTTGAGATCTCGCACGGGCCCGGGAGCGTGGATCCGCGGCTCCCTGACCACTTCTCAAGTTTCCCACCCGGCACTGACAATCGATCGGCGGGCGAGGGCGCGGCCTCTGAGCGCGCCGGGCCACGGGTACGTAAGCTGTGCCCCGTCAGGCGGACCAGGCAGCGGGGATGGGCAGACGATGGCGATGATGCGGCTCCGGCGCGAGGACCCGCGTGTCGTCGGCTCGTTCAGGCTGCACCGGCGACTCGGGGCGGGCGGCATGGGTGTCGTCTATCTCGGTTCGGACCGGCGCGGCCAGCGGGTGGCGCTCAAGGTGATCCGCCCGGATCTCGCCGAGGACCAGGAGTTCCGTTCGCGTTTCGCGCGCGAGGTGTCGGCGGCGCGGCGTATCCGCGGCGGCTGTACGGCACGTCTGGTGGCCGCCGATCTGGAGGCGGACCGCCCGTGGTTCGCGACACAGTACGTCCCCGGGCCCTCGCTGCACGACAAGGTGGCCGAGGAAGGTCCACTGTCGGCGGCCGAGGTGGCGTCGATCGGGGCGGCGCTCTCCGAGGGGCTCGTGGCGGTGCACGAGGCGGGTGTCGTCCATCGCGACCTGAAGCCGTCGAACATCCTCCTCTCCCCCAAGGGTCCCCGGATCATCGACTTCGGGATCGCCTGGGCGACCGGGGCCAGCACGCTCACGCATGTCGGCACGGCGGTGGGCTCGCCGGGATTCCTTGCACCCGAGCAGGTGCGGGGCGCGGCGGTGACGCCCGCGACGGACGTCTTCTCGCTCGGTGCCACGCTGGCGTACGCGGCGACGGCCGACTCGCCTTTCGGGCACGGCAGTTCCGAGGTGATGCTCTACCGCGTGGTGCACGAGGAACCGCAGTTGTACGACGTGCATGACGCGCTGGCGCCACTGGTGAGCGCCTGTCTGGCGAAGGATCCGGAGGAGCGGCCGAGCACGCTTCAACTCTCCATGCGGCTCAAGGAGATCGCGGCCCGTGAGGCACAGGGCCTGCACGAGCGCCGGCCGCCCGCCCAGCGCTCGGCGCAGGAGCTGGACCGGCCGACCGGCCGGCTCGACGGCCCGTACACCGAACAGCAGACCCGGCGTGCGGCGGGCCCGCCGCCGCCCCGTCCGCAGAGCCGGCAGGCGCCGGCGTCTTCGCGTGGTTCGTCGTCCCGCACCGGTGGTTCGCGCCCTCAGCAGCAGCCGCGCATGACGACACGCTCCGGCAAGCGCCCGCAGGGCACGAACGGCACGAACGGCCGGCCGGGCACGCGGCCCGGCGCCCGCACGACCTCGACGGGCCGGCGCCCCGCCAATCCGCGACTGCTGCGGCAGCGGCTCGTCGTGTTCGTCGTGGTGACGCTGCTCGTGGCGCTCGGCATCGCGGCGGCGCAGGGCTGCCAGGGGCCGGCCCGTGGACTGGGCGCCCCGGACACCCCTGGGTGGCACGGGCAGCACCAGTCGCTGCGGCCCGACGATCCATGTCAGGGGACGGCGGCCGGTCAGTCGTGCGGGCGGCCCGTCGCCACCGCGTAGAACGCGACTGCGGCGGCCGCGCCCGCGTTCAGCGAGTCGACGCCGTGCGCCATCGGGATCCGTACCCATTCGTCGGCGGCGACCAGGGCCTGCGTGGACAGCCCGTCGCCCTCGGCACCGAGCATCGGCGCCACCTTGTCCCTCCGGTGCGGCGCCGCCTCCGTGATGCTGCCGGCAGCTCTGTGAGCTGCGCGGCTGGACCGTCGCGGAGGAGCGGGTCGACAATTCGATCTCCGCATCGACCGGTACCTCATAGCGGAGCTATGAGGCGCGGGCCGGCCCCGGGGGACCGGCCCGCGCTGTTTCACGGGGACAGGGTCACGGGGTCTTCTTCAGCGTGAAGTTGCCGGTCGTCGTCTCCCCCTTCTTGAGCTTCGCGGTGGTGACCACCGGCTGGTAGCCGTCCTTGGACACGATCACGGTGACCGGGTTGTTGCGGGTGTCGAACCACAGGGCGAAGGTGCCGTCCTTGGCGGTCCGCAGGGTGTAGCTCGTCGTCGAGGCGTTGATCTGGATGGTCGCCCCGGCCAGTGGCGTGGTGCCGCCCTTGCCGTCCTCGCCGAGCACGGTGCCGGCGTATTTGCCCCAGTCCTTCGGCGGGTTGACGTGCATCTTCACGCCGACGTCGGCGACCGAGTACGGGGTGTCGGTCTGGACGGTCAGCGCCGCGGTGTAGTCGCCGGGCTGGGTGACCTCGGGGACCATGGCGTCCAGGCCGACGGTGATCGTGGTGCTCTCCCCGGGCTGGAGTGTCACCTTGTCCTTGCTCGTGGACAGCCAGCTGACGTCCGAGGACTCGCCGCCCTGGTCGTAGCCGGGCAGCACCTCGACGGTGGACACCGGCGGCGTACTGCTGCCACCGGGGTTGCCGCCGACCTTGTAGAAGCCGGAGGCAGCACCCACACGGTAGACGCTGGTGTTGGCGTTGGGCAGGGCGGACCAGCTGCCGGCAGCCGGGTCGAAGGCGAAGCCCTGGTTGGTGATGGCGGAGCTGTTGTTGACGACACCGCTGGAGACCAGCAGCTTGCCGCTGCCCACGCCGTACGCCGAACCCCACAGGTCGGCGGGCATGTCGGCGACGGACGACCAGCTGTCGGCGCCCGGGTCGTAGACGTAGGCGTGCTTGGTCGAGCTGCTGCCGCCGTTGCCACCGGCGCAGTAGAGCTTGCCGCCGATACCGCCACAGGACTGCCAGGCGATCGGCTCCGGGTAGGAGGCGATCTGGGACCAGCTGTCCGACGACGGGTCGTAGACCGTGGCGTCCGTGGTGCCACAGCTGCTGGTGCAGCCGCCGACGACGTACAGCTTGCCGCCGAGCACCGCGCTGCCCGAACCGGCGTACGGCTTGGGCGAGGACGCCTTGGTGGACCAGCTGTTCGACGCCGGGTCGTAGACCTCCAGCTTGGCGTCGGGATCGCCGCTGGCACCCCAGCCGCCGACCACGTACAGCTTGCCGCCGATGAAGCCGTGGGCCGGGTTGCCCTCGCGGGTGTCGGCCGCGGAGGCCAGCTTGGTCCAGGAGGCACTGTCGGGGTCGTAGGCGTACAGCGCGTTGGTGTCCGCGCTGCCTGTGTAGCCGAAGGCGGAGTAGACCTTGCCGTCGTAGACGGCGACCGCGTTGTCCTGCACAGCGGTCGGCAGGTTGGCCACCGGCTGCCAGGCGTCACCCGCCGCGTTGGCCGCCGGAGCCGCATCCGAGGTCTTGCCCTTGCTGAGGGCCAGCGGGGAGTAGTTGCCCTTCACCAGGTTGAGCGGCGCGCCGCCCTTGACCTGCTGGGTGAAACCGCCCGGCTGCTCGCCCAGGGTGAGGCTGGCAGGCGCACCGCCGGTGTTCTTCACCGTCAGGTCCTGGGTGGCCTTCATGCCCCAGTCGACCGTCTTGTCGATCGAGCCAGGGGCGAACGCCAGCTTGCCGGCCTTCAGGCTGAAGTTCGCCTTGTTGGCGCTGTCCGCCGCCACGTCCACCGACTTGTCCAGGTCGGCGTAGTGTGACTTGGAGGCGGTGAAGGTGTGGCTGCCGGTTTTAGTGGTGAACATCCAGTAGAAGCTGCCGCCGAGCGCCGGGTCGTCCGGGGTGGCCGCGGTGATGGCCTTGTCCTGCGAGGCGTCGGTGTTGACGACAGTGGCGCCGACGACGCCGTCGCCGGTGTTGGCGTCCTTCACCGTACCGGCCACCAGACCACCGTTGACGGGCTCGTAGGTCCGCTTGCCCACGAACACGTTGTCGAGCTCCCACCAGTAGCCGTAGCTGCCCCTGAAGTGGAACCGCAGCTGCACGCCGGGCTTCCCGGCGTAGTCGGTCAGCGGAAGCTCGATATGGGCCGGGCCGGTCAGGGTGGTGGTGCGGTTCCAGATGTTGGTCCAGGTCGCACCGCCGTCAGTGCTGACGTCGATGTTGCCGGTCTGGTTGGCGTAGCTCTGGTAGTCGGTGTCGAACTCCAGCTGCGGGCTGTCGTTGCCGGTCAGGTCGAAGACCGGCGTGATCAGCGAGCTGTCCTGCTTTTTGCCGCTGCCGATCTTGTCACTGTCGACCATGGCGAAGGCGCCGGAACCACCGGTCTTGTTACCCCGGTTACCGAAGTCGTTGAAGGCCCAGCCGCCGGTGGTGCCGTCGGCGTTGACCACGCTCCAGCCCTCGGGGGCGCCGGCGGTGGAGTCGAAGGGCTCAGTCGGGCCGGACCGCTTGACCTGGTAACCGGGCGCCGTGGCCGCCTGGGCGTCCACCGGGATCGCGATGTTCACGGTCTGCGCCGCGTCATCCACGGTCACCTGCTCGGTGACCGCCTTGTAGCCGGGGTACACGGAGGTGAAGCGCAGGGTGTAGTCAACGCCCTGCGGCAGGTCGACGCTGTACGCGCCGGTGTACGGGTCGGTGAAGACCGGGGCGCCGGGCACGTCATCGATGGTGATCTTCGTGTAGAGCGGCCAGCCGTGGCCGGATCCGTCGGTCACCTTACCGGTCACGGTCTGCCGGGCCACCGCGTCCAGCGCGAAGTCGGCCGTGACGGTACCACCGTCGACGACGACGCTGTGGGCCTTCTTGGGCGCGTACCCGTAGGCGTACGCGGCCGTGTTGTAGGTGCCAGGCGGCACCGTCAGGGTGTAGTGCCCCTGGGCGTCGGTGGTCGCCCGGAGTGCACCGCGGCCCGAGGACCGCGCAGAGCGGCCCGGGTCAGGGGCCCGCATCAACGTCACAGCTGGTCGGACGTGGGCCGGTCCCGTTCCAGGGCGGTGAGATCCACCAGCGATCCCAGCCGCCGGCGCCCTGCGGGTTCCCAGTCTCGGCGTCCCGCTCGCCGCGCTGGCCAGCGTCGGCATCGCGCTCGGAGCGGTCAACGTTCTTGCGATCGACGCGGCCGAACGGACGCGAACTCGATGCCGCGCCCACCAAGGGCGCGTGGATCGTTCAAAACGCCTGGACCAGGAGCGCTCCTCGCCTCCCCGCCCAGGGGCTTTTCAGGGACTTTCAGCGCTGTCCGAGGGACTTCGGAGGGACTTTTTGCGGCCTAAAGCGGCAATCCGCTGAAAGCGAAGAAAGGGCCTCCGACGCAGGTCGGAGGCCCTTCCGAAGGCAAAACCGCAAGTGGCGGCCGACGAGTCGGGCTGTACGCCGGGTTCAGGCAGTTCGCGGTCGGGTGGCGTAGAAGGCCACGGCCGAGGCGGCTGCCACGTTGAGGGAGTCCACACCGGCGTCCATCGGGATGCGGACGTGCTCGTCGGCTGCGGCAAGGGTCCCGGGGGTGAGGCCGGCGCCTTCCGTGCCGAAGACCAGGGCGAGTTTCTCGTCGTTCCGCGCGGCGAGTTCGTCGAGGGTGATCGCTCGGCCGCTCAAGCAGAGTGCGGCGACCATGAAACCCGCGGAACGCAAGGCCTCGACGTCCTTCGGCCAGGCCCCCAGGCGAGTCCACGGCACCTGGAAGACGGCCCCCATCGAGACCTTCACGGACCTCCGGTACAGAGGATCAGCGCAGCGCGGGGTCAGGAGGACCGCGTCGACGCCCAGGGCCGCGGCGTTCCTGAACGCGGCCCCCAGGTTCGCATGATCGACAATATCCTCGAACACGGCGATGCGCCGAGCTGCACGTTCGTGGAGACCCAAAGGCGACACCGCTCCGATGCCGGTGTGGTCGTTGGCCTCCTCCGTGACGACGACGCGGCGGGGCGCCGTCAGCAACTCCTCGGCCGTCGGCAGCGGCTTGCGCTGCATGGAGGCGAGCGCGCCGCGGTGCACGTGGTAGCCGGTGACGCGTTCGGCGAGCTCCGGGCTGACCGCGTACACCGGGGCCGGAACCTCGTCGATGACGTCGCGCATCACATCGACCCACTTCGCGGAGAGCAGCATCGAGCGCATCTCGTACCCGGCGTGCCGGGCGCGTCTGATCACCTTCTCGCCCTCAGCGATGAAGAGTCCTTCGGCTGGCTCCCGCCTGCGTCGGAGTTCGACGTCGGTCAGGCCCGTGTAGTCACGCAGGCGAGGGTCGTCGGGGTCGTCGACGGTGATGAGATCTGCCACAGGTTGATACTGCCTTGTCCGGTGTGTGGTGCCAACGGCTTGGAAAAGATCCGTTACCGCTGGTTACTCGGCGGGGTGCGGGGCGGAATCCGCACCGACCGCGACGACATCGCCGATGACGATCACGGCCGGGGGCCGCACCTCTTCGGCGACGGCCCGTTCACCGACGGTCGCGAGGGTCGCGTCGACGCGGCGCTGGGATGCCGTGGTGCCCTCCTGGACCAGGGCGACCGGGGTGTCCGGGGACTTGCCGTGGGCGATGAGGGCCTTCGCGATGGCGCCGATCTTGTCGACGGCCATCAGCAGCACGAGGGTTCCGCGCAGTTGCGCGAGCGCCGCCCAGTCGACCAGCGAACGCTCGTCGTCGGGGGCGACATGACCGCTGACAACGGTGAATCCGTGCGCCACCCCGCGGTGGGTGACGGGAATTCCGGCCGCGCCCGGTACGGAGATCGAGCTGGAGATGCCGGGGACGACGGTGCACGGGATGCCCTCGGCGGCAAGCGCCTGCGCCTCCTCCATGCCCCGGCCGAAGACGAACGGGTCGCCGCCCTTGAGTCGGACGACGGCCTTGCCCGCCTTGGCGTGCTCGATGAGCGCCTGGTTGATCGCCTCCTGCGCCATGAAACGGCCGTACGGGATCTTCGCCGCGTCGATCACCTCGACATGCGGCGGCAGTTCGTCGAGCAGGTCGCGCGGGCCGAGCCGGTCGGCGATGACGACATCGGCCTCGGCAAGGAGGCGACGGCCGCGCACGGTGATCAGGTCGGGGTCGCCGGGGCCGCCGCCGACCAGGGAGACACCGGGGACGGGGCGGGTGCGGTGGTGCGGGGCGGCGAGCGTGCCGTCGCGCAGGCTCTCGACGATGGCATCGCGGACGGCGGCGGAGTGACGCGGGTCGCGGCCCTGGGCGTCGGTGGAGAGGACGGCGACGGTCACGCCCTCGCTGCGACCGGTGGCCGGAGTCCAGGCGGTGGCCACGTCGGCGTTGTCGCTGCGCACGCACCAGGTGCGGGTGCGCTCGGCCTCGGCGGACGCGGCGTCATTCGCGGCGTCGTCGTCGGAGGCGACGAGCGCGTACCAGGTGTCGGTCAAGTCCCCGTCCTCGTACCGGCGGCGCTCCCAGCGGATCTCACCGGCGTCGGCCATCGCCTCGACCGACGCAGTCGCGGACGGCGATACGAGGGTGATGTCGGCACCCGCCGCGATGAGCGCGGGGAGGCGGCGCTGCGCGACCTGGCCGCCGCCGACGACGACGACGCGGCGCCCGCTCAGGCGCAGTCCGACGGGGTACGCGGGGTGATCGGCGTGCTCGGCCATGGCGGTGCGGGCTCCTCGTGCAATGCGGGGTGCGGGCCGCTGCGGCGGTGGAGCGGCTGTGACGTGCGGTTTTGTGGGGCGTGGGTCCACGATACGGGGTTCGTCGGGGCGCGGGGCGGGCCGGTGGGGCGGCTGGGGGGCCGCTGCGCGGAGCCGTCCCCTGCCCGCCCCCCTGCCCGCCCCCCTGCCCGAAACCGTGGCTCGGCCCCGGCCGAGCCTCTCGGACGCCGGCGGGGCCGAGCACGGACGAGCGCTACTTCTCGGTGACGCCTGCCGAGTCGAACGTCGCCACCTCGTGCATCGCCCGCGCCGCGCTCTGCACGATCGGGAGCGCCAGCAGCGCGCCCGTTCCCTCGCCGAGGCGGAGGTCGAGGTCGACCAGCGGGCGCAGACCCAGCTTGTTGAGCGCGGCTACATGGCCGGGCTCGGCGCTGCGGTGGCCGGCGATGCATGCGGCGAGGGCCTCGGGGGCGATCGCCCGGGCGACCAGGGCCGCGGCGCCCGCGCTGACGCCGTCCAGGATGACGGGCGTACGGAGCGAGGCGCCGCCGAGCAGGCAGCCTGCCATCGCGGCGTGCTCCAGGCCGCCGACCGCGGCGAGCACACCGATCGGGTCGGCCGGGTCGGGCTGGTGCAGTTCGAGGGCCCGGCGGACCACATCGACCTTGCGGGCGTGCATCTCGTCGTTGATGCCGGTGCCGCGACCGGTCACCTCGGCCGGGTCCATGCCCGTGTACACGCAGATGAGTGCGGCGGACGCGGTGGTGTTGGCGATGCCCATCTCACCGATGAGCAGGCCCTTGTTGCCCGCCGCGACCAGGTCGCGGGCGGTCTCGATGCCGACCTCGATGGCCGAGAGGACCTCCTCGCGGGTGAGGGCGGGGCCGGTGGTGAAGTCGGCCGTGCCGGCGCGCACCTTGCGGGGCAGCAGGCCGGGTGTCGCGGGCAGCTCCGTGGCGACGCCGACGTCGACCACGCACACTTCGGCACCCACCTGGGACGCGAACGCGTTGCAGACCGCGCCGCCGCCGAGGAAGTTGGCGACCATCTGGCCGGTGACCTCCTGCGGCCACGCGGTGACGCCCTGGGCGTGCACCCCGTGGTCCCCGGCGAAGATCGCGACGGCCGCGGGCTCCGGGATGGGCGGCGGGCACATCCGGGAGAGGCCCGAGAGCTGTGCGGAGATGATCTCCAGCATGCCGAGCGCACCGGCCGGCTTGGTCATCCGCTTCTGGCGTTCCCACGCCTCGCCGAGCGCCTTGGCATCCAGCGGGCGGATGTTGGAGATGGTCTCCTGCAGCAGGTCGTGCGGTTCCTCGCCGGGCAGGGCGCGGCGGCCGTACGTCTCCTCGTGGACGACCCAGGACAGCGGGCGGCGCTTGGACCAGCCCGCCTGCATGAGTTCGGGCTCCTCGGGGAACTCGTCGACGTAACCGACACAGAGGTACGCGACGACTTCGAGGTGCTCGGGCAGGCCCAGCGCGCGGACCATTTCCCGCTCGTCGAAGAAGCTGACCCAGCCGACGCCGAGGCCCTCCGCGCGAGCGGCGAGCCACAGGTTCTCGACGGCGAGCGCCGAGGAGTACGGGGCCATCTGCGGCTGGGTGTGCCGGCCGAGTGTGTGGCGGCCGCCGCGGGTGGGATCGGCGGTGACGACGATGTTGACCGGGGTCTCGAGGATCGCCTCGATCTTCAGTTCCTTGAACTGCTTGGCCCGGCCCTTGGGCAGCGACTTGGCGTAGGCGTCACGCTGACGCTGCGCCAGTTCGTGCATGGAGCGGCGGGTCTCCGCCGACCGGATGACGACGAAGTCCCAGGGCTGCGAGTGGCCGACGCTGGGCGCCGTGTGCGCGGCTTCGAGGACGCGGAGCAGGACCTCGTGCGGGATGGGGTCGCTGCGGAAGCCGTTGCGGATGTCGCGGCGTTCGCGCATCACCCGGAGCACGGCTTCGCGCTCGGCCTCGTCGTAGCCGGGGGCGGGTGCGGAGGCGGGAGCCTCGGGCTCTGCCGCGGCGGTGGCCTGGGCCGGTTCGCCGGGCTGCTCGTCCACAACGGACTCCGTGCCGGCCGGCTCCGGGTGCCCGGAGACCTCTGCAGGCTCGGCGGCAACCGCGGGGGCCGTGACGTCCGGGGTCTCGATGACCTCGGGGCCGGTTTCGGGCTCCGGCTCGGGGGCCGCCACCGTCTCGGGCGCCGCCTCGGCCACGAGGACGGGCGCGGGGGCGGGCTCCTCCGGAGCGGTGGCAGGCTCGGGGGCGGCGACGGGCTCTTGAACAGCCACCGGCTCGGCGGCCGCAACCGGCTCCTGAACAGCCACCGGCTCGGCGGCCGCAACCGGCTCCTGAACAGCCACCGGCTCGGCGGCCGCAACCGGCTCCTGAACAGCCACCGGCTCGGCGGCCGCAACCGGCTCCTGAACAGCCACCGGCTCGGCGGTCGGTGCTTCAACCGCCTCCACCGGACGGACGGTCTCGGCCGTCTCGACGACTGGGGCGGGTGCGGGCTCGACGGCGATCGCCACACGCTCGGGCTGGGGTTCGGGCGCGGGCTCGAATGCCACGACCGGCTCCGCGACCGGCGTCGGGGCCAGTTGCGGGGTGGTCGGCACCGACCCCTCCACCGGCACGAACTGGCCTGCGGGCGCCGCTTCCACCGGCGTCTCCACCGGAGCGACGGCCTCCGCGGACGGCTCGGACGGAACCTCGGCCGCAGCCGGCACGGCGACCGGCTCTGCAGCCGGTTCGGCCACCGGGGCGGGCTCGACGAACTCCGGAACGACCGTTTCTGCGACGGGTTCCGCAGCCACGGGCGCCACGACCTGCTCCGGCACATGGGCCGCCCACGGGCTCCCGCCCTGCGGCGGGATCTCGCCGAGCTGCGGGCCCGGCACCACAGCTGCTTCGGTACCCGGCTGGTCGAAGTACTCGGGACCGGTGGTGGGCGGTCCCGCCTGCCGTGCGGGCGCCGGGGTCTGCGGCGCGCCCGCCGGTCCTCGGTCGGCGAGCGAACGGACCACTCCGCCGGTCGGCGTCCCGCCGTACGACGGGGTCGACTCGCCCGAGCCCGGACCGCGGTGCAGCGGTCGGCGTACGGGGCCGGCGGCCTGCGCCACCGCAGCCTGTGCCGCAGCGGGCGCCTGGGCCGGCATGCGTACGCCATTGAGGTCGACGGCACCCGAGTCGCGGCCGCCGGACTCGTGCGTGCCCTGCCCGGTCTCGGTCATCGCTCCGGCCACCGCCTGCTGCACGGCGTACACCGCCGGGTCCGGCGCCTGGACCTGCACGGGTCCCTGGGCCTGTGCGGCCTGCATGGCGGGCCGGCTCTGCGGCTGCGCCTGGTAGGCGGCCTGCTCGGCCACGGGTGCCTGCGCCTGCACGGCTCCGCCGTCCGTCGGCTGACCGGGGAACGGGGCCACCTGCTGGTCGCTCCAGGCGCCCTGCGGGCTCGGCATCAGCAGAAGGTCGTCGTCCTCGGACACATGCTCGGAGGGGTCGAGGAAGGTGTACGCACCCGGGGCGGGGATGCCCGGTTGCTCCACCATGCCTGCGTTCTCCGGCAGTCCCTCGCCCGGGATCTGGCCGGTGTCACTCATGCGTACCCCTCGCCCATCGTCAGTGCTCCTTCGGCCCTTCGCCCGGGACGCCCGAACACGGCACGCCGGTGCTCGTCATGAAGAACGAGCGGGCTCGCCGCGCGGCACGAATCGGACGCGGGCGTACATCATTCTCGCGGCCGTTCGCCGCCGCGACAGGCAGTTCTGCCACGGCTCGCTGTGGGCTGCGCCACGTTGGGCGCCCCCCGGGGTTTGCCGTACCACAACGAGGCCCAAAACGGTCCCCTTTTCCGGACATTGACGAACGAACCGACGAACGTCCAGGTGCGGTGCAACGATCGGCCAGCCTACCTCGCGCAGTTCGCCGACCGGGTCACGGGGCGAGGTCCGATCGCACTGCCGAGAGCAGAAACACAACCGAGCGTTCGCGCTCCACCCATGCGGACGTGTCGAGTTCGACGGACTGGAGAAGTGCGCACTCGACCGTGTAGCCGTTCCCGGTGAGTGCGGCGCCGAGTGCTTCGGCCTCGTCGCGGGTCGAGGCGTGGGTGACGATCCGTTCGGGCCGGCGGTCGGCGACGGCGGTGACGACGGGGACGCCGCCACCTCCGATCCGTACGACATCCGGCTCGGGCAGCCGTTCCAGCACATGGGGTGCGCGGCCCTGGACAACCTGGAGCTGTACACCGAAGGCGTGGGCAGCGGCGGCCGTTCGGGCGCAGGCGTCCGGGTCGCTGTCGACCGCCAGGACCGCCGCACCGAACCGCGCCGCCTCCACGGAGAGGGCGCCGCTGCCGGAGCCGATGTCCCAGACGAGGTCGCCCCCACGCGGGCCGAGGCGGGCGAGTTGGGCGGCGCGCAGCCCCGGGGACTCGCCCTCGGGGTCGGTGGCGCTGTCCGGGTACGCGTCAGAGGGCAGCGCCCAGCCCCGTACGCCGTGGGGGTGGCGGCCGGAGATCCAGCCACCGGTGGTCTGCTGTTCGGGTCCGCTGCCGATGACGATCACCACGTTCGGGTCGCGCCAGACGTGGTCGGCAGCCTTGTCGGAGGTGAGGACGGTGACCTGTTCGCGTGCGGTCCCGAGTTCCTCGCAGATGACGAAGGTGCGGTGGACGCCGTCGAGGAGCAGGGCGAGTTCGGCGGGTCCCGCGCCGGGCGAGGTGAGGACGGCGACCTTGTGGTGGGCGCGGCAGACGTTGACGGCGCGGCGCAGGGTGCGGGGGTGGGCGACGACGATCTGCGCGTCCTCCCAGGGCATTCCGGCGCGGGCGAACGCGGTGGCCACGGCCGACACGGCGGGCACGACTTCGACTTCCAGGCCGTGTTCGGGTGCGCGGAGGTTGCGTACGACCCCGAAGAAGCCGGGGTCGCCGTCGGCGAGGACCACGGCGGTGCCGCGGTGGCCGGCGATCCTGCGGGCGGCCAGGTCGATGGAGCCGAGGCGGATCCGTTCGGCTGTTGCCGGGACTTCGGGGAGAGCGAGGTGGTGGGCGGCGCCCGCGACGAGGGTGGCGGCCGAGAGCGCGGCCGCGGCCACCGCGGTCAGGGGCGAGCCGTCCCAGCCGATCACCGTGACCCGGTCGGCCATCTGTCGTCAGTCTCCTGGAGTCGTCGCAGGTGGGCTGCCCACGAGAGGGCGGGCAGGGTGAGACTATCCGGTCCCGGACCGGTCCGTGCCGGTGCGGTCCCCTGCGTCAGTTCCAGTCGCTGTAGGTGCTGTAGCCACCCGCGTCGGCCAGCTGCTCGGCGACTCCGTCGAGGTCCTCGGGGAGCAGGCCCCAGACGATCAGGTCGGTCCTGATGTCGGTCCAGCCTCCGTCCTCGGTCTGAGTGCGCGCTATCCGGGCGTTGCGCAGCACGCCCTCACTGATGCAGCCGAGCTTCTGCGCGACCTGCTGGGAGGCGGTGTTGTCGGCGGCGGTGCGCAGCTCGATGCGTTCGAAGCCCTGGTCGCGGAAGAGCCACTGAGCGACGGCGAGGACGGACTCGGTGGCGTATCCCTCGCCGCGGGCCCAGGGGGCCGTGATGTATGCGGCCTCGGTGGCGAGGGTGTGCCAGTCGGTGTTGCGCAGCCGGACCGAGCCGACGAGGCGCTGGGTGAGGAATTCGGTGACGGCGAAGACGATGCCGTCGCCGCCCGTTCGCTGTGCAGGAGCGATCCTGCGGACCCAGCGTTCGGCGTCGACCTGGGTGTAGGGGTGGGGTGCCCCGGTCCAGGCGGTGACGAGTTCGTCGTTCATCATCTCGACGTACGCGGGAACGTCGGACATGTCGAAGGGGCGCAGCACCAACCGATCCGTGCTGATGGAGATGGACGGAAAGGTGGAAGTCATGCGCAGCTCCATGCCGAAGACCGTGTAAAGGCACAGCATGCAGCATGGGACGGACCTTGCGCATGGCCGGGTCCGCGCGGCGGAGCCCCGCGCCCCCCGGTGGGGTGCGCGGGGCTCGGCCACGCGGATGCGGTACGGATGTCAGGAGTTGCCGAGGGAACCGAAGGCGGGGATGACCGAGCCCTGGTAGGTGTCCTCGATGAACTTCTTGACCTCGTCGGAGTGGAGAAGCTTCACGAGCTTCTGGACGCGGACGTCCTTCTCGTTGCCCTCCTTCACGGCGAGGATGTTGGCGTACGGGTTGCCGTCCGCCTTCTCCAGCGCGAGGGCGTCCTTGGAGGGCTTGAGCTTGGCCTCGATGGCGTAGTTGCCGTTGATGACGGCGGCGTCGACATCGTTCAGGGCGCGGGGGACGGTTGCGGCCTCCAGCTCCTTGAACTCCAGGCCCTTCTTGTCCGTGATGTCGCTGATCTTGGCGTTGGTGCCGACGCCGTCCTTGATGGTGATCAGGCCGTTCGCAGCGAGGAGCTGAAGGGCGCGACCCTCGTTGGTGGTGTCGTTCGGTACGGCAATGGTCTGGCCGGCCTTGATGTCCTTCAGGTCCTTGACCTTGTTGGAGTAGAGGCCGAGCGGCTCCAGGTGCACATTGGCGACCGCGACGATGTGGGTGTTGTTCTTCTTGTTGAAGTCGTCGAGGTACGGCTGGTGCTGGAAGAAGTTGGCGTCGACCTGGCCGTTCTCGGTGGCGGTGTTCGGCAGGACGTAGTCCGTGAACTCCTTGACCTCGAGCTTGAGGCCCGCCTTGGCCGCCAGGTTCTTCTTGACGAAATTCAGGATGTCGGCGTGCGGCGTCGGGGACGCGGCGACGACGAGCGCCTTGGATGTGTCGGCCTTCGCGCCGGTCTCGCTCTTGGAGGCCGGGTCGGACGACGTGCCGCAGGCGGTGAGGCCGAGGGCGAGGGCGGCGGTGGCGGCGGCAGCTGCGGTGATCTTGATGTTCTTACGCACGAAAAGTGCCTCTTTCTGGGTGAGGGTGGTGCGCCCGGACAAGGAGTTCGGGCTTGTGAGCGGAGAGAAAGTCTCAGGAGGCGGTGCGGCCCCGGCGGGCCAGCAGGCGTACGGCGATGTCGCCGATCAGCTGGACCGCGGTCACGATGACGATGAGCAGCGCGACGGTGATGAGCATGAACCGGTTGTCGAAGCGCTGGAATCCGTAGGTGACGGCCTTGGAGCCGAGCCCTTCGCCACCGACCGCGCCGGCCATCGCGGAGTACCCGATGAGCACGATGACGGTGGTGGTGATCCCGGAGACGAGCGACGGCAGGGCCTGTGGCAGCAGGACCTTGCGGACGATCGTCGGGATGGATCCCCCCATCGACTGGACGGCCTCGACGAGCCCGTGGTCGACCTCGCGGATCGATGTCTCGACGAGCCGGGCGAAGAACGGGATCGCGCCGACGGCGAGCGGCACGATCATCGCGGTCGGGCCGATGAAGGTGCCGACGACCCAGGTGGTGAAGGGGATCAGGGCGATCAGCAGGATGATGAACGGCAGCGAGCGGCCGATGTTCACGATCACGCCGATGACCTTGTTCACCACGGTGTTCTGGAGCAGTCCGCCCTTGTCGGTGAGGACCAGCAGCACGCCGAGGGGCAGTCCGACGAGGACGGTGACGAGCGCGGACCACAGCACCATGTAGAGGGTGTCGACGGTTCCCTGGGACAGCAGCGGCTGCATTTCGGACCAGGTCACTTGGCCACCTCCTTGGCGAGCGGGGTCTGGGTGAGCGGGGCGGGAGTCTGTACGGGGATGTCGGCGGCAGCCGTGTCCACGACCTCGGCCTGCAGTCCCTGCTCGCGCAGGAAGCCGATGGGTACGACGTTCTCCTCGAAACGGCCGGGCAGTTCGATCCGCATCCGGCCGATCTGGTTGCCGCCGACGGTGTCCATCGCGGCGCCCAGGATCGAGATGTCGATGTTGTACGTACGGGAGAGCTGGGAGATCACCGGCTGGGACGCCGCCTCGCCGTGGAAGGTGACGTCGACGACCGTGCGGTCGGGGCCGGAGGCTGTACCCCCGACCGGGAACAGCTCGTGGGCCAGTTCGGAGCCGGGGGTGGCGAGCAGTTCGCCGACGGTGCCGGACTCGACGATGCGTCCCTTCCGCATGAGCGCGGCCGAGTCGCAGATCGTCTTGACGACGTCCATCTCGTGCGTGATCAGCAGGACGGTCAGGCCGAGCTGCTGGTTGAGGTCGCGCAGCAACTGCAGGATGGAGCGGGTCGTCTCGGGGTCGAGGGCGGAGGTCGCCTCGTCGGAGAGCAGCACCTTGGGATCCCCGGCGAGGGCGCGGGCGATGCCGACGCGCTGCTTCTGACCGCCGGAGAGCTGGCCGGGGTACACCTTCGCCTTGTCGGCGAGGCCGACCAGGTCGAGGAGTTCGAGGGCCTTGCGGGCGCGTTCCCGGCCCTGGACGCCGAGGATTTCGAGCGGCAGCTCGATGTTGTCCTGGACGTTGCGCGAGGCCAGCAGGTTGAAGTGCTGGAAGACCATGCCGATGCGGCTGCGCGCCTCGCGCAGCCCCTTGCCGGCCCGGCGGCCCCGGCCCGCGAGGGCGGTGAGGTCCTGGCCGGCCACGGTCACGGTGCCGGAGGTGGGGCGTTCGAGCAGGTTGACGCAGCGGATCAGGGAGGATTTGCCGGCGCCGCTCTGTCCGATGACGCCGTACACCTCGCCCTCGCGGACGTGCAGGTCGACGCCGTCCAGAGCGGTGACCTCACGGCCGTGCGACTGGTAGACCTTCGTGAGGCCCGTAGTGGTGATCACAGGGTTTCCGTCACTGTCGAGTGCACGGCGCGGTGTCCGCCGGGCACGGGGCGTTCGTCTGATGAGACGGTTCGGACTCGGATGTTCGGGCCCGTGGGTCTCGGCAGGGCTGCGGACGGCGGGTGACCGGGGGGCAGCGCATGCGGGGGCAGGCTCGTTCCGCAGGGTGCGGACGGCAGGGGCTCGGTCTCGCTTCGGGGCGCGAGGCTCAGGCGGGGGCCCTCAGAAGGCGCGCATTCGACACATACGACGAGCACCGGGCGTGGTGATCGCCTCGGTCGCAAGGATGCGGCTGCTCGTCGTGGTCATGGGGCAAGTAAAACAGACGTCAGGTTCCACCGAGCCCGGGTGTCCGAATAGCGGACACGTCCGGTCAGTCCGTGGACCGCCACACCGGACGGCCGCGCTCCCGGTGACACCGCCCGTGACCTGCGACGATACGGCGAGCGGGCGAGGGGAAGCCATCGTCGAGCGGTCCGCACCTGTCGTGCGTTGTGGCCAAGGCCACGGTCTTGATCGCTGCCGTCGGAAGCAGCGCCCGGGCGCGGATCTGCACGCGCATCCACACCGGGCCGGCCCGGGCGCGGGGGCGCACGCGGGACGTCGTCCGGTCCGTAATACCCTCGCCTCATGCTTGTCGCCCTGACGGTCGCGGTCGCCGTGGCCGCGCTCGCCCTCGCCGCCTGGTGCGGTTTCGCCGCCTACCGGGACCAGCCGACCAAGGACTGGCACTTCATCGGAATGGCCGTGGTGTCGCTGCTGGCGCTGGCCCAGTTGGTGGCGGGCATCGTGCTACTGGCCCGGGGCGAGCGGCCGGAGCAGGGCATGACGATCTTCATCTGTTATCTGATCGGCGCCTTCGCGGCCGTGCCCGCAGCGGGTTTCCTGTCGCTGGCCGAGCGGACCCGGTGGGGTTCGGTGACGGTGGCCGCGGGCGCGGTCGTACTGGCCGTCCTGCAAGTACGGCTCTACGACATCTGGGGAAGCTGACGTGACCGACACCGATCGCCGCGCCGCTGGCGAGAAGACCGGCTTCCAGCTGGGCACCGGACCGGGCCGCGTACTGGTCTGGTTCTACGGGGTGTTCACCGTGGCCGCCGCCTCCCGTGCGATCGTCCAGATGATCCTGGACTTCGGCAGGGCGCCGCTCGCCTATGTGCTGTCGGCCGTCGCCGCGCTGGTGTACGGCTTCATCACGTACTCGCTGGTGCGCGGCGGCGAGAAGGCGCGCCGGACGGCACTGGTGTGCTGCGCCGCCGAGCTCGCGGGCGTACTGATCGTCGGTACGTGGACGCTGGTCGAGCCGTCCGCCTTCGCTGACGCCACCGTCTGGTCGTACCTCGGCAGGGACTACCTGTTCATCCCGGTGATCCTGCCGGTCACCGGGATGATCTGGCTGCGTCGCGCGAAGAACACGTAACGCCCCGCCCGGCAGGCTTTGCCCCGTCGCGCCGCCCAGCACGCCCGCTCGCCCGAAAGCCCTGGTAGCTCCTTCCACAGGCTCTCAGCTCCGTTCGAGCAGCGGAGACCCCGCCCCAGGACGTCCGGCCACCTTGCAGTCACACGCACCGGACGACGCTCCTCATGGGGCACACACTGCCGGTCACGGCACTAGGGCGTGTTTCGAAAGTAGCGTCGTCCGCCCGTAGGGCGGGCCTGGCGGCGTCTGGTGCGTGCGATCGCAAGGCGGAGGGTCGCCCCGATAC
>NZ_JBITER010000034.1:0-64225 GCF_044455345.1 Streptomyces sp. NPDC051286 | reverse complement strand
TCGCATCACCCCCACGGCCGCACGACGGGACAACGGCCGCACGGACGATCATCCCGCGCCCACCGTCACGCCGCACGGAATTGAGCAGCAGAGTCGGTCTTCAGTCTCGCCGTTCGGGCGAGGCTTGGGCTGGGTGAACGCGCGGTGTCAGAACGGCCCAAATTCTGGACTTGCAGGTCCAATTATGTCAGCGCACAGTGGGCCTCCACCCTGAATTTCAGGGCCCCGAGCGGCCGGAACGCGGCATGCGGAACGGCCGCGCGGGTTCGTAGCGGAGAACCAACTAACGGAGTGGACCATGTCGAGGCGCCTTGAGAGAAAGACCGCCCTGGTGACGGGAGCGACCAGCAACATCGGGCGGGCCATCGCGGAGGCGTTCGCGGCCGAAGGGGCGCATGTCGTCGTCACCGGGCGCAGTGCCGGGCGCGGTCTGGAAGTCGTTGATGGCATCCGCGCGCTGGGTGGTCACGCCGACTTCGTGCAGGCGGCTCTGGACGGGAGTGCGGCGGCCTCGCAGTCGCTGGCGCGGGAGGCGACGCGGGTCCTCGGCGGCCGTATCGACATCTTGGTCAACAATGCGGGGATCTACCCCGCAGACACCACGGCAGCCACCGATGAGAAGACGTTCGACGAGGTCTACGGGGTCAACGTGAAGGCGCCATTCTTCCTCACCGCGGCCGTCGCCCCCGCGATGGCGCAGGCGGGCAGCGGAGCAGTCATCAATCTGGGTTCGTGGATCGCTCGTCTGGGTATTCCGGTCGGTGCTCTCTACAGCTCCACCAAGGGAGCCGTGGAGACCTTGACGCGGGCCTGGGCGGCGGAGTTCGGGCCGCTGGGTGTTCGTGTGAACGCGATCTCCCCGGGCGTGGTGCAGACACCCGCCCCCGGGGAGACCCATCCCGGTGAGGTCATGATGAACGGCACCCCCGCGGGCCGGATGGGGACTCCGGATGCCATCGCGAGCGCTGCCGTGTACCTCGCCAGTGACGAGTCGTCTTTCGTGCACGGCATCGTGCTCGACGTCGACGGTGGCCGCACTGCCGCCGCCGTCATCGCCGGCTGAATCGAGACGCCGTCCGTTCGGGGGTCACGGCACCGCGCTGCCCACGCGGCGCAGGTCCGTGATCCCCTGGTCGAGAGCCGCGCGCAGGTGGGTGGACTGGCCTGTCGACAGCAGGATCGACACGCCCCCTTGAATCGCGGCCAGCAGCGCGGCAGCCCTGGCGTCGACATCGAGGTCGGCGGGAAGGCGGCCGGTCTCCTGCAGCGACCGGATGCCCACGGCCAGGCTCTCCTGCCAGCGGCGCATCAACTCGATCACGATCGCGCGCGCCCCGGGGGTCGAGCGCCCGATCTGAAGGAACAGCGACCCGAGCGGGCACTCGTCCCCTTGTCCCTCGTAACGCTTGATCACCACGTCCCGCCACTGTTCCCAGGCTTCCCAGGAGTCCAGGCAACCCAGATAGGGCTGCTGGTCCTCCAGGACCTGGTCCGCCTCGAACTGGGCCACCGCGAGGAGCAGTTCGTCCTTGCCGGCCGGGAAGTAGTGGAACAGCTGGCTCTTGCTGGTCTGCGTGCGCGCCATGACGTCGTCCAGCGTCACCGAAGCCACCCCCTTCTGCCGCAGCACCGCCGCTGCCCCTTCGATGATCCGGCTCCGCGTCGCCTTCCCCTTCGCTGTCAGTTCCCCACGCATGATCCGTCTCCCCACAGTGGACTACGCAGTCCACTGTACTTCGATGCCCTGCTGAGATCGGCCACAGCGGGCGGCAACAGGGGAAAGGACGGTCCTGCAGACGGTGTCACGGCGTGGCCCGGACACACCGGCCGAACCCGCTGACGGCCCCAGACACCTACTCCGTACGCCAGCGCCAAGCGGGTGTTCTGGATCGTCGACAACGGCTCCTCTCACCGGGGGCAGAAGGCCGCCGACCGGCTGACCGCCGCGTTCCCGAACGCGGTACTGGTCCACACCCCGGTGCACGCCTCTTGGTTGAACCAGGTAGAGATCTTCTTCTCCGTCGTGCAGCGCAAGGTCGTCACGCCAAACGACTTCACCGACCTTGCCCAGGTCAGGGGACCGGCTCCGAGCCTTCGAAGACCGCTACAACGCCACGGCACAGCTGTTCCAGTGGAGGTTCACCAGCTATGACGAGGTCGAGTGGGCCGCCGCCCTGACGAGCATCTGCTGGCCTAGGAGGGCACTGAAGTCGTACCAGCGCATGGGTCGTTTCCCGAAGTTGGACGAGGGTCCGGACGCGATGGTCGACTTGCCGGAGGGCACCGCGCCGAGAGCCGCGAACCGTACGGCGGAGCGGCAGCGAGCCGCCGTACGGCAGCGGGCGGGTCTGTCGTACGACAAGGCGAAGGCCCGGAAGATCGCCGAGGCGTGCTTGCCGTGGTCACCGTGTGACGTCCAGCTCCGTGTACATGCCGGCCATGTAGTGGCCGGGCAAGTTGCAGACCAGCTCGTAGCGGCCGGGCTGCAGCGTCACCGTGGTCCAGGCCATCGCGCCGGGCGTGATGCCGTTCCCGGTATCCGCACCGCAGCTGCGCGAAGCCTCACCCAGGCTGCCCGCCTCATTGACCTTCCCATCAGAACCGGTGGGGCGTTCCCCCGCGGCCTGACCCGCTGGCAGGGGCAGCACGACCACTTCGTGGGGGAGGGCGCCGACGTTGATGACCCGCAGCGACACCACGCCAGCCGGGACTGTGCTCGGTGCGGCGCTTAGACGCATCATGCCCATGCCCTGCCAGCCGGGGCCCGGGGTACGCCAGTTGGGGCGGCCCATCATGCCCGGCCCCATGTCCCCCACGGTCACATCCACCACGTGGCCTTTCAGGGCAGGCGCACTGCACTGCGTCCCTGGCCCTCGCCAGGCTGCCGGCGCACTGCCGTGGAAGGCGCCGGTGGCGGCGAACAGCAGTGTGGTCGCGATACCCAGCACCAGTGCGGCGGCTGCCCCTGCAACCAGCCAGATCCCGTGCGGGCGGTTCGCGCTCACTGGTGCTCCCGCAGCAGTGCGAGGCGCCGTTTGTACTCGTCCCCGTCGATCTCCCCGCGGGCGAACCGTTCGGCGAGCAGGTCCTCCGCTCGCCTGCTTCCCCACCCGGGCTCACCGGAGGGGGGAAGCGGGCCGCCCTGGTGGCCGTGATGACCGCCAGCGAGGTAGCGGACGAGCGCGACGATCCCGGCAATCACCAGCGCCCAGAACAGCACCATGAAGATGGCCATGAAGAACCAGCCGCCCCAGCCGCCGTCGTACCACATCATGCCGATCACCTTCCTCGGCCGGTGGGCAAGCCCCACCTCCAGAATGCGCCAGCGGAGGCCGCCACGCCTTGCCTGCTCACCACCCTCGCGCAGGGCCGGTGGCCTCAGAAGGGGCCATTGGGGCCGCCCTCGCCGACGACCAGCCCACGAATCTCTGGCCGTGGTCCGGATACAGGTCGGCCCCGGCCGCCTTCCTGGGCCGCTACCTGTTCACCATCAAGGCCAGCGGACCCGGCCAGGGCCTGCGCCCCTTCCGGAACCCGGACTCCGTCGAGGACGATGAGGACTGACCGACCCGTGCTGTGTGGTTGCCGAGGAGCTACGGCAGGTGGGCGGCAGACCGGCCGATACCGGGGAGGAATCGGCCGGCACGGGCGGTGTAGGCCACGTACGAGGGGCCGTGCAGGACGCGGAGATACGGCTCTTCCACGACACGCACCTGGAGCTGGATCGCAGTCACCCGTGCGGCTAGGGCAGGGAGGGAAACCCCGTTCGGCACCATCAGGGCCAGGCCAACCGCAGTGACCGTCATGGCGGTGAACACAGGATTGCGCACGTGGGTGAAGAGCCCGTCCGTGACCAGCTCGGTGCGTTCGGCCGCGTCCACGCTCACGCGCCATGAGGCGCCCATGTTCGTCTGCGCGGCCAGGGTCGCCGCCATCCCCGCGAGGGGGACCACCAGTCCGGCTCCCTGTACAACGGCCATGCTCACGGTGGTCAGTCCGGCGAGCGCGGCCACCGGAGCAACGACCCCTGCGAGCAGGGCGGCCACGAACAGCACACCGGCCCACCAGGAGGCTTCGCCGGGACGGCCGGAGATGCCGCGGAAGCCCGCGTCACCCGTACGGCGTCGCTGGACAACGGCGCGGACGCCGAAGGCCAGGACCGCCCATCCCAGGTAGAGAGCGAGTGCCGCCCAGGCCCACCCGTTCACTGCTTCTTCTCCGATTCGTTCGTGCAGCAGCCACAGCCCGGACGGCAGCCGCACGCGTCCGCCTCGGTCCCCACTGACGGGGCCGCCACGGTGGCGGGTACGCAGCAGCCCTTGCCCTGCCAGGCGTCGCGGCCTTCCTTGACGGCGATGGCGGCGATGACCAGGGCGGCGATGGGGTCGGCCCAGGACCAGCCGAGGGTGGCGTTGAAGACCAGGCCGAGCAGAAGCACGGCCGACAGGTACGTGCACAGGAGCGTCTGCTTGGAGTCGGCGACCGCGGAGGCGGAGCCGAGTTCCCGGCCGGCCTTGCGCTGGGCGGCGGAGAGGAACGGCATGATCGCCAGTGAGCGGCGATGACGATGCCGGGGATCGACCGCTCCGCCTCCCGGGTGCCCGTGAGCGCGCGGACGGCGTCGACGGAGACGTACGCGGCGAGCGCGAAGACCTCGGCTCGGCCCGGCGCTTCGACCGCGTCGCGGTGCTGTGGGAGCGGGCCTATCCGAATACGTACACCATCCAGGTGTCCGACGACGGCTCCCCCTGGAGCGATGAGCGGACCGTCAGCAACAAACCCGACCCGCTGAAGATCAGCGTCAACGGCGTGCGGGTGCTGGTCCGCGGCGGAAACTGGGGCTGGGACGAACTGCTGCGCCGGAGATCGGCATGCCCGTGGTCTCCACCGCCGCGAGCGTGCGCGCCGTGGTGGGCGACGAGCCGGAGTGGCCGATCGGCGGCGCCTGGTACCACCACGACTGGAGCGAGCAGGGCAACCAGGCACCGCAGAACTACAAGGCCGCCATCGAGACCCGCCTCGGCACGGCACGGCCCGCGACCTCGACGACTTCACCCGCAAGGCGCAGTTCGTCAACTACAAGAACTTCCAGGCCATGTTCGAGGCGTGGAACGCCAACTTGTGGGACAACGCCAGCGGACTGATGCTGTGGATGTCCCACCCGGCCTGGCACAGCACGGTCTGGTACACCTACGACTACGACTTCGACGTCAACGGCGCCTACTTCGGCTGCCGGAGCGCCTGCGAGCCCCTGCACGTCCAGGCCGACCCGGTGAAGTGGCAGGTCATCGCGGTCAACCACACACGCGGCGCACTGACGGGCGCGACGGTCACCGCCGACACGTACGACCTGTCCGACCGCCGGATCGCGAGCACCCGGCAGGCCCGCGTCGACGTGGGCCCCGCGGCCTCCGCGGCGGCGTTCACCGCGGCGCCCACGGACGACCTGCCCGACCTGCACCTGCTGCGGCTGACCCTCACGGACGACCGGGGACATGTGCTGTCGCGCAACACCTACTGGCGCTGCCGCGCCCCCGAGGCGCTGCAGGCCCTCAACCGGGTTCAGCAGGCCAGGCTGTCGGCCACCCTGTCACATGTGTCGCGTGACGGGGACCGCCGGACGGTGACCGCCACGGTCCGCAACCGCGGTTCCATGGTCGCCGCGATGGTCCGGCTCTCCCGGCTGGACGACGACGGCGCCTGGGTCCTGCCGACGCTCTACGACGACAACTACCTGTGGCTGCTGCCCGGTGAGACGCGCACGGTGACGTTGTCGTGGCCCGCGTCCTCCCTGGCCTCGGGCCGGCCGAGGCTGCGGGCCGAGGGGTACAACACTCCCCCGGTCACGGTGCGCGGCTGAATCGGGTGTCCGTCGGACAGGTCCTCACGCAGGCATGGCGGCCCGGTGTGCTCCCGTGGGCCGTGCACGCCCTCCGGGCCGGCGGCACCACCCACGTCCCCGTCTGCGAGCCGCAGGCTTTCCCGGCGCCGGAAGCACTGGACCTGCCCGGTGTGTGCCCGTGTCCGCGCACACACCGGGACACACTGAGGGCCACTGTGCCTACCACCTGCCCCGGAGCGGCATCCTGATCATCGGCAACGCCCTGGTGTCCGCGCACCCCACCTCGCGGACCAGCGGACCGCGGCTGCAGCCCGACATGTTCCACAACGACCGCGCGCGGGCTCTCGACTCCCTGGCCGTGATCGAGGGTGTGGACGCGGGCATTCTGCTGCCGGCCACTGTGCACCACGGCTCGGCGAAGGAGCCCGCCCTGGCCGCCCGCCGACATGTCACCAGGTGACGGATCCGCACCCGCGAAAAGAGACGGCACCCCCCGTACGGCGGAACCCGGTACCGCCTGACCGGCCCACTCGGGCATCGGTCGGGCGGGACCGGTCGTTGTACCGGTCGCGGCAACGTCCGACATACCGCAGTCCATGAAGGGCTGTCGGCGGACGGTTCGACGAAACACTTACCGGGCAGTATGTCCGGGGGGAACCTCGTGCGGGTGACTTCGTCGAGCCTCGGGGAGTTGAAGAAAGGCCGGCACTTCCTACATGCGCAGGCACGTCGGCGCCTATCGTGAAGAGTGAACATGCCCGACCGACCGTCTGGCGTTGACACTTATCCGCGCGGGTCCTTCGGCATGGGTACCATGCGCAACGTCATCCATATCGAGGGAGTGAACGGTTGTGACCAGCCAGTCAGCCGCCACGCTCCGATCGCGGTACGTAGAACAAGCCGCGTCGGACTTGGAGGAGAACCGTCGGCGACAGCAGGAGCTGACGGAGAAGATCACGATGTTGAAGCAGGAGGAAGCCCTCCTGGCGGACATCCTGAACCTCGCCGAGCGGTACGAGGGCTTCGCGGACGCGTCCCGTCTGCCCGAGCAGGCGCAGGACGAGCCCGTCGTCGCGAAGGCAAAGCGGACACCCGCCGCCTCGCGGCGTTCGGCGTCGGTCAGGACCGCTCCGGCGGGCACCACGGCGAAGGCCGGCGCGAAGGGGAAGTCGCGCCAGCCACTGCTCGGTGAACTCCTGGCGGACCTGCTCGGCAACTACGACGAGCCACGTCTGGCGAAGGAGCTGCGGGACGAACTCATGGAGAAGCACCCGGACCGCAACCCCACACCCCAGGTGGTGCGGAACACCCTGGAGTCCCTGGTCGCCAAGGGACGTATCCAGCGCCACAAGCAGCAGCGTTCCGTCATGTACACCCTGGCGAAGCCGGGTGGGGCGAGCTAACGCCTGCGTTCGTCCCGCGGACGATGGTCCCCCGGCCGCACGCCGGTACGAGCCCTGTGTAACCCGGCCCTCCACGCTGGACGGGTGAGGCACCTCCGGGCCGTGCGGCAAGGGGCCCTCCTTACAGAACCAGGTCCGCCAGCCGTGCTACCTGGTCGAGGTCGTCGACGGTCGGGTTGAGCATGAGTCCGTCGGCGCCGAGCTGCGCGAAGGCCCTGACCGTCGCCCGTACGGCGTCGGCTCCCCCGCTCACCTCGGCAACTTTCGCCCGGGCTCCGTCCGGTCCGGCCGGGCGGTAGTAGTCGTGGGCGTTGGCACGACCGATGTCCTCGTCGCCCAGCGCGACGTACGCGAGAGCGACGAGATACGTGCCCGCGCGTCCCGAGTCCTTCCAGGCCGCCCGTGCGCGCTCGAAGGCCGGCCCGACGACCACCGGCGGCGCCGACGGGCCGATGTATCCCCGGCCCGCCCTGGCGACCCGGTCGAACGACGCCTGCGCCATACCGCCGAACAGCAGGAGCACCTCACGGGTGCTGGCGGGCACGACCGGGCTGTCACAACCGGGCGGGATCTCGCCGCGCCAGACGCTGCGATAGGTCTCGATGTCCCGGTCGGTCCAGCCGCTTGCCGTGCCCCGCGAGCCGAGACCGCCGTGAGCGGTCCGGGTCGCGGGCCGGCTCAGTTCCGCCAGGGCGGCGGAGTCCCCCAGTCGTCCCAGGGCGTTCACGGCGGCGTCGGCGACCTTCGGGCTGCGCGGCCCGTGCCGCGGCACCACGTGGCAGACAGGTGTCGACCAGGGCGCCCAGGGCCGACGCCGTCGCCTCGTCGGGGCCCGTGCGGGAGAGCAGCAGGACGAGCACCCGGAGGACGTTCGCGTTGAAGGGATCGAGCCGCTCGCCGGCCGCCCAGGCCCAGCCGGAGCCCGGATCCGTCCCGGCCGGGAAGGGCGTCCAGCAGCAACGCGCGCATGGCGGCTGGTTGCCGGCCGAGGTGCTGCACCATCTGGCTCCACACCAGGAGAAAGTCCCCCGCCTCGCCTCGTACGCAGCCACCGCCACGGCGAGAACCGAATGCGGCACACCGTTGCGCACGACGGCGTCCGCACGGTCCCGATGGCCCGCTCCGGCCAACACCCTCCTTCTTCCGTTAGGCAGGTGCGAGCACCTCACTCACATGTGTGGTGATCCCACCTACCCGGAACGATGTGTTCGGCTGTCAAACACTCTCACGTGTGATGCTGTCTGTACGCACGTCCTGGGCGCGTCCGCCGAGCGGTCTAGCCCCGCCACATGTTGTCGAACGCGGCGCTTTCGACGTCCCGTCGCAGCTGTGCGGCCTCCAGCTCCGTCACCGCGCCGCCGACAGCGGCCAGTACCGTCGTGACCGCGTCCCCGATGAGGTTCTCACCGGCCGGCGACGGCTCGTTCCCGAGCCCCAGAGCGGCCAGCAGAGCGGCGAGGACGGGCTCTCCAGACGCCCTGCGTTCCTCGGCACGGACATGTTCCGGCGAGTCGGCCGGTACGGCCCGCGCGGACCGCAGCCGGAACACATGCCCCCGAGGGTGCGCGACGAGCCCGGCCTTCTCCAGGTCCTCGACGTAGGCCGCGGCGAGTTCGCCGCCGCGCCGCCACAGCCAGCCCTCGACCGTCTCGTACCGCTCCCCCCGCCGAACGAGCGAGGCGAGGGCCTCGTCCAGCAGACGGTCGCCTGTCGCCACCCGCGGGCCGGGCACCATGCGGTCGCCGTCCAGGGTCAGCGCCCCGCTCTCCAGGAGATCGACCGCCTCGGCCCCCGCGAGCGCGAGGGACAGGCCGCCCTGCTCCACGGTCCGGTCGGGCGGCAGGCCCAGGGCGATGAGCGCGAGGTCTTGTGCGGTGGTCATGAGTCCCGCCTCGTCTCCAGCAGGCGCAGCCACACCTCACTGATGGTGGGGAAGGCTGGTACGGCGTGCCAGAGACGCTCGACCGGCACCTGCGCAGTGATGGCGACGGTGGCCGAGTACAGCAGTTCACCGACACCCGGTCCGACGAAGGTGGCGCCGACGACGACCTCACGGTCCCGGTCGATGAGGATCCGGGCCTTGCCCCGGTAGTCGGGACGGTACTGGAGGGCGCCGGCGAGGTGGCCGATCTCGTAGTCGACGACCTCGACGGAGCGACCGGTGCGCTCTGCCTCACGGACGGTCAGGCCCACGGAGGCGACCTCGGGGTCGGTGAAGACGACGCCCGGGACGGCCTCGATGTCGGCCGTGCCGGTATGCGCGGACCAGCGGCCGGTGTCGAGCTCCTCGCCTCGGGCCCGGGTGGCGATCACGGCGCCGGCGATCCGCGCCTGGTACTTGCCCTGGTGAGTGAAGAGTGCCCGGCGGTTGACGTCGCCGACGGCGTACAGCCAGTTCCCGGGGACGGCGGTAACGGTCAGGCTGTCATCGGTGGCGAGCCAGTCACCTGGGCTCAGTCCCACGGTGTCGAGCCCGATGTCCGCCGAGCGCGGGGCGCGGCCGGTGGCGAAGAGGATCTCGTCGGCGGTGAGTTCATCGCCGTCCGAGAGGGTGATCCGGACCTCGCCGTCGGACCCCCGCTTCGCAGCGACGACCGAGGTGTTGAACCGTACGTCCGCACCGGACTCCCGCAGGCGCTCGTTGACCAGCTCGCCCGCGAAGGGCTCCATGCGCGGCAGGAGCCCCTCCTCCCGGGCGAGCAGGGTCACCCGGCTGCCCAGGGCCTGCCAGGCGGTGGCCATCTCGACGCCCACCACACCGGCGCCGACGATCACCAGACGCCCAGGCACCGCCTGGGCGCTGGTCGCCTCCCGGCTGGTCCATGGCCGCAGGGTCTCGATCCCGGGCAGCGGGGGCAGGGCCGCGCGGCTGCCGGTGCACACGGCGACGGCGTGTCGGGCGCGCAGGCGGACGGTGTCGCCGTCGGAGGTCTCCACGGACACCTCGCGCTCCCCCGTCAGCCGTCCGTGGCCGCGCAGCAGGTCGATGCCGACCGACTTGATCCACTCGACCTGGCCGTCGTCCTTCCAGTCCGCGGACATGCGGTTGCGGTGCGCGAGGACGGCCTCTGCGTCCAACGGGCCCTTGACGGCGGGGTCGAGCCCGGGAACGTGTATGGCGTCGGCGCGGAGCAGGGCGGGGCGCAGCAGTGCCTTACTGGGTTCGCAGGCCCAGTACGAGCATTCGCCGCCGGCCAGTTCGCTCTCCACGATGACGGTGCTCAGGCCCGCGGCGGTGGTGCGGTCCGCAACATTCTCGCCGACCGGTCCTGCGCCGATCACTATGACGTCGTATGTGCGGATGTTCTCGGTCGTCATGTGTCCTCCGGTGAACGGGTGCCCATTGGATGGTGTCGGGTGGGTGTCGTGGCCTCCGGGGTGGGCGGTCCCGGCGCGGCAGGGGGTCGGTCGCGCCGGGACCGGGCCTCAGCGGCCGGGGGCGCGCTCGGTGACTTCCTGGAGGAACCACTCGTTGCCGTCGAGGTCCTTGAAGGCGGCGAAGGTGCCGTAGCTGGACCGCTCGGGGTGCAGACCGGGCACCCGGTGGGTGCCACCGGCGTGGTGGAAGGCGCCGGTCTCGTCGCGGAACGGGCCGGAGACCTCCACACCGCGGGACTTCAGCTCCTCCTGCGCCTTGACGATGTCGGTGACGGTCAGCTGGAGGCCGTGGAGCGTGCCCGCCTCCTGCTGGGTGAGGCCCTCGCCGAAGATGATCGAGCACTCGGAGCCGGGCGGGGTCACCTGCACGATCCGGTAGCCGTCGTTGATCGGGAAGTCGGCGTCGAGGCGCCAGCCGAGCTGCTCCACGTAGAAGCCCTTGGCGCCGTCCACATCGGACACCGGCAGAATGACGACTTCGAGCTTCATGTCCATGGCTGTGATCTCGCTTTCGATGGTTCCGATAGTTCGGTCATGGGGTGGGTCGGTGCGCGTCGGGTCTCACTGTCGGCCGCGGTCGACATGTCCCGCATCAGTCACCTGACTGTGTGTCCCGGCCAGGACCCGATGTCAGGCCCTTAAGCCATCCGGCTCGTCCGCGTTGACCCATTCGTTACGTGGCCACCAGCACCTGGCGGCCTTCGGATACGTGTGAATCTCGGGTGCTCCGCCCTCAACCAGGTGTGCACGCACGACAGTCCACGGCATTGACCAGATGTGCCATGCGGCTGCGGCCGCGCCCCGGGCGGAGACCTTCGACCGATCACGGAAGGACAGATCTTGAGAAGACTGAACACGTACACGCCGACCGTCGGACACGACCTCGGCAAGCCGACCGGCGAGCGGTGAATCGAGACCTTCGCCCCTGAGACGCCCGCGGCGCCGGTGCACCCCGACGCCGCGGGTGAGAGCGTGATGGCCACCGCCGTCGAAAGCACCCTCGCGCGTCACGGATGGCACCATCGACGGTCCCGTCGTGTGGCCCCGGTCGGCCCGGCACGAACCCGTGCGAGCCGACCTTTTCATGCGATCTCCGCTCGTACCGGCCCATCGGCCCGCCCGTCAGAGGAAGTTCGCGGTCGTCGGGCCGTAACCCGAGAACACCACGCTCTCCGCCCAGTTCCACACCTGTGTGTCGGCAGGCAGGTCAAGCTCCTCAGAGCTTGCCGCGCCCCGGGACGGCTGCGCGCCGGAGACGGGGGAAACGGCGGGAATACGGCCGGGGGCGGAGCGAAGATGCCCAGCGGTCCGTACATGTGTGTGCGTCATGGAGGTCATGTCCTGCCCTCGCTCCTCGGTCGGGGGGTGGCTGAGGGGGTAGCGGGTCCCATGCGAGGGGCGTGGAGGGGAGCACGGGACCCGCGGTCAGGGGGCGGCTCAGGCAGCGGTGCCGGCGTTGATGGTGACGGGGATGTTGTCGCGCGTGGCCTTGGAGTACGGGCAGATCTGGTGGGCGGCGTGGGCGAGTTCCTCGGCGGTGGCCTGGTCGACGCCGCCGAGGACGGGGCTGAGAACCGCCGAGAGGGAGAACTCGCCGTCGTCGCCGTGGGTCAGGGTGATCTCGGCCGTGATGGTGGTGCTGGTCAGCCGGACCTTGCGCAGGGTGGCGGCACGGCGGAGGGCGCCGAGGAAGCAGGCGGCCCAGCAGCGGCCAGCAGCTGCTCGGGGTTGGTCGCGGTGCCGGCGCCACCGAGCTCCTTCGGGAGAGCGAGACCGGTCTCCAGCAGACCGTCGGAGGAGCGGACGCGACCGCCGTTGCGGCCCTCTCCGTCGACGTCGACAACGGCGGTGTAGCTGACTGCCATGACTGATGCTCCCCATCTGGGTCGAAAGGACTTCGTGGCCTCCTGACCGGAACACTCCTCGTGTCACCGGTTGAGGTGGTGACTACATCATGGCAGTCATACGCGTCACCCGTCAAGATGGTGATGAATGTTTCCGTGGGTCCATGGGTGTGTCGCCGCAGGTGTGTTTCCGTGGGAGTCTCACCGCAGGTTGCAGGCCCTCTGTCGCCGTTGCGACATGTCCCAGCTGTCTTGCCGCCGTCCCCCTGCACCTCTAGGAGACGGGCGGCCTGGCCACCGACGACACCGAGACGCATCCATCGCTGCCACAGGCCGACGGCAAGCTGCTGTCCCTGCTGGTCGCGAGCGTCGCCGGCAACGCGATCGCCTCACAGATGGGCCCGAGCCGAAGAACTGTCCAGCGCCGCATCCAGAACCTGATGGAGCGTGCCGGCGCCGGGACATGCATGCAGCTGGCCTGGCAGGCCGCCCGGCGCGGCTGGCTGTGAGACGGCTGCGAGGTAACCGCCCTACTATTACGGCCCGTTATGGCAGCAAAAACCAAGCTGCTTGGCGGCGGCCGCCAGTCCGGCGGTGCTCCACCGGTCCACCACCTGCTCCTTCGTGGCTAGGGACCCCAGCTCGACGTGGTCGAGGTAGAGCGTCCCGCCGAAATGGTCGGTCGCATGCTGCACGATCCAGGCCTTCGGACGTGTTCCTGTGGAGCGAGCCGTCTTCGACGGGGCGCGTCGCACCTCACGTCCGCACAACCGGAGCAGGGACGGTGGGATTCATCCTGGCCCTGAAGGAGCGAGGAAGGACACATACTCGCGCCTCTGGAGAACCCCTTGAGCGCGAAGAACGCTCCGTCGGCGCCGGACCCACTTTCGGGAGAATCGTTCTGAGCGAAGAATCGAACTGTTCGATTCAAGGGAAGTTATCGATGGATATAACCGATATGGGCACCCAGGCAGGCGAAAACGCCTGCGGCCGGCACGAGATGGTGCTCGCGTCAGCCGCAGGCGCGGTATGAACAATCAACGATGAGCAATGAATGACGAGCGATCACTGATGAGTGATCACTGATCAGTGGGCGTCCGCGCCCCGACCCGCTCGCTCTGATGCTTGTTCAGGATGTTCAACATCCTGTCGAACTCGGTGTCACTCATTTTCCGGATGAGGTGCATCGCGAGGAGGGCACCGTCGTCGTACGGAAGCCGTCGAGCAGTCTTCGCTTCAGCCTTGTCCTGGTCGGCGTCGCCGGGCAAGCTGTCGGCGGCCCGGGGGTCGGGCACGGTCTCCGCCTGCTCGGCCGGTCCGTCCTGCGGCTCGCGCCGGTGAGTGCGGGTCGGCGGAACGATCGCCTGCGGCTGCCGAATGGGCACGACGCCATGGTCTTCCGCCTCCTCCCCCTCCCCCGCGTCGACGGCCCGGGAGGAGGCGGCGAAGGAGGCGGCGGAGGCGGAGCCCGTCGGCACGGTCTCTTCGTGGGACACGGTCTCTTCGTAGGGCGCAATCGGTTTGACCGACGCAGCCGTTGGGACCGGTGCAGCCGGTGTGGCGACCGGTGCAGGCGTCGACATCCGCCGCTCGGCTTCTTTGCTCGCCCGCTCGGCCTTGAGCTCCTGGAGGACGGCCTCCTGACGGTCCTGCGGTACCTTCGCGACCGAACGCAGAAGTTCGACGGGCTCTTCCCCGACGGCAGCTTGGAGCTCGGGACTCAGGTTGAGGAGAGCGAGACGCTGGGACACCCAACCCTGCGACTTCCGCAGCCGCTTGGCGAGCTTGACCTGCGATCCGTGAATGGCGAGCAGGCGTTGCAGTGCACGAGCCTCGTCCAACGGGTCGAGGTCGTGGCGATGAATGTTGGCGACAAGAGCGGACTCAAGGATGGCGTCGCCGTCACTCCCCTGCTCGTCGTCGACCATGACGTTGAGATGGGTGAGGCCCGCCTCGCGGGCGGCCGCCAGTCGGCTGCTGCCGTCCACGACCACATGGGTGGTGTCGGGTTCCAGATCGCTTGCACGCGCCGGATTGGCCTTGATGTAGGCGTCGCGGTTCATGACCGTGACGGCCTGCTTCTGGCCGTGTTCCTTGAGGCTGCCCACGAGCTCGGTCAGATCTCCCAGGGCGGTACGCGGGTTCTCGGGGTTGGGGCTGATGAGCTTGACCGGGAGTCGGGTCGGCGGGGCCATGCCTTCGGTCGGCACACCGGTGGCGGCACCGATCGCGGCTCGGCGAGCGCTGACGGGCCGGGCGCTGCCTCCGAAACGTCCGGCTCCCAGTTGGTCGGCCTTGCTCATGAGATCTCCCGGGCCAATGCGCGCATGGCGACGGCCTGCTGTGAGGCGGGCGCGTAACTCAGCAGAGGCTTCTTCATACGGACGGCTTCCTTCTGCTCCTTGAGGTCGTTGATGAGGCCGACGACCCTCGGATCCTTTATGTCGATCCATCCCTGCAGAGACGACGTAGCGATGTATCCACGTCGGCCGTCGTAGAGGTTGACGACGATGCCCAGGTAGTCGATGTCGAGGGCGAGGTCGTTACGGAGATCTTCCATCTGGTTCGTCAACAGGTCGTAGGCATCAGCGGAGCTGTCCTCGGCCTGGACAACGATGAGGGTTCCGGACTGGCCCGGTCCCTCGCTCTCGCGCCGACGCCCGTAGTAGGCAGCCGCGTCCATGCTGAGGCCCAGGCTGGGCGGGCAGTCCACGATGATGACGTCGTAATCGGCTTCGAGCGGCATCAAGGCCCGCTCCAGGGCCGCCTCACGAGCGCGCACCGCGGACAGGCGCACATCCAGAAGGAAGGCATCATGGCAGGCGGGCAGCAGGTGCAGCCGCCCTCCGAAGTTCTCCTCGTCGACAGAGACGATGAGGTCTCGCAACTCCCCCTTGGGGTCGCCCGCCATGTGATTGGTGAGGCTGTCGCCGTTCATCGCGAGTGGTGCCGCACCCAGTTGGTTGGTGAGGTGGCACTGGGGGTCGAAGTCGACGAGCAGTACCCGCAGTCCGTGTCCGGGCAACTTCTCGATGTCGAGTGGATCGTTGTCGGCTGCGTCGGCCTGGCCGTCACCAGCCCGGAGAGCGGCGGTCAGAGCCTTGGCCACACGCACGGGGTACAAGCAGGTGGGGTCCTCCGACAAGGCCTCCCCCACTCCTGCGGTGATGGCGGTCTTGCCCACGCCACCCTTCTGGTTGCAGACGACGATGCGGCGGGTGATGTCCGAACGCTGGATCTCGGGCGCCGGATTCGTGTCGAGCCACAATTGGACGGACCGGGCGAGACCTTGGATGAGGGAAACGCGCCGTTCTTCCGCCATCGTTCGGAACTCCTCCCACTGCCCCGGCGGCAAGAAGGTGGAGAAGGACTCGGCCCCAGCGGTGTCGACCGTGGCGGTGGCGGAGGCGAGATCGCACCAAGCGGCGATGCCCTGCTCGACAGCGGTCTGGATCTCGATGCCGAGTTGAGCGGTTCTGACCTTGAGGTTCTGCCGGAGCCATCCCGGCAGTTTGGAGACGACCTTGACCCGGTCGCTGGAGGTGGCTGGCATACTCATGACGCTACCTTACTAACGTCCTAGATCATTTGCTGCCTCGACACGTTAGTTAATTCTTCCTGGACTTGTGAAGAGGCCCTCCTCTACCTATTACGGCGTAATAGGTCGGCTGGGTTCAGTCGGCCGGGTTGGTCCCACTCTGTATGAAGCCATCCCGCCCGTCGGCGCCGGTTGGTGGCTCGCTACCGCTCCCCCACTCACGACGCCGATCGCATCCGACATCCGACCCACAGCAGCACGCTCGTACTGCCCGTGGGTGTCCAGGCTGGACCATGTCGAGCGCTCGGACCTATTACGGCGTAATAGGTCTGCCGTTCTGCCGTATGGCCATGCCGTGCGACAGACCATCTCGGACACGGAATCAAGCCTCGCGCTCCATCGCTCCGCAGGCCTGGTTCCTGCGCTCTGCCTATTACGGCGTAATAGGCAGAGCGCAGAGAGAGGAGGGGCAGCCGGAACCAACCATCCCGCGGGCTGGCGCAGTCACGTGCACGCGCCCGACACACCCGACACGCTCGACACCACAGAGTCGGTGGAACCGGGTTCATGGCGCGCGCCGCCCTCCCCGTGTTGGAGTTCCACCGCCGCGGCCAGAGCCAGCCGAGCCTCATCGGTAAGTCCGACGGGACGGGCGGTCCGCTTCTCCACTTTGGAGAGAGCCCGCAGGGCGGCATCGAGATAGCGACTGAGGCTGACCATTTGCAGCGGCGTCTGACAGTAGGGGAGTACCGCCTCGATCTCCTCCAGCCAGTAGTCGACATCGTCGTCCCGCTGCATGAACTCGCGCTGCTCCAGCAGCCGAGTGGCAACCGGCACCAGGAGCTCGTGCCGTCGCATTGCCGCTTCCCGTGCACGGCGTTCGGCGGCCTGCTCCAGGACAAGCCGCCGCTCAGCTTTGAGAACAGCCTCAGGCGTCCGGCGGACGGGGAGCGACTGGGGAGTCTCGTCGATGAGCTCGACGGCCTTCAGTCGCTTCGCCTTGTTGTAGGCACCGCTCGGTGCGCCCACCGCCATCACCGGAGCCAACTCGATCCACTGGGCACCCGCTCGGCGGGCGTCGTCCACCGCACGCACCTGGTGGACCTCAGTCTGCTCACGCAGGTACTCCCACAGCTGCACGCGCTTCAGCGCCGCAGCACGCTGGACTTCAGGCGGTTGCCTCCGCAGCGCCTGAACGTGCTTCTCCGCGTACAGCAGCGCACCGAACAATTCGTCATCGGCAGGCATCCGTTCCACGTCTGGGTCTTCAGCGTCCTCGTGCATCTGGCGCAGTTCACCAACGACGGCTGGAGCATCGAGGGAGCCGATCCGCATCGGCGCTTTGAGCAGCGGTTTCGTGGGGCGGCTCGCACTCCGCGCACGCTTCGTCATATCGACATCCTGCCCCCAACGAACCTTGTTTCACAGACTGTGAATCGGCTTCGGGGGGACGGGGGAGTGAGGTGACTGATTCCCAATCATCGTTGTCAAACAACCGGAGTAGGTGCTGTAGGCCCAGCTCGCGGTCAGGGAAGTGCCTCATGGTGATCCTCTGTACCAACACCAAGAACGGCTCGGGCCGCCGCGAGACGCTCCCTGGACTCGGCTATTCACTGCTCGCCCATGTCGAGAGGCACCGAGACGACGATCTGAGTGCTGGTCCCGTCCTGGACTTCGACCACGTAGGGATCTTCGGCGATGAAGCGGAGGTAGGCATTGCGGCCTGATTGGGGCCAGTCCGCCGGGGCAGAAGCGGGCGGCGATCTGGGCGGATGGGTAGAACACGCGCAGGAGTCGTCGATGGTAGCGGTGTGGTCGGCGCATGTTCCCGCTGATCCGGCCCAGTGCGAGACCGGCGACTCCAACAAGGCGCCCCGTACCCCCGAACGCGTCCATGTGCACGCCGGTGCAGGCGATGAACTCCGCCCCCAGCAACGGGCCCATGCCCGGCATGCTGACGATCACGTCCGCGTCGCGATGCTCACGGAATCGGTCCGCGATCTTCAGGCGATGCCGGCGATCTCCTCGTTCAGCGCCAGCACGGTCTTGGCCAGGGTGCTGGCCACGGCCGCGGCCGTGGCCTCCCCTGCGACACCTGTGTGCTGGGCCTGCGCAGCGGCAACTGCCGCGTCCGCCAGAGCCTGGGCGCCGCGGACTTCGCGGTTCTTCAACCAGGTCGCCAGCCGGTTCGGGCCGACCCGGCGCAGGGCAGCCGGCGTCCGGTAACCGGTCAGCATGATCACGGCGGCCTTGGAGGCGGCGTAGTCGAACGCCCGCTCCAAGGGGGAAGTACTCCAGCAGCTGGGCCCGCAATCGATTGATGGCACGAGTACGGTCGGCTGCGAGGACGTAGCGGCGGGCAGTGAGGATCTTCAGATCCACCGCGATCTCGTCCCAGTCCTGCAGAGGCTGCAGGACTGGGTGCATCCGTGCCTGGTCGGCGATGACGTAGGCGTCTTTGGCATCGGTCTTGCCGTTGCCTCGATAGCTGCGGGAGGCATGGTGAACGGTGCGGCCGGGGATATGGAGGAGCCGTTGACCGTGACTGGCGAGCAAAACGATCAGCAGCACGGCTCCGCCCGCGTTCAGGTCGGCTGCCCAGGTCACCCGGTCGTCCTCGGTCAGTGCAAGGACGTCGCCTATCAGCTCCAGCAGCTCAGCCTCGTTGTTGGGAACGCGGCGCGAGAGCACCTTCGTCCCGTCTGTGTCGATCAACGTGCAGTGGTGCGCGGCCTTGCCGGGATCCGTCCCCGCCCAGAGCTCGGGCGCCCGAGCTTCCCTCGTCAGTCGCCCGCCGCCAAGGTAAGGAGCGCTTCACATGGCGCGTGAGCGCTTGAGCTGGCCACTTGAGTGTCCCCTGCGCAGTCGACGGCACGGCCTATGTCGATGTTCAGCAGCGGGCCGTCCCGGTCGAGTGGGCCCAAGGAGGTGGCACAGATGGAGGCCACTCGCGTACCTGGGTGTCGGGTACGGGTTTGGAAGTGCTTGGCGGCGAGCCCGGCATCGGAGTTGCAGTGTGGGGGATCGGCCCAGACCTATTACGACGTAATAGGTCTGGGGTCGACGTGAGACAGGGACGGCAGGAGGACAGGGAGCAGCCGTCGCTTCGGAGCAGCAGGTCTTCACCTATTACGGCGTAATAGGTCTGGGGTCGACGTGAGACAGGGACGGCAGGAGGACAGGGAGCAGCCGTCGCTTCGGAGCAGCAGGTCTTCACCTATTACGCCGTAATAGCCTCGCCGATCAGTCAACCCTCGTTCCCCTTGGGCAGGGGAGTAGGAAGAGAGCTCGACCACCGTACGTCCACCATCGGATGGTGGGACAGCGGGCAGTTCTTCGCACATGTCAGCGGTGTCTTCGCAGCGCTCGATGAGAAGGGCCGAGTGCCGTGTCGCTGGCACTCCGTGCTTCACGAGTTCGATGCCGCAGGTCATCAAACTCAGTCCCGCATCCCGTCGGCGGTTGGTCGCGGCCGGGCCGGCGAAGGCGCCCGAGAGCGAGGAGCCCGACGGCTGGGAGGGGTTCTCTCCGGACCAACTCAGCTTCGGTGCGCCCTGGGATGGTTCTTACGACACGTGACTCGGTCTTCGTTCTGTCCAAACGGCCGACGAGGGGAGATGGACCGCCCTGAGCGTGGACGAGGCCGTGCCATCGAGCAGACCGATCCGCTGAGCTTCTTCAACCCGGACTTGATGGGGTCGCTGCCGAACGTGGTCGTTCCTGACACCTCGGTGGAGGACTGACAGGAGGTTTTGAATGTCGTCAGCGTGAGCGGCTGGGTTTTTCAGTACTCCGAAGGCGAGACGGTACCGCCGTTGCCTCGAACGGAAGCAGTTCTGTCTCGCCCAGCTGACGCTGAGTTCGCAGAACTGAGGGTCTGACCAGCTGCCGATGTGCTGGCGGTTCTGGGCGGTGGAGGAGATCGACTTCGATGTCGATCTGCGGGAGCTCCAGGGCCAGGAGCGACTGGATGTCTTCTGCGGCTTCTTGCGGGGGATCGGGCGGCGGCTGGGGTGGGGTCTTCGGGTTGTTGGTCCCGGTGCTACTGATCGACGTGTTGCTGATGGGGGTCGGAGCCGGCGGTGCTGGGGGAGGACGACGCAGTGTGTGGCTGAGGCGTTGCCGCCGGAGCGGGGGGTGTGGGCCGGCTGCGGTGATTCCACAGGAGGGCTCCTGCAAGCAGCACGGTGCCTCCCAACATCCAGGGCAGCGGGCCTGGCGGAAGGACACCGATGATCAAGCCGGTTAGAGCTCCCATCAGTTGCAGGGCGAGAGACTGGACGGACAGCGCGGTGGCCCGCCCCGAACTTGCGACACGGCGGTGCAGGATCTCGTTCTCGCTCGGTCCCGCCGCGCCGAGCCCGAGGTAGACCAGGCCGTAGCCAATGGCCGCGAGGACCATGGAGCCCACTCCCGTGGACACTGTGGTGGCGCCGAGCAGAAGCAGGCCGCTCGCGCTCGCGCCGAGGCTCACCATGACTGCGCGCTCGCCGCTACCCGCGATCCGGGCGGTCAGCGGTGAGAGGTGGCTGCCGATGCCGGAGCAGATGAATCCGGCACAGGCGAGTGCGGCGTAGAGCACCGCGCCTGACTCCGGTGCGCCCGTGAGGGCCGCGGCACGGCCTGGCGTGAGCAGTTCGATCACGGCCAGGGCGCTGCCGGCGGCCGCTGCGCTGAGGAGGATCTGGCGGACCAGCACGTCGCGGCCGCCCAGGCGCAGTCCGCCCGCGACTGTGGCCGGGATGCCTCGGAGCACGTCGCGCAGGGTGACCTTCGGCCGGGGCGCCTCCTGCAGGGCCGTCAGGACGTACAGCACGAAGGCGATCTCGACCGCTGCGCCCAGGAGCAGAGGGGTGGAAAGGGGCAGTACCAGTCCGGAGGTTGCTTCGCTCAGTCGGGCGCCGAGGTCGGGTCCGAGCGCGAGCAGCCAGGGAAGGGTGCCGCCGAGCAGGGTGCCGGTTGCGAGTGCGGCGGATGTTGCGGAGGTGCCGCGGGCCAGTCCGGTGCGCAGTTCGGCGTCGGGGCCGGAGTGTGCGTGGACGGTATCGACGTACCAGGCTTCGGCCGGCCCGCTGGACAGCGCACGACCCGCGCCCATCAGGACCATGCCGAGTGCGAGCAGCCAGCCGGTGGTGCCCAGGGCCTGAAGGGTGAGGGCGGTTAGGTTCAGCAAGCCGGCGGCCGCCAGGACCGCGCGGCGTCCAAGGACGTCGGACAGTCCTCCGGTGGGCAGTTCCAGTGCGGCGGCGGTGAGGGAGTGTGCCGCGAAGAAACCCGCGATGGCTGCCATAGCCATGCCACGTTCGGTGAACAGCAGGATCAGGGGAGCGATGGTCAGTCCCAGCGGCAGCCAGAACAGAACGCAGACGGTGACGTAGCGGCGGCGTGCGGTACGTATGTCCAGCGGCCCGGTCATGACGCGTCCTCGGCCTTTGTCCCGGCAGGGACAGAGGCGTCCGGTTCTGCGCCGGGGTCGCGCGGAGCCAGGGGAAGCCCGGCAACGAGGAGGACGACCTGCGCAGCGCGAGGGTCTTCCGCATCGCGGGTGGTCAGTTCCTCCAGCTTACGGTCGAGCACCTCCCAGAGTTCGGTGAGCGACTCGGGTGTCAGACGGGGTATCAGGTCGCTGATGCCAGAAGGCTCCACCCACTCCTGGCCCAGCTGCCCGTCGGCGATGTCGGCCTCGTGCCGGACGAGAGAAGCCTCCAAGTGCTGGATCTGGGCCTTGCGCGACAAGCTGACGTAGGCGCGGCTGCCCGATGTGGCTTCCATTGCCTTGCTGCTCCAGGAGGTCACGGCGTGCACCGCCTGCCAGCGGCGCTCCCGCCCGTCACGGGGCTGGGCCTCGGCGACGAACGCGTACTTCGCCAGAACCCGCAGGTGATAGCTGGTGGAGGCGGATGACTCCCTGGTCCTGGCCGCGAGTTCACTCGCGGTGGCCGGGCCGTCCTGTCGCAGCATCCCGAGCAGCCGGATACGCAGAGGGTGTGTGAGAGCCTTCAGGGCTGCTGCGTCCTGCTCGGGATCGAGTACGCGTTTCTGCTCATCGCTGACCATGACGGGAGACTAGAACGCCTCGAAGACTTTCCAAAGGTATTTTTGCAGAAATTCTTTTGGGAAGTTGGCTGGTAGCCCGGGCGGGGCGGCGCCGGTCGGTGACGGGACCGGACAGTCTCACGCGTCCGCACGTTCCTCGGCCGACACCTCATCGCCCGCTGTACGGGAACTGGGCACCGTGACCGCGGTGAGGTTGAGGCGAGCGGCCATGTCGAGGTGTACCTCGCCGTACGGTTGCACGTGGGACCAGAACAGCGGGGTCAGGCCGCGCGGTCGGCGGGGGTGGGCAGGTCCGTCCACTCCGGTTCGTCCAGGACGTCTTGGAGCATCAGGGTGTTCACATAGACCAGGGCCGATTGCAGGATCCGCAGGCACAACACGAACATCTCCTGCTCGTCGCGGCGGTTGGAAGAGATCTCCCCGCCCTTGCCTCGCCAACCGGATCGGCGCACCGGCATCCTCGGTGTCGCTGCGCCGCCGCAGCTACGAGGAGGCGATCGTACGGCCTGACCTGCGACAGCCTCACCTCGGCAACGCTAGGCGATGACAGAGTTCGCGCCGTTGGAGGACTCCATGACGTTCAGGCCTCCTCGATCTCCCACTGGAGGTCGCGCAGCCGAAAATGGCGGGCCACGAAGATGCTCTTCTGGGCGCGGCCGACCTCCAGCATCGCCGCGTAGCGGTGTACGACCTCCGCCTAGTCACCGCCCATCGCCTTGTGGACCGGCGCCGTCTCGCCCAGCGGGTAGTACGTCGTGTTCCCGGCGCTGGCGTACCGCGCCACGTCGATGAACAGGTCCGGCGGCAGGCCGATTGCCCGCACCGCCAGGAGCTTGTCGATCTCGGTGAGCATCGTCTCCAGGCTCACGTTGCCCAGCGCTTCCTTGATCTTCCCCAGCACCGCGGACCGTCCTTGCCGCGGCTGCCTCCGCCACTGGGTCCGGCCACGTCGTTCCGGGCGATGCCGCCGGCCCTGGCCTTGGCTCCATGGGCGTCCACACCACATGTTCGCAGTTTCTCGATCACCGTCAGCGGCATGTTGTGTATAACGGGGCGCGAGTGCAGGAAGTCCCCGGTGCGAACACAGGAAGTCGTCGAGATCTTCGGTGAGGGGCCGTTCACCCGGGTACACGCTTCATGATCCCTCACACCCTCGGCTCCCGTGAGCGCATACCCGCAAAGCAGCCGTCGCCATGAATGGTCCAACGGTCGGCTGACGTTGGAAGTGCCCTTGCCCGGGGGAGCCTCCAAGTCTGCAGAAACCTTCCGGCAAAAACCTCTAAGGGACAGGTGACAACTCCTGCCCGGTAGCCGGCAATGGGTCGGTCTGCGGAGAACATGTCACCCAGCAGGAAAACTCGTGCGCTCACACCCACGTAACGAGGCCAGGGACTGAACAGGTTCAGGCTCCTGGTCTCTGACCGCGCACGGGAGAGACAGTCCCTGCAGCCTCCAGTGCCTTCGGCGGGGCCTCAGGGGCTGAACAGAGCTGACCGCGGGACCGAAGGGACTGGGTCCCTTTCGGTCCCTGAGCTTCGGTCCCTGGTGTTTGTGCAGGTCAGAGGCTTTTCCCAGGAACTTGCAGGGACTGTAGGGACCGAAACTCGCAATTATGACGTAGACAAGAGAGTTATTCGTACACGCGCGCATACCAAAACATATCTACTACAGCTCATAATGGCGACGTTCAGTCCCTACAGTCCCTGTTTTCTTGTGCCTCAAGGCTCTGACCTGCATAGATCCCTTCCCCCCTGCCAGGGACTGCTTGAGTGCCCAGACCCTGCGCCTGGTCCCTGGCCCCTTTCGGTCCCTACGCCGCTCCAGTGGACCGCCGCATGGCAGGCGAAGTGCACTGTGCTCTTCGGTCCCTTCAGCCCCTTGGGTGGGAGAGAACCTCACACCCAAGGGACCCAAGGGACCCAAAGAACTGATAGAAATGGCACGCGGGGCAGACAGACTCCGTTTTCCGAAGGTGGGCCTTACACTCTTTTCGCATCAGAGTCCCTTCGGTCCCTGGCGGGGGACAGCCCCCACGTCAGGTGTGTGAAGTGATCGAGCAGGCAGAAGTGACGAGGACGATTCCTGTGCCGCGCGAAGGTGAGAGCCGCGACAGCGCAGCCAGAGTCACGCCCGGATCCTCGTGGGCGGTTGCCCGGTGGTGTGCCGCCCAGGGCTGGCCGGTCCATCCGCTGGCCCCTGGGAGGAAGACTCCGGTCAAGAACTGTGCCGCCTGCTCGGCGGGCAGGCACGACCCGGCGTCGTGCCCCTGCCCCCTTGCAGGACGTCCTTGTCACGGCTTCCACGCTGCGACGACCGATTCCGGCCTGATCGAACGCTGGTGGACCGACAGCCCCTCCGCAGGAGTGGGTGTCGCCTGCGGCCCCGCGGGGCTCGTGGTCATCGATGTGGACGCCCACCAGGTATCCGTTCCTGATCGGGGACACCTGCTTCCTGGAATCCCCATCCCCGACCAGGTGCAGCTCGACGGTCTGGCCTCGGGTTTCGACACTTTGGCCCTGTTGGCCGCCTACCGGGGAGAAACCTCCCCGGCCGAGGACACACACACGTTGCGGGTGCGTACCCCGTCAGGCGGACTGCATGTCTGGTACCGCAATCCCCATACGTCCATCCGCTACAGGTGTTCGACCGGATCCGCCCGGCACACGGCCCTCGCCTGGCAGGTCGATGTGCGTGCTGATGGCGGCTACATCGTCGCCCCCGGGACCCGTACGCCACGGGGCGTCTATCGTGCGGAGGGGGTGGCGCGCCATCCGGCCGTGCTACCCGAGTGGCTCCAGCGTGAACTCCGCCGTACGGGACATGTGGTCGAGCCCCAGGCTCCTGCCGTCGTCACTGCTGCCCCGGCCCGGGAACGGACCCCCCGCCGTGGAGCCTCCGCCGAACAGCTCATGGAGCTCCTGATCGCGCAGATCGCGCAGTGCGCCAAGGCCCCGGAGGGGACCGGGTTCTCGGAGAAGCTCAACCGAGCGGCCTACACCGCCGGCGGTCTGGTCGGGGCGGGGCACCTTGACCACGCCGCCATTCGAGACCGACTTATCCGTATTGCCCACTACGCCCGCCCTTGGCAGCAGTCCCGGAATGAAAAGATCGTCGACGACGCCCTTGCCGTAGGGTCCGTCCGCCCTCTCCGCCTCAAAGGACGTCCATGAGCAGCAGCGCCGAAGGCTCACCGCGTTTCGATCCGCAGGCCGCCGCGCAGCAGATGCTCGACCTGCAGTCGGCGCCCCCGGTCGTAGGTTCCGCCCGGCTGCCCACCCAGGGCTCTGCGGGTGCTCCCGCGCAGCCTGCCGCCGCCCCCGGTGGAGGTGTCGTGGCCGGCGGAGGTGCCGAGCCGTCACTGCTGCCTCCTTCGCTCTCCGACCGGGGAAACGCTCGCCTGTTCGTACAGCTCCATCACGATCAGTTCCGCCATGTCGAGGGCCTGGGCTGGTTCGCCTGGGACGGCTACCGGTGGAAGCGCGGGGGAGGGGAGAAGGCCGCGTTGTGGGCCGCGGGAGAGATGGCCGAGGACATGTCGGCCACCGACCCGCGAGGAGTCTTCAGCGACCGTGAGCTCGCGCAGCACAGGCGGCGCACGTTGTCCACCACCGGTCTGAAGGCCCTGCTGACCCAGGCGAAGGCGTCACCGAACATCTCCCTGGACCCGGACGGGCTCGACGGGGATCCCTACGCCCTGTGCACCCCGATCGGGGTGGTCGACCTCAACAACGGGCATCTGCGCAAGCCCGACCCCACCCGTGACTTCCACTCCCGGGCCACCAGCGTCGCCCCGCAGGCCATGGAGACCCCTCGCTGGCACCGTTTCCTCGCGGACACCTTCGGTGACGACGACGAGGGCCGGGAGATGATCGACTTCCTGCATCTGCTGTTGGGGTACTCGATCACGGGCGACGTGGGAGCCCAGGTCCTGCCCTTTCTCCACGGTGAGGGCAAGAACGGCAAGTCCGTGCTGCTCGACATCATGATTCAGATCCTTGGCGACTACGCGGACGCCGCCCCGCCGGGCTTTCTGATGGACCGTGGCGCCTTCTCGGAGCACTCCACCGAGCTGACCGAACTGCACGGGCGCCGCCTGATCGTGTGCAGCGAACTGAAGCCGAACGACAAGTTTGACGAGGCGCGCGTCCGGCTTCTGACGGGTGGTGACAAGATCAAGGCCCGCCGTATGCGGCAGGACTACTTCTCGTTCACCCCCACCCACCACCTGTGGCTGCTGGGCAACCACCGTCCCGAGGTTTCCACGGGCGGCTTCGCGTTCTGGCGGCGCATCCGCCTGTTGCCCTTCACGCGCACGGTCCCGGCGCACCGCAGGATCGACAACCTCGCCTTTGAGCTCGTCCGCGACGAGGGCCCGGGAATCCTCCACTGGCTGATCGAGGGGGCGCAGCGCTATCTGCGTACCAGGGACCCGCTGGAGGGCCCTGACAGGGTTCGTATCGCCACGACGGCCTACGCCACCACCGAGGACCACATCGGCCGCTTCCTGGCCGAATGCTGCACGCGCGACGGCGATTCCGGGAAGGACCTGCGGGTGGAGCAGGGGCTGCTCTACTCGGAGTACAGCTCCTGGTGCAACGCGGGCGAGGGGATCCGGCCCGCGACGCCCCGGGCCTTCGCCAACCGCGTACGCCAGGAAGTGGGCGTGGCTTCGCCGACCGACATGTTTAAGTCGAATGGGCGGAAATACTATCCGGGCATCGCACTGCTGGAGCACCCATGACGGCTGGGGTAGGTCGGCTCTCTCCACCACGTGGCCTACACCGTTGTCGGCGTGCGCTCTACGATGGTCATCAGGCCCCGCGTGCGGTGGCCTCAGAGCGGTCCGCCACCTGGCGGTGAGCGGGCCGGAGCGATACGGACAGATACCGTGCCATGCCCCATGGCAGGGGAGCACGCTGACGAAGGAGGGGCTGCAGCCATGAGTTCGCTGTTGACCGAGAGCGACCTCATCCACGAGGCCGAGGTGGTGTGGCTGGAGAACCTCGAACGGCTCGACTACGTCCGTCAGGCACTGGACAAGACCAGGCGACGCAACACCAAGCCGCCGTACGCCCGTGACGGGCGCATGGTGGGATACGCGCTGCTGGACGAGGACGCCTCCCCGGACCCCGACAGCGGCCTGTACAAGCGCCGGGTGTTCTTCCTGCTGCCCCATGACCGTGACAGCCTGCCCGCCGGCCTGTACCGCGAGGGGGCCCCGGGTGAGGCGGTCGACCCGCGCACGATCACCCCGAGGAAGCCGGGAGTGAAGACGCCCAGGTCCCAGAGCGGCTCGGTGGCCGTAGCGACGTCGGCGCCCTGACACCGCGACCGTCGAGAAAGCGCCCGAGCAGACCTTCCTCCCCGGCCAGGCCGGGCCGACAGCCCTCCGTTACTAGGACGAGCGAAGTCCTCGCGGAGTTCATGTGCGTCGGTCCGGAAAGCATCCGTCCGCCCGGGAACGTGCGTCCGCCCGGGAAGAGCCGACGCACGTCACGAGGTGTCGTGCCGTCCTACGCGGCGCTGTCCCGCGAGGCGGCGGTCTCGAAGACGAAGCCGCGGACGGCGTCCGCGAACAGGTCGGGCTCCTCGATGTGTCCCATGTGACCGCTGTTCTCCAGCACCAGCAGTCGTGAGTCGGGGATCAGTTCGTCGAGTTCGAGTCCCCAGCGCACTCCGCAGATCACGTCGTGCCGGCCCACGACGACCAGGGCCGGTACCTCCAGTCCCTTGAGTGCGACGCGGTCGTCGATGACGTCGGGCGTGAGGTCCTCGTCCAGCCCCGAGATGTACGTGGCCCGGATCGCGTCCCGGAAGGGGGCCAGCCGCTCCTCGTCACCCCAGTAGTCGGCGAAGTACGACGGCAGCACACCCCGGGCGACCGCCACGGTCTGCTCGTCGCTGGAGATGCTCGACATCGCGCCGAACGCGGCCATCACACCGGCCAGCCCCGGATGGCCGGCGTGCTTCGCGGCGAACGCCTCCACCATGCGGCCCGCCTCCGCGCCGTGCTCGGCCCCGGTGACGGGTGCGCCCTCGTACAGCACGACGCCCGCCAGCCGGTCGGGGCGGTGCAGGGCGTGGTAGGCGGCCACGAACGCGCCGTGCGAGTGCCCCAGCAGGTGCACCTTGGGTGCGCCCAGCCGGTTGATCAGAATCTCCAGGAAGCTGCTGTACCGCTCCCGCGTGTACCCGTGCGGGTGCGAGGGGAGACGGCTGTCCTCGGCGATGCCGACGGGCTCGATATACACCATGGTCAGGTGTTCTTCGAGGGCCGGCATGCGCATGTACTCCCAGTTGATGCCCGGGCCGCCTGAGTGGGCGACGCACACGGGGCCGCTGCCGTGGACGTGGTAGCGCTGGACGAGCCCGGCCAGCCGGTAGGAGTGGGTGCCGGGGGAGAGCGGGCCCATGTCGGGCGTCGAGCCGTCGGTGTGCTGGGTGGGCCGGTTCATCGGGACCTCCGTCTGGTGTGCAGGTGTCTGTGACACCGACACGACGCTGCGGGGGGCGAGAAGTTCGATCGTCATGATGTGATCTGAGTCATGGAGGCGGTGCGGTGGGGGAGCGGTGCGGATTCAGACCGCGGCCTCGGGCGTGGTGGAGGGAGACCCGGTCGGAGCGACCGCCGTCCGGCGTCGTGATCCAGGCGACCCCGGGCGGGCGGTGGTCGGGTCTGTCCGGCGGGTTGATCAGTTCCATCTCCCAGACGAACAGGGACCGGCCGGCCACCACGTGCAGGCCCTGGAGTCCTAGCCCGGACACCAGCGGCAAAGTAGCCGGGTGATCACGTGCTCACCGCAATGGCGGCCTGCTCGTCGTGTTCAAGCGGCTGCGCTCGGGATCGCGGAAGAACGCCACCTACACCGCGTTCCGCGAAGTCGGCCGCGTCATCCGCACCGTGCAACTGCTGCGCTACCTCTCGGACGCCCCACTGCGGCGGCGGGTGACCGCGGCGACGAACAAGGTCGAGGCGTTCAACGGCTTCTCCCAGTGGCTCGGGTTCGGCAACCGCGGCGTCATCGCCGACAACGACCCCGTCGAGCAGGAGAAGGCGATGAAGTTCAACGCGCTGCTCACGAACACCGTGGTGTTCCATAACGCCCTGGACATGGCCGAGATCGTCCGCCAACTGCTGGAGGAGGGGTGGGAGATCGACCCGGAGGACCTGGCCCACATCTCGCCATACCTGACCGAACACATCAACCGGTTCGGCGAGTACTCCATTCACGAACTCGGCATCCAGCCCGAGGCGTACGACCCGAAACTCGACGTCGACTTCACTCCGCTCCGCGACGAGGGCCCGACCGCAGCGGGCTTCAGCCGGGCCGCCTGACCGGCCCACCAGCGCACGCTGAGCGTGTCGGGGGAGTCGAGGTGGCGTCCGAGGCCCTGTTCTCGCATGGCTTGGCTACAGCCAGGTGACGTGTACCGCTCCGTGACGTCCTGCGGGCGGTCGCTGTAAGGGCCAGCGGTGCAGCGGATAGCGGTAGCGAGGTCCGGGGCCTGCGAACCCCGGATATTCCAAAGTCGTCTGCACTACAGTCGGCCGCAGTTGTGTGCGTGGTGCGGAGGTGGACGATACGTGGGGAGCTATACGACACGACGAGGCGTCCGAACCGGCGCGACGATGTGGCGGGCGCTCTCAGATGGTCCCGAGAAGCGCATCGCCCCCGACGGCGTGATGGATCTGATGTGGTTCCAGGACCGTCTCGTCGTGGCAGGCCCCGACACTCGGACGGTCATCGTGCCGACGCATGCCGGCAAGGTGACCTGGGGTCTCCAACTCGCTCCGGGCGTGGCGTACGCACTTCTCGGTGTGCCCGCACACGAACTGACGGAGCGGCGCGTCGAGTTGTCGGAACTCGTCGTACTCCCCAGGCACGACGGCTGGTCGTTCGAGGACAACGCGGCCGACGCGCTCGAACGGGTTTTCATCGCCCTATGGACGCGGGCGGACCCGGAGCGCTCCGTCCTTCGTCTGGCGACATCTCTCGACCGCGCTGCTCGCGAAGGCCTGAGCGTGCGTGAGACAGCAGAGCTCCACGACCTATCGGAGCGATCATTGCGTCGGCTCAGCAACCGGCTCTTCGGCTACGGCCCCAAGACGCTCATGCGGATTCACCGTTTCCAGCATGCACTCCACTTGGCACGAGCAGGCCTGCCGTTGAGTAGTGCAGCGGCGACAGCCGGCTACGCCGACCAAGCCCACTTCAACCGTGAGAGCAAACGGCTCACCGGCCAGACACCCACCACGCTCACACGCGTCGCTTAGCTGTTTTCAACAGGATGACGCCCTCTCAAATGCTCGCCTTTCTGGCTTCGTGTTCGTTCCCCTCGGCTGGCCGTTTCGTCCAAGCCTGACGTAGCCAACGGATGACAGGGTCCTCGTATGAGCATCAACCTGGGTCGCGCGAGAGCGTTCATGGCCTCGCACGCGCGAGTTCTCGATCAGCGGCGCTTCGAGGCCGTCACCACCGACAGCGACGCGGCTCGTAAGGCCATCATCCACGGACTCGACGCCTACCGAAACCCCGACGGCGGCTACGGATGGGGACTCGAACCGGACCTTCGTGCACCAGAGAGCCAGCCAGGAGGCGCCCAGCACGCGCTCGAGGCGCTCGCCGACGCCGGCCCTGCGACCTCGCCGCACACTGCAGCCCTACTCGACTGGCTGGACTCCGTGACTCTGCCTGATGGCGGGCTGCCGTTCGCGCTTCCGATCGGCGACCCCGCGGCGTGCGCCCCGTTCTGGGTACAAGCGGATCCCTCGGAGTCATCGCTGCAAATCACGGCCGCAGTCGCGACGCAGGCGTATCGCACCGCGTGCTGGGATGAAGCCGTACGAGACCATCCATGGCTGGCGATGGCGACGCGGTACTGCTTCGACGCGATCCGTAAGATCGACGAAGGGCCCTTCGCGTACGTGCTCTCCTTCGCGCTCCAGTTCCTCGACATCGCAGCCGACACCCACCCGGAGGCGCGTGACCTCCTCGACCACCTTGGACGGTTCGTCCCAAAGAACGGGGCACTCGCCGTCGTCGGCGGGACCGAGGGCGAGACGCTTCATCTTCTCGACTACGCGCCCGAGCCCGGGCGACCGATCCGCGGCCTGCTCGACCCCCAGGCTGTGTCGGACGACCTCGACCGCCTGGAACTCGGGCAGCGACAGGACGGCGGGTGGGTGGTCGACTTCACCGGCTATTCGGCCGCCGCATCACTCGAATGGCGTGGCTACACGACGGTCGGCGCCATCACTGTGCTGCGCATGAACGGACGCTGATCCCGGCTCGCTCTGGGCCACAGAGTGCGATTCGGCCCTGCTCTACAGCTGCCGGCGACCCGACGATCGGCATCGGGCGGCGGCCGGCACCGCCCGACCGCACCAAAGCCCTCGCGGAGAACCAGATCGCCGCCCTGTGGCGCCTGGACATCACCCTGCGAGAGAAGACGTTCTGGAAGATGCTCTACGAGTCCGCTGCACGGGCCGACGAGGTGCTGTGCCTGAACGTGGAAGACCTGTACCTGCAGGACAAACGCGGCAGGATCACCGCCAAGGGCGGGGCAACGGAGTGGATCCACTGGCAGTCCGGCACGGCCCAGCTCCTGCCCCGCCTCATCGCCCGCCGCACCCGCGGCCCGCTGTTCCTCACCGACCGCAAGGCCCCGGCCGGAACGCCGACGCTCGACGTCTGCCCGGAGATCGGCCGGGCCCGGCTCTCCTACCGCCGAGCCGAGGAGATCTTCGAGGAGAACACCCGGCTCCTGGCCAACCCCCTCGCCTCACCCGAGGACATCGAGGACCTGGACGGCTGGACACTCCACCGGCTACGCCACAGTGCCCTGACACACGATGCCGAGGACGGCACCTCAACACCGATGCTGCTGGCCCGCTCCCGCCACGCCTCCCTACGCTCCCTGGAGCGATACGCCCGCCCCGGCGTCGACGCGGTCGCCCGGCACGTCGCCGAGCGCGACCCCGCCGCCCGCCGCCGTCGCTGAACCTCCAGAACCTACCGGCGGGTTACTTGCTCTTTGGCGTCCGAGCTGGGACTACAGGGCCTTGACCGGCACGGCGGCTGCTGCTCTGCGGCTGGTTCAGTCGGTGGAGCTCTCCGCTGGGGGCCACGGCCCCTCGAAGGCCGGCCCGCAGTCGTGCGGCAGGTGGGCCACCACCAACGCGGCCGCCTCATTCGGTGTGAGTGACTCGCCCAGGACACGCGACGACGCGCCCAGTGGCGCGTACACGATGCACGATTGCGCGTCGCCCACGATGAACGGCAGGTCGTTGCTCCACGGGAACTGCGTGTTGCGGTGAAAAGTGAGCGCCCCGTGGCCCGGAAACGGGAACAAGGCCCGCAGCCGAGGTTCGGCGTAGGCGGCCTCTATGACTGCGGGCTCTCCCCGTCGCGCCGTGGGATGCCCCTCCAGCATGAGCCGCCAGGTCTTCTCGACAACCGTCTCCTCAGCCATCCCGCGATCATGACGTCTGCACTCGGCCAGGACAACCCGCTCCACCCTGATGGTCAAACTTCGATGAGACTCACCAAACTTCGCTGAGACCGGTCCTGGTACGCCGGGCCTCGCCCGGTCCGATGCCGTGCATGGCACGGAACGCCCACGCGAGCGCCTCGCCGGAGCCGTAGCCATAACGCACCACGATCTCCAGCAGCGTCTCACGCCCCGCGAGTACTTCGGCGCCCGCGAGGGTGAGCCGGCGGCGCCGGACGTACTCCGACAGCGGCATTCCCGCGAGCGCGGAGAACATCCGGCGCAGGTGGTGCTCCGAGGTGGCCGCGATGCGTGCCAGTTCCTCCACGTCGAGGTCCTGGTCGAGATGGCCCTCGATGTGCTCCATGGCCTGATTCAGCCGCTCCAGCATGCCCGGCCTCCTTTCTTTTTCCCTTTTCACGACCACCTTGCCAGCGATGATCGTGAAGCACGTCTACCCGGCGCTGCGGCCGGTGCCGTCTCCGTCCGGACCGGGGGTGCCCTGTCCCAGACCCCGGCGGATCGCAATCTCCACGGGTGAGTACGCGCCGTCGGCCCGTTCCAGTTCGTACGGTGCGGCCGGCATCAGCGGCGGCTGTGCCATAAAGCGCGGCCGCACCCCATGGTGCGGTTGAGCCGCGTGCACCAGGAACGGATGGCACAGGAAGACGTCGCCCGGGGACCCGGTGGCAAGGGCGAGTGGCCGGTGGTCGGACGCCGCCACCAGATCGGGGGCGAGGGTCAGCCCGCTCGCCCCGTCCTCCCCGTACTTCTCCAGCACCTTTGGCACGTCGAGGTGCGAGCCGACCCGGATCCGGGTCGGGGCGTCCTCCTCACCGACCTCGCTGAACAGGAACAGCATCAGCAGCGCCCGGCCCTGGGAGCGCAGATTCGTGAAGTACCAGCTCTCGCCTTCCGGCAGATAGCTCCCCTCGATGTGCCAGCCCGCGTCGTCCGGCTCCTCCTCGTGCGGGAAGCGCAGCGGGAAAGTGCCCAGCGAGTAGCGCGGCTCCCAGCGTCCCGCGCCGACGAGCAGGTCGTACGCGCGCTGCAGCGACGGGGAGTTGGGTGCGGCGGCGAACGGCCCCTGCGCCATGCCGCCCACCCAGTGCACGGGCTGCGTCCACGTCGACGGGTCGTCCGGGGCGCAGCCCGTCTCTCGCCACAGCAGCCGCGCGCAGTCCGCGGCCACGCGCGGCGCGACAGTGCCCTCCAACTTCACGAAGCCGTCGCGGAGGAAACGGGATACCAAGGTCGTGTCATCCATGCCCCCATCGTGCGGCGACACCGGCACCGATTACCCGACATTCTCCGCACCGCCTTTGTCGGGTGATCACCGGAGCGCGGTCAGGCGGTGCGCGCTGACTAGTCGACCATGATCAACCTCAGCGGCACTTTCTTGTACCGCAACTTTTCACACCCGAACCCGCTGGGGGCTTCTCGCCAGTCCGTCTGGGAGAAGTGCCAGTACGCCGGGACCACCGAGTTCCCCGAGGCCGCTTACTCGAAGGCCGGACCGCCGACCTCCGGAAGCGTCGACTCAGTCCTCGCTGCCGTCGTCGTCCTTGTCCGGCTCCGGCGCGTCCGGATCACGCAACGGCCGCAGGGCGCTGGCGGCCGGGGTCGAGACGGTGAAGCTGTAGCGGCCGAGCAGGTTCAGGTTGCGGTGCTTGAGCGGGGAGAGCCGGGCGATGTCCTCCTCGCGGATCTCGTGGCCCTCGGCCTGGAGCTGGGCGACGGCGGCGTCGATGTAGCGGGTCGTCCAGAGCACGATGGCGTTGAGGACCAGACCGAGTGAGCCGAGCTGGTCTTATCCGAACTAGTCCAGCTCAGGGACAGGTCCGCCTGCGAGCCGAATTCACGACAGAAAGTAGTCGTGAAGAAGTTGAGTGGGCGCGTTCCATCGGGCGTGTCGATCGCGTCGACCCCGTGCGCTTCGCGGTCTTACTGGGAGAACGCGTAAGTCCGGACGGGGTCGAGGTGCAGTTCGTAGGGCCCGAAGCAGTCGGCCGCGAGCGTAGCGACCGGAGCACCGCAGGGGCAGGCTCGGTTGAGTCCCTCGTCGCCGGTCGGTCCGCAGCACCCAGTGCTGTTCTCCCAGTTGGGCAGTGGCTGAAGGCCGGCGTCGTCGTCGGGGGTGCACCAGCACTGTCTGCCGGCTGCCCGCTGAAATGACGAAGCCTTCTTCGCGGCAGATCCGAGGTCCCCGCGGCTGAGCCGGCTTCGGGTTCTTCTGATCCTCCTGCACGACGTAGGGGGTCCCCAGGGCTCGGGATCGATCGCGTAGCGACCCCGCGGAATGGTGGAGGGTGCCCGACGTGTCTTCTTGTCCCGGTCACGCTCGCCGATGGAGACGTCAGGGATGGCGGCAAGCTCGGCCAGCTCCGGGCGTGATCGCGGCAGTGTCCCTCGTCGTCGAGTCCAGCGGACCGGTCCTCGACCAGCGGCGGGTGGCGGACCTCGCGCAGCCTTTCCGCCGTCTTGGCGCCGACCGGACCGGCTCCGGCCAGGGCAGCGGCCTCGGCCTCTCCATCGTCGCGGCCATCACCCAGGCCCACCACGGCACCCTGGACCTGCGCGCCCGCCCCGGCGGCGGCCTGCGCGTCACCATTACCCTCCCCCGTACGGACGGCGGGGCGACAGCGGAAGCTCCCAACACGGAGACGGGCGGGGTGCGTTGAGAGTCCTGGTGGTCGAGGACGCCCACTCCCTCGCCGAAGTCATTGCCGAGGGACTGCGCGACCAGGGCATGGCCGTGGACATGGCTCACGACGGGCTCGACGCCGCGGTCAAGCTGGACGTCAACGCGTAGGACGTCGTTGTGCTCGACCGCGACCTGCCAGGCATCCACGGCGACACCCTCTGTCAGATGATCACCGAGCGGGACGGCCGGGTGATGGTCCTGATGCTGACCGCCGCCGACTCACCTGGCGACCGCGTCAGCGGCCTGACCCTGGGCGCCGACGACTACCTCGCCAAGCCCTTCCACTTTCCCGAACTCGTTCTGCGCATCCGCGCCCTGGCCCGCCGTCGCCCCGCCGCCCGGTCCCGCGCCTTGAGCACGGTGGGCATCGAACTCGACCCGATGCGCCGCACCGCCAGCCGCGACGGCCACCAACTCGACCTCTCCGTCAAGGAATTCGCTGTCGCCGGGGTACGCGGAACTCACACCTGCTATGGCAGCATGTGTCTGTACGAGCGCGCGACACATGTGTCGCCGCAGCACTCCTCCGGAGGCTCCCATGTCCACACCGTCCGAATCCGCGGGCCGTTCCCCGGACCTCTCCCCGCCGCTCGGCGAGAACCCGGTGGCAGTCCTGGAGGCGGCCGTGTGGGCCATGGCCGCGATCGTGAGCACCCTGCGGCAGGCACTGTCGGAGCCCCTCGCGGACGTACTCGCGCGCGATCCGCGGCGCACCGCGGTCCTGGAGAGCGTGGGCCTGGTCCGTCAGGGCCCCGACGGGTACGTCGTCCATACCTCGCTCGACCAGGCGGACTCCGCGACGGCACGCAGCGCGGTGGAGGCGAAGCTCGGTTCGCTGCGTCAGGCCGTCTCGGCCGCCGCCTCCGACGAGACGGGGGCGGCGGAGGGTGGTTGGGGCGCGCAGAGCGACGAGGTGCTGCTCAGCCAGGGGCGAGCCTCCACCGCGACCGGTCGCGCGCTCGCCGGGAAGGTTGTACCGCGGCTTCCCGGGTGTGCCGAGCGGCTGGAGGCCGCGGGCAGCCGCATCCTCGACGTGGGCACCGGCGTCGGGGCACTGGCCCTGGCGCTGGCCGAGGGCTTCCCTGAGGCGCGGGTGGAAGGCATCGACGTACTGGAGCGGGCCCTGGGCCTGGGGCGGGCGGAGCTGGCCGCGGCGGATCCGGCCGTGGCCGCTCGGGTGTCCCTGCGCCGTGGGGACGCGGCGGACGTAAACGAAGAGGAGGCCTACCAGCTCATCTGGCTGCCGGCGCCGTTCCTGTCGGAGGAGGCGCTGCGGGCTGCCCTGCCCCGACTCGTCGCGGCACTGGCGCCGGGCGCGTGGCTGGTGGCGGGGACCAACCCCGCCGTCGATGACGCGCTGCGCCGCTCCGTCGGCCAGTGGACCGCGGTGCGCGGCGGCGGCAACGCCTTCGACACGGCGCGCATGAGCGAGGAACTCGTAGCGCTCGGGCTGGGGGAGGCGAGGACCTTCCCCACGGTGCCGGGCGGCCCTGTCCTCGTCGCGGCCCGACGCCCCGCGTGCTGAACCGCGGGCTCGGGATCCAGGGGGTGTTCGACGCCGAGGTGGCCCTCTCAAGCGCTCGGTTCTGCGCCTGCGGCACCGGTGGGGTGTCGCACGACCCCCGTAAGGCGTCGCACGGCGCCGCGAGTCCCGCTCGCGGACCGTTCGGCGGGCACCGTGGTGCGGGCGCCAGGTGACCGTTTCTCAGTGGGCGTTTGATGTTGATTCACGCTGGCTGTTTCAGAGTGTTTTGTCGCATTCGCCGCTAGCGTGCATGGCCTGAAATGCCTGGAGGCTCCCTATGGATAGGGAGCCTCCAGGCCATTGCCAAACCAGACGGAATCTGAGCGCCATATGTGAACTAAACGGGCTCACCGATCATCGCCTCGGAGTGCACGAATAGGCTGCTAAGGGGCGAAGTATTCCAAAAATCACTGACCTCAAAGAGGGTGGATCGCTGCTTAACATGCCTAAACGCCCTCTCAGGGGTCGTCACTTGTCGCGCGGGATGATGCGGAGCGTTCCCCGTGATCAGTCGGAGTCCATTTCGGGGGTCTGGAGCAGGTCCGCGGTGGCGACGTCCCAGTCGATCCCGGACAGCTCGTGACCTGCGGGAACGAGTTCATAGGTGCACTGCAGCCATTCCGCGAGCGGTGGCACGGGGAGCTCGAACAGGGCCGCCATGTCACCGGAGGTCAGCTGGAGCCACGCGGTCTCCCGCGCCTCCAGGTTCGACGGCCAGATCTGGACGTCCCCGAGTCCGCTCATCGAGTACAGCCCCTGCTGGAGGAGGTCTCGCCCGATACGCCACAGGACGCGCGGCCCGCCTTCGATGAGGAACTCCACGCACACGATCAAGGGGGACTCCGGGGCGAACCGGAAGTCCGCTCTGATCGCCTGCCGGGCGGAGACGTCCAGCACGCGCTCGATGTCCAGGATCAGCTCGGGACCACCGTGCGATGCCGTTCGGCGGGCCTGTACCCGTGATTGCTTACCGCTCATGTCGGGTGGATCCTTTTCTGTGGCTGGAGGCTGGCCCGACCTACTGTTGTCGCCGCGGGGGCGTCGTACATAAGTAACTTGACCGTTCTACATCACCTGCTGCGACGGTGGTGGCCGTGACGGCCGCCCGCCAAGTGGACACTTGTCCCCTTGGGGTGTCCTTCCGGGGGAGTCTTTCCGCGGGTCCCGTCCGGGCCCGTGCGCCGACGGTCGTGAACATTAAGTCATTCGACTGTCGCCGCTGACCCGTGCCTGAACGATCCTGAAACAGTCGCCCGCGTGCCGGTGCCGGGTGGTCGTCATGCTCGGAGGAACCAGCCGTGAACCGTACTCCCGTTGTCTTCATCCATGGCGCGTGGCTGCACGCGCTTTCCTGGGAGTCGTGGGCCGAGCGCTTCGCCAGCCGTGGGTTCCTCGCCCTCACGCCCGGGTGGCCGGGGGAGGCCGCGGCCGCTGGGGAAGTGCGCAAGTCCCCCGAGACGCTCGGCGGCATCGGCCTGGACGCGCTGACGGACCACTACGCCAGAATCGTACGTTCGTTCGATATCTCGCCGGTGATCGTCGGCCACTCGGTCGGCGGGCTCATCGCGCAGCATCTCATCGGAGCCAATGTCGGCCGCGCCGCGGTGGCCATCGCATCCGCCCCGATCAACGACATCCCGCTGCCCGCCTCCCCGGGGCGGCTGTGGACTCCCGCCCAGGCCGACGCCGCCGACCGGCTGGTGTCCCTGTCTCCGGAACAGTTCCATCACGTCTTTGCGAACACCGTCGGAGCGGAGGAGTCCGACCGGCTCTTCGAGCGCTATGTGGTGCCGGCACCGCGGCGCCTGCTCACCGACCTCGGATGCGCGGGTGCGGTTCGCAGCCCGCGTGCCGTGGCGGACATCGGCAACGCGGGCCGTGGCCCGCTTCTGCTGATCTCCGGACAGGGGGACCGGCTGGTGCCCGACTCCGTCACCCGCGCGGTGTATAAGCAGTACGGCGACTCCACGGCGGTCACCGACCTGAAGCAGTTCGCGGACCGCGCCCACTCGCTGGTCATCGACAGCGGATGGCGCTTCGTCGCCGACTATGTGCTCGGCTGGCTGGACGAACGCGGCATCCGCGCACATCTCGCCGAGAGCTGAACGCAGTCCAGGTCACACGTTCTGGTCGCCGGGAAGCTTGCCCAGCGCGTCGCGCAGTGCGGCGCGCGAGGTGATGTCCAGCTTGGGGAACACCCGGTAGAGGTGGGAGCTGACCGTACGCGGTGACAGGTGCATCCGTTCGCCGATCTCCTTGTTGGTCAGACCGCCCGCCGCGAGATCGGCGATCCGGCGTTCCTGCCAGGTCAGCGCGGCGAGGTGCGCCGAGGAGGCGACGGTGGATGCGCCGGTGGCTCGGAGCTCAGCCCGGGCCCGCTCGGTCCAGGTGGGTGCGCCGAGCCGCTCGAAAGTCTCGGCGGCCAGGGTCAGCGAATGCCGTGCCGACTTCCTCCCCTGGGTGTGTCGTAGGCGGATGCCGTGGGCGAGGCGGATGCGGGCGAGTTCGAAGGGGAAGTTCGCGGCGGCGGGGTGGGTTTCGGCGTGTTCGTACATCTGGTCGGCTTCGGTGGGGTCGGTGGCGGTCATGGCGAGGGCGCCGTAGGTGATGAGGGCGAGGCGGGGGGAGATGTCGGGCAGGCCGGCCTGGTGGGCGGCGAGGGCGTGGCGGCGGGCTTGTTCGGAGCGGCCGGTGTGGACGGCTGCTTCGACGAGGTCGAGGAGGGTGCGGGAGGCTTGGTGGGCGTAGGGCTCGAAGGAGCCGGGGGGTGTGATGCCGATGGCGTGGAGGTAGGCGGCTTCGTAGTCGCCTTCGCTGAGGGCGGCGGTGGTGCCGACGGCGTCGGCGATCTGGGTGAGGAAGCCGACGCCGCGGGGGCGGGACCAGGCGTCGACCATGGCCTGGAGCTCCCGGGCGCGTTCGACCTGGCCGCGCAGGGCGGCCAGTTGGGCCAGATACGCACGCGTGTGATGCGCGAACAGCGCATGCCGGTGGGAGGTCGTGAGGTCCAGGCAGCGCTGTCCGGTGCGCTCGGCCTCGTCCCACTCACCGACCGTGATCTGGTCGAGCATGATCAGATGCAGCATCGTCATGCCGGAGCCCATGGCCCCGGTCTCCACCTCGCGGTCCACGGTGCGCTGGAGATGCGGCCGGTACGGGCTGAGTGTGTCCACGTGGTAGGCGGCCACCCCCAGCCGGCTGATGTCCCACGGTTCGAGCTCGCGGAGGTCGGCGAAGGCACCTTCCACCCGCCCGTGCACACCCGCGCCGTGCCGCACCACATCGCCCCAGGCGTCCTTGTAGACGTGTGAATGCGGGGACACCAGGTCGCCAAGGGAACCGAGCAGCTCATGGGTGCGCTCCCACGCGGCCTCGTCACTCGCGTACTGGTTGATGGCCAGCAGCAGGTTGACCAGCCGTGTGAGCACCTCGTTCGGCTGCCGCTCCCCGCCGTCACGCATGTTCTCGATGTCGTCACGCAAGTTCTCGATCGCCGCGACGACCTGGCGCTGCGAGGACCGTACGTCCCCGTCCTCGTACAGCGCCACATAGGCCGAGGTGACCACCGAGATCGGAGACTCGGTCCTTCCGGACGGCGTGTCGGAGCGGACCAAGTGCTGGGCCCGGTCCAGCAGGCCCGCGTGGCCGGCGATGAACGCGGCGTCGCCCAGCCGCCGGGACCGTTGCTCGTGACTCTCGCTGAGCTCCGCGGCACGGGTCAGCCAGGCGACGGCGGCCAGCGCGCCGCCACGTCGGGTGGCGGAGTCGGCCGCCGTCTCCAGCGCGGCCGCGACCTCCTCGTCCGGGTCGATCGTCGAGGCCCCCAGGTGTGTGGCGCGCCGTTCCACGTCATCACGGTGTACGTGGGTGAGGGCGGCGTGCGCCGCGCGCCGCTCGTTGGGGGTCGCCGTCTGGACAACGGTCGACCGCACCAGCGGGTGCCGGAAGACGAAGTCACCGCTGAGCGGGTCGATGTCCAGCAGGCCGCAGGCCGCAGCCTCGTCGGCGTTCACCATGCGATAGCGCGTGCCCCGTGTGCGGCCGGCCGCCGTACCGGCTCCGACGCCGTCCAGGGCGCCGCGCAGCAGCTCAGCGCGCACGGTGTCACTGAGGGCCTCGATACGAGAGCCGTACACGTGCTGAAGGCGCAGGGGCAGCGGGACGCCGGCGTATCCAAACAGTTCCTCGGCGTCGTATCCCGCCCGGTCGCCGCGCACATAGGGCGGCAGCTCCAGCAGGGCCAGCGGGTTTCCCTGGGCCTCGTCCAGGACCAGACGGCGGATCCGGGGATCGAGTCCGGGATGGCGCATGTCCAGGAGCTGTTCGGAGGCCTTCTCCGACAGCGTGGTCACCGGCAGTTCGGGCAGCGCGGCCGTGTCGAAACCCGAGGGCACTTCGGAGCGCAGGCCGACGACGAGTTTCACCGAGCTGCCCGTGAGTCGGCGCCCCACGAACCCGCACACCTCCGTGCTGGAGGTATCGAGCCACTGGCCGTCGTCGAGAACCAGCAGGAGGGGTTGCTGCGAGGCCGTGAGGGAGAGCAGGTCGAGGACGGCGATGCCGAGGGTCATGACCGAGGGAGGTGTGCCCTCGCTCCTGCCGAAGACGACGTCGAAGACGCCTCGGTGGCTGTCGTCCAGCTGGCCGATGTAGGGGAGCAGCGGATACAGGAACTGGTGCAGACCGGCGAACGGCAGCTCCGACTCGGCCTCGACCCCGGCCGCTCTGATCACCCTGTGTTTCTCGCCGGTCGCGAGTACGGCGGCGTGGTCCAGCAGAGCGCTCTTGCCCACACCTGTGTCACCCCGCAGGACGAGAGCCCGGCCCCCGGAGGCCACCACGAGTGCCGACAGCACCTCCTGCTCGCTCTCGCGGCCGACCATGGTCCCGACGATCGACTCCACTGTCCCCCACTCCCTTCACTGCTGAACCAGCGCCCGGCCGGGGCTGCCCGTGCGTACGGATCGCGCCAGGCGGCAGGGCGAGGGTACGTCGTTGTTCCTCGTCGCCGTGGCGACGACCACCTGCGCGGTTCGTCTCCGGACCTCGGGTGGGTGGTGCGCTCCGGAAGCCGCCGACACGGTCGCGGTCGTGCCCCCGTACGGCCGGTGAGCGCATCACACATGGGGTGCGCTCACCTGGAATGGCGGCTGCGCCCATGATGTCCCGCCGCCTGTCCCACTCCTCCCGGGACAGAAGACTAAGTGTCTCCTGGGGTTTCCGTCACCTGTTATGGCTGAAAAGTTTCTTGTGCGGCTTCCGAGCGGTTGGAACGGCCCTGTGCGCCGGGTGTGTACTTTCTCCTGCGAGACATGTGTCATCGACCCGAAGCACCGATCCTTCAGGAGGACCATGATGGGTCACTCCGCCCGCGCGTTCTGGCTGCGCTCGCCGGGGCACGGCGAGCTCCGGGACGTGACGTGCCGGAGCCGAAGGACGGCGAGTTCCTGGTGCGCACGCTGTGGTCGGGGGTCAGCCGTGGCACCGAGATGCCGATGTTCCGCGGCCTCGCCGCGGGCGACCTCCCCGCGCTGTGCCACCGCATCCGGTACGAGGACTGACACCGCCGCACCGGGCGGCACGCCGCGGCGACCCGGCGCGCGGGCAGTGCCGCCACAGGTGAGCTAATGTCATACGTATCTACTTCACACATGTGTAAGGATGCGACAGGCGGGGCCCGGCAGGCGCACCGCTGGGGAGCGAGGTGGGCATGGACTGGGTCGACCGAGGGCTGTGCCGGACGCGGCCGGAGCGGATGTTCGCCGAAGGCGCTCAGAACGAGGCCAAGGCCGTCTGTGCCGACTGCCCGGTCCGGCTTGACTGCCTGGCCTATGCCCTGGACAACCGCGAGGAATACGGCGTGTGGGGCGCGATGACCGAACGGGAACGCCGTGCGCTGCTGCGCCGCCGTCCGGCCGTGACCTCCTGGGCGGAGATCTTCGAGGCGGCCCGGACGCACGAGGACAGGGTGCTGAACAGCATTCCTCTGCAGGCCCGCCGTACGCCGTCCCGGGCCGTCGGCCGCGCAGCGAGACGGCGGCCGGGCACGGCGCGGAAGGGACTCGACCGCTGACCGATCCCGATCGCTGGGGGCCGAACTCGACCGCTGTAGACCGAACCCCACCGCTGAGGACGGGGCTGGACCGCTGAAAACGAGGCCACCGTTCCAGCTGTTCCTGCTGCGCCCGCCATTCCCGCCGAGTCCGAACTCGTCGAAGACCTCGAGCGCGGCGGTCAGCCCCATGGTCTGAGGCACGGCGCCGTACCGCTCCGGCGTGTCACGTTTGGTGTGCACGTCACGTGGGGCCGCTTCCGCTCCGGCTCCTGAGACATCGAGTCGATCCGGAGCGGTCCGGGAGAGAGAGCGGCTTTCCGGTACCGTACGACCCGTCGGCCGCGACCGGTCCGCCGGCGAGCCGGGTTCCCGCCGCCGTCGCCGGGGCGGCGGAGAACCCTTCACCGGGAACAATGTAGCCCGCCCGCCCCGGGTCCACCCCGCCCCGCGAGGGTCGTGCCGTCCGTCCGCCGCTCACACATGTGACCGAGCGGCGGGATACCTGACGACCTGCCGAGAGGCCGCGGCGGCCCACCTTCTAAGGTGTGAGTATGATCCAGCACCGCAAGGGCCTCGTCCTCGACTTCGGTGGTGTGCTGACCACACCTCTGCTGCCCGCCGCGCTCGCCTTCGAGCGACGCGAGGAACTGACCGAGGGGACTCTGCTCACCGGCATGTACCTGAACCCCGAGGGAATCAGGCTCACCGAGGAGCTGGAGCGCGGCACGCTCACGCAGACGCAGTGGAACGAAGCGGCCGGCCGGCTCCTCGGGATCCCGCCGGACAACCTGATGGGCCGTATCTTCGCCGATCTGCGCCCCGAGACGTCGGTGATCGCGGCGGCCGCCGCCGCGCGCCGGGCCGGAGTGAAGGTCGGGGTCCTGTCGAACTCCGTCGGCATGACTCCGTGGAACCTGTACGACGGATACGAGGTGGAGAACCTCTACGACGCCGTGGTGCTGTCCGAGGTCCACGGGACGCGCAAGCCCGAACCGGAGATCTTCCGGCTCGTGCTGAAGGAACTCGGTCTGACGGCCGAGGAGTGCGTGTTCGTCGACGACACCGAGCAGTATCTGCCGCCCGCGGCCGAACTGGGCTTCGCCACCGTCCACGCCGTGGAGCCCGCCCGGACGGTCACCGCCCTGGAGACCCTGCTCGGCATCCTCCTGACAGACAAGGGCCCCGACCGGGTCACCTCGTGAGGAGACATATATGCGACTAGTAGGGCTTTGTTAGGTACCCCGATTGATCATCTCCAGATAGGTTGTGATGTTCTTTCAGGTGTGACACCTGAGGAGATGGAGAAGGTCCGCACGCGCTTGGAGGCGTTCGCGGAGGAGATGCTCGGTTCTCTGGCCCGGCGGGATCAGCGGGCCAAGGGCGAGCTGTACCTGCGCGGGCTGATGCTGGACGGCAAGCGCAAGTCGATGCAGCCGATGGCCGAGCGCCTGGGCGTGGACCACCAGCAGCTCCAGCAGTTCGTGTCCTCCTCGACCTGGGACTGGGCCAAGGTCCGTGAGCGGCTGGCCCGTTGGGGTGCGACGAATATCGCGCCGGAGGCGTACGCCATCGACGATGTGGGCTTTCCCAAGGACGGCTATGACTCACCGGGGGTGGCGCGGATGTACTGCGGTGCGCTGGGAAAGCGCGGCAACTGCCAGATCGGCGGTGCGACGCGAGGTCGCACGCTGTGAGTGGTTACGTAGTGAGGAGGTCGGCATGACGCCGATGACGTAACCCGGGCCAGTGTCCAAGGCCCGTCCCCTCTCCGACGTGCGCCGCTGGTAACGGCGGGGTGCGAAGCTCGGGGAAGAAGCCCAAGGGCTCCCGTTCCATCCGGGGACCACAGGCAAGGGGAAGACCGGACGGGTGAAGCTCACTGAACCCTCAACGATGCTCCGTGATGGCAAGCCTCGCAGATGGGACGTATGAGCGGGGTGCAGGACTGGCCGCTGAGAAGCGGCAGGTGCCGGTCGAAGACACCGAGTCGGCCGGGAGGACACCACCGTCCCGGGGTAATGAGGGCGCCCACCCCGGTCGCATCTCACACGTGCGGAACGCGACAACCCCGTTGGGGTCCAGACCTGTCGGTCTGGTCAGCCGACCGTAAGGGAGGCCCAGCTCCCCAGCGGGTGCAGGACGGCCCAAGAAGCCAACGCCGGCCGCCGAAAGGCAGCAGGAAACCGGGACACACCGGCGCCTCCGCCGAGTCCCGCATAACTGGCCGGATACGGGCAGATGCTCGGACCCGAAAGGGTGCTGACGTGGGCCGGGTGAGCCTGTGAAGAGCGCTGTTGAACAGGAACTGGAACCGAAGGGCAAGTTAGACACCGTGACGGTCATATCCGCTGCCGATCCGGCTGCGACCAGCACCGATCCGGTGAACGGACCGGAGGGCACTCCACTCGACTGGGATGCCATCGACTGGCAGGCCCAGGAAGAGTCAGTACGGCGACTGCGGCAGAGAATCTTCACGGCATCGCAGGCAGGGGACCTCAAAAGGGTCCGCAACTTGCAGAAGCTGATGCTCCGTTCCCGGGCCAACACGCTGGTCAGCGTGCGTCGGGTGACGGAGATCAACGCAGGACGCAAGGCGGCCGGGATCGACGGTCAGGTGATTCTGACCACCTCGGGCAAATCGGAACTGGCCCACTGGGTCCAGCACCGGACCAGCCCAGGCACGGCCCGTCCCGTCAAGCGGGTGTATATCCCCAAGCCAGGCGGCAAGAGACGCCCGCTCGGCATTCCCGTGATCCTGGACCGGGTGCAGCAAGCCCGGGTCTCCCAGGCACTGGAACCGGAGTGGGAAGCGCGGTTCGAGCCGAAGTCGTACGGCTTCCGGCCTGGCCGCAGCTGTCAGGACGCGATCGCGGCGATCTACTGGACGGCCAAGGGCAGCAAAGCCCGCCGCCGGTGGGTACTGGACGCGGACCTAGCAGCGGCGTTCGACCGAATCGACCACGATCACCTTCTCCAGCAGCTCGGCACGTTCCCCGCGCGGGAACAGATCGAGCAGTGGCTGCGAGCGGGTGTGGTCGAGAAAGGCCGGTTCACGCCGACCGAGGAGGGAACTCCCCAAGGCGGCGTGATCACGCCCCCGACACAGTCGGCAACTTCCGCTTCGAGGTAACGCTGAGCTACCGACGCCTGGAGAAGCTTCCGCGCTCCGGGAGTAAGGGGCGTCACAGTGGGTAGTAGGTTTGTGACATGGTTCGTGGTGATCGTGTCGATGGCGCCGAGTACGCCCGGCGGGTCAATGCCGCCGCTGATCTGGTCGGCACCGGTGTGCCGGCGGCGGCTGCCGCCCGCGCCCTGGCGGACAGGTTCGATGTGTCGGTGCGTCAGGCACACCGGTATGTGGAGCAGGCCATGGCTGCTGGGCGCGTTGAAGTTCCCGAGGCGAGTGTGGTGTTCACCGTCAAGCTGCCGGGGTCGCTGGCCGGGCAGGTTCGTGCGCGGGCCCGCGCACGCGAGGCGACGATCTCCGCGGTGGTGGCCCAGGCGCTGGCTGAGTTCCTTCAGCGGGGCGATCCGGGGAAGCGTCCGCGCAGGTGAGCGACCGGGCGGTGGAGGTGGAGGCGGTCTTCGACCGCCATGCGGCGGCGGACCTGTCCGCGGCCTACGCACTGTTGGTACCGCAGCGCCGAGCCCGTATCCGGGCCGGCCCCGACCCGGCAGGAGAGGCCGATGACCAGCGTGGCGATCTACGCCCGGGTGTCCTCCGCCCGACAGAAGAAGGACCAGACGATCGGCTCTCAGACCGCGGCCCTGCGCGCGCACGCCGCCGGGCAGCGTCTTGAACTGCCCGAGGAATGGGTCTTCGAGGACGAGGGCCACTCCGGGGCGACCCTGGTACGGCCCGCGCTGGAGCGGCTGCGGGACCTGGTCGCGCAGGTCGGCGTGGACGTGGTGCTGTGCTACGCGCCGGACCGCCTGGCCCGCAAGTTCGCCTATCAGGCGCTGCTGATCGAGGAGTTCGCCCGCGCGGGCACTCGGGTGGAGTTCGTCAACGGGCCGCGCGGCGACACCCCGGAGGACCAGCTGCTGGTCCAGTTCCAGGGCATGTTCGCCGAGTACGAGAAGGCACAGCTGATGGAGCGCTACCGGCGCGGGAAGAACTACCGGGCCCGCTCCGGGTCGGTCAACGTCCTGGGCGGCGCCCCGTTCGGCTACCGCTACCTGCGCAAGACCCCCGAGTGCGGCGGCCGCTACGAGGTTGTCGAGTCCGAAGCGTCCCTGGTCGTGGAGCTGTTCCGCCGCTACGTCGACGACGGCGCCTCGATCGCGGACCTGACCCGCTGGCTCACCGAGTCCGGCACACCCACCCGCACCGGTAAGCACCGGTGGGACCGCAGCGTGGTCTGGGGCATGCTCCGCAACCCCGCCTACGCGGGCCAAGCGGCCTTCGGCAAGACCCAGATCCTGCACGAGTCCCCAGGCCTGAACCGCCGAGCCCGCCTGGAGGGCCGCACCACCCCGCGCGCAGTCAAGACCGCCGACCGTCCCCGCGAAGAGTGGATCACCATCCCCGTCCCCGCGCTCATCAGCACCGACACCTTCGAGCGCGCCGCCCAGCGGCTGGAGGACAACAAGCGCTTCGCCGCACGCAATACCAAGGTCCCCTCCCTGCTCCAGGGCCTGAGCGCGTGTGCCGCCTGCGGATACGGCTACTACCGCACCTCGACCACCACCACCTCGGGCAAGAAGATCTACTACTACCGGTGCCTGGGCTCGGACGCCTACCGCTACCAGGGCGGACGGGTCTGCACCAACAAGCCTGTCCGCGCCGACTACCTCGACACCCTCGTCTGGAACCACGTCACCGCACTGATCGCCGACCCGCACCTGATCCGCATCGAGATCGACAAGCGCCTGGAACAGGCCCGCACATCCGACCCGGCCACCCGCCAGCGCACCCGGCTGCAGTCCGCCCTGGCCAAGTCCACCACCGCGATCACCCGGATGATCGAGGCGTTCCAGGAACAACTGATCACCATCGACGAACTCCGCGCCCGCATCCCCGACCTGCGCGCCCGCGAGAGCAACCTACGCGGACAGCTCGACGCACTGGAGGCCCAACTCGCCGACCGCGACGCCTACCTCAAACTCGCCGACGACATCGAAGGATTCCTCGCCCAACTGCGCGGCAACGCCGCCCTGGCCGAGGTCCCCGCACGCCAGCGCGTCCTGCGACTCCTCGTCAAGGACATCCTCGTCGGCCCCGAGAAGATCACTATCCGGCATCGCATCCCCACCCGGAGAACCACTGCCCACGGTGATCCACACCAACCCGCCACTGATACGGAGGGTGACGCACGCCCAGATTGCCAATTGCGTTGGGGGCGAGACCAGCCCCGTGCTCTTGAACATCGCTCTGCACGGGATGGAGACGGCTGCGGGAGTCCAGTACCGGCAGACCGGCCGCCGTGCCGGTGACACCATGCCGGGCTCCCCGCTGCTGGTGAGATACGCCGACGATCTTGTCGCCCTGTGCCATTCACGGGAACAGGCCGAACAGGTCAAGGCCCAGCTTGCCGAGTGGCTGAGGCCGAGAGGACTGGTCTTCAACGAGGACAAGACGCGCGTCGTCCACCTCGAAGAGGGCTGCGACTTCCTCGGCTTCACCATCCGCCGCTATCACGGCAAGCTGCTGATCAAGCCAAGCCGCGAAGCCGTCAGACGGATCCGGAACAGGCTGCGCGCCGAGGTGCGGTCCCTTCGCGGGGCCAACGCCGCTGCGGTGATGCAACGGCTCAACCCGATTATCCGCGGGTGGTCAGCCTACTACCGGAGCGTGGTCGCCAGCGAGGTCTTCACCGCGCTGGATGACTACATGTGGAAGCTCACCTACAAGTGGGCAACCCGCGCTCACCCGAACAAGCCCCGGCACTGGGTCACCGCCCGGTACTACGGCACGTTCAACAAGTCCCGGCAGGACCGGTGGGTCTTCGGCGACCGCGACAGCGGCGCCTACCTGCTGAAATTCGCCTGGACAAAGATCGTCCGACACCAGATGGTCAACGGCTCGGCGTCCCCGGACGACCCTGCCCTGGCTGCCTACTGGGCCGAACGGCGCCGCACCAGCGCACCCCCGCCGATCGACCGCGCCACCCTGCGTCTGCTCCAGACGCAGAACGGACAGTGTCTGATCTGCCGGGGTCCGCTGCTGCACGTCGACAACCCGCCGTCCAGCCCCACCGAATGGGAGCAATGGCTGCGGAGAACCCGCCAGGCGATCACTGCCAGGAAGATCACCTACAGCGGGATCGACACGTCGGACGGGGTCGAGCTCCGTCTCATCCACACGTCATGCGGCACTGCACGCCTGTGAGCCTTCGGGGCTTGCTTGAGCCGAGCTGCGGGGAAAGCCCGCACGGCCGGTTCTGAGGGGGGACCGTCGCAGCAATGCGACGGTCCTACCCGACTCAGCGTCAACCTGGTCAGCGACCATGCCTCCTCGGCGGTCGACTGGCGCCTGTTCCTGCCCGAAAGCTGGGACGACACCAAGAACACCGGCGATGCGCTGCTGACCGGGGCGATCCAGCGCCGACGCGCCAAGGCGGACATCCCCGACAGCGAGCGGCACAAGGAGAAGTGGCGCCTGGCCCTGGACATGCTCGACGAGGTCCGAGGGGACTGGGAACTGCCCGGCCTGCCGGTGGTCGCCGACGCCGGATACGGCGACGCGACCGGCTTCCGCGAGGGCCTGACCGAGCGCGACCTGGCGTACGCCGTCGCGGTCAAGGGCACCACCACCGCCTACCCGGGCGACGCCGTCCCCGAGCGCCCGCCCTACAGCGGCCAGGGCCGCCGGATGCTCGACCGCGTCTTCGCGGCGGGCCTCCGCCCGTACTACCCGAAGACCACCACCCCGCAGGAAACCAACGTTCGAGTAAGCAGCGGTTGACCCCGTCTGGCTCCCGGCCACCACGGGCAGGATGAGAGCGGGCCGCTGCCGGTCAACAGACCGTGACGAAGGACGGCGGGTGCCGCATCGGCGGAGGCACCCACGTTCACCTCGTCCTCGGTGAGCTCACGCATCTCGTTATTGGCCCTCGTGATGCCGGCCTCTTCCCCGAGGCGGGTCAGGCTGCCTGGCCGAAGCCTGCCGTGGTCAGGTCTTGGTCTCGCAGCGGGGTGAAGTCGATGTCCAGCTTCGGGTTGTATGCCTCGGGCTGGATGCCGAGTTCGTGGGTGGAGTACTTCCCGAACCGCTTGATGTGCTCAGCCAGGTACGGCGAGATGTGAGCGAGGTCCTCCGGGTCACCCTGTCCGGTCCCCCGGCGCTCGTGGCGCCGGGGGACCGGCATGGCGAACGCACCGATGGGAGAGTTCTTGAAGCGCCCCCAGTCCGGCAGCGAACCGTCCCGGCTCCGGCGCGTCCACATCCCCGGAACTGTGCCGCTGCTGTCTTCGGTGGTTTCCCGGCGCCCGCATGACGAGGAGGAGAAGCAGGACCCCGCGTCCAACTCTGCGCGGGGGCCCGGGGCCGGGCATACGTCGAATGACCGAGCCAACGGCGAAGTCGTCAGCGGCCGTCAGCCGTCCTGGCTGATGTCGAGGTTCGAGAGCGCGTCCCTGAGCGCGGCCCGCGAGGTGATGCCCAGCTTGGGATAGATCTGGTAGAGATGCGTGCCGATGGTCCGATGCGACAGGAACAGCCGCTCGGCGATCTGCTTGTTGGTCAGCCCGGTCGACGCGAGCGTGGCGATCTGCAGTTCCTGCGCGGTCAGCGCCACGGGCCCCGGCCTGGCGGCGGTCGGCGCGGACTGGCCGCTCGCCCGCAGCTCGGCCGCCGCGCGCGTCACCCAGGGCCTCGCGCCCAGCCGCTGGAAGGCCTCCAGCGCCAGGGTCAGCTGCTCCCGGGCCTCCGCCGTGGCGCGCAGGCGCCGCAGCCGTTCGCCGTGGAAGAGGCGTACCCGTGCGGCGTCGAAGGGCCAGCGCTCCTGACCGGGCACGGACAGCGCCCGGTCGAAGAGGGCCACGGCCCCCTCGCCGGGCGTGGTCAGCGCCTCGCCGGCCAGTACCAGCAGCTCCAGCCGGGGCGACAGCTCGGCCATCGCGGACGCGCGCATCGCCGCCGCGTGGGCGGCGGCCTCCTCGTCCCTGCCGGTTCGCAGGGCCGCCTCGACCAGGTCCATCGTGCCCCACATGGCGATCGGGACGTAGGGGGCCACGGTCCCGGGCGGGCTGAGGGCGCAGGCGTGCTGGTAGGCGGTCTCGAAGTCGCCGCTGCCGAGGGCGGCCAGTGTCCTGGCGTGGCAGGCGAAGAACCGCGCACCGTGGGCCCTGCGGGGCGTCGCCCACCGGACGATCTCCTCGGTCAGGGCGGCACTCGTCGTCACGTCGCCCCGCGCCGCGGCCACGACCGCCTGCACATACTGGAAGTACCACGCGAAGAACCGGTAGTCGTGCTCTTCGCACAGCGCGAGTCCCTCGGCGGCCGACTGCGCGGCGTCGTCCCACTGGCCCACGTGGTAGTAGTCCAGGCCCAGGTGCATCAGCGCGCCCAGATGCCGGCGGACGGGCGCGGTACCGGCGCGGCCCTGCTCGACCAGTCGGCGCGAGGCCCACCGAAAGTCCCCGAGCCGGTCCGGGTAGACCGAGGCGGTGCCGACGCGTACCACGCGGGTGGGATCGTCGCCCACGGTGGCGATCAGCTCGGCCAGCCGGGGCAGCGCCCGGGGACCGGTGCGCGCCGGGTCGGCGAAGGTCTGGGTGACCACCCACAGCAGCTCGGGCGGTCGTGGGGTCAGCCGGTCCACGAAGTCCCGCAGCGGCTCCCACAGCTTGGGGTCACCGCCGTACCAGCACAGCAGCACCAACAGGTGCAGGGCTTCGACGAGGGCACCGTCCGAGGCGTCGTAGCCGTGCCCGCCCGCCTCGATCGCGCCGACCAGCAGCCGGTACGCGGTGTCGATGTCGCCGTCCCTGTTGATCAGCAGGAACGCGGAGGCGGCCGCCGCGTGCAGCGATTCCTGCCCGGTGGGATTGATGAGCCGGGCTCCCGCGAGCAGCCGTGAGGCGTCCTCCAGTTCACCGCCGGAGTCGACGCCGACATAGGCGGCCTCCGCCAGACGGCGGCTCGCGTCGGCCACCGCGGGGCTGAGTCCGGCGGCCCGGGTCAGCGCCGTCACCGCGCCGAGCGCGTCCCCGCGCCGCAGCAGGCGGTGCCCGGCCTCCTCCAGCAGGGCCGCGACCTCCTCGTCCGGGCCCACGGCCGCCTGTCCCAGGTGCCAGGCGCGGCGCTCCGGGTGGTCGCTGAGCACGTCGGCGAGCGCCTGGTGGGCTCTTCTGCGTTCCGAGGCGGTCACCAGCCCCACCACCGCAGAGCCGATCAGCGGATGCCGGAAGGACAGCCGTCGGTTGTCGGCCGAGATCGTCACCAGCCGGTTTCGCTCCGCCGGGGCGAGGTCGTCGACGGCGGCCCGGCCGGCCGCGGCCGCCTCGATCGAGGCCAGGTCGCCGGTTCCGTCGAGGGCGGCGATCAGCAGCAGTTCCCGGCTGCGGTCGGGCAGGCCGGCCACCCGCGAGGCGAAGAGGGCCTGCAGCCGCTCGCTCAGCGGCAGTACGCCGGGCACCGCCGACAGGGTCGCGCGCTGCTCGGCGGAGAGCGCCGTCGGCAGCTCCACCAGCGCGAGCGGGTTTCCGCGTGCCTCGGTCGCGATGCGGCGCCGTACCGCGGGGGAGACGTCGGGATGCGTGAGGGTGAGCAGCTCGGCCGACGAGGCGTCGTCCAGTGGCTGGAGCCGGTACTCGGTCAGACCGCTCGACTCGAAGAAACTGTCGGAGCCCTCGCGGGAGGCCGCGAGGAAGCCGATACGGCTACCGACGAGCCGTCGGGCCACGAAGCCGAGCACGGAGTTGGTCGCCCGGTCCAGCCACGGCAGGTCGTCGACGACGAGCAGGAGGGGCGTCTGGACAGATATCAGCCGCAGCAGCAACAGCACCGCGGTGGAAGTCAGGAGGCGGTCGGGAGCCGGCCCGCCACCGATGCCGACCGCGACCCGCAGGGCGTCGCGGTGGACGGTGTCCAGGATCTCGAAGTCGTCGAAGAGCGGTACGAGGAGCTGGTTGAGACCGGCGTAACTGATGTCCGCCTCGAACTGCACGCCCGCCGCGCGCAGCACCCGGACCCCGTTGCGCACGGCGCCCGCCGCCACCGCGTCGAGCACAGCGGTCTTGCCCACCCCCGCCTCGCCCGAGAGCAGCAGAGCCGCTCCGTGGACCTCGGAGTTGCCGCTGAAGAAGGAGTGGATGAACGCGAGGTCGCTGTCGCGTCCGACCAACCGACTCGAGGCCGGGCAGACGGTCGAGTCCAGGTCATTCATCGGGCTGCCTCCAACGGCCGACATATGGAGGCCCGGTGCCGTGAGCCGACCTGGCTGCGCCCCAACCCGGCTCCGTGCGACCCATGCAATCACTGCAGTCTAAAGGACGTCCAGATTTCGCCCTTGCCGCTCCCTGAGCTGGGCCTCCGGTGGAAGTTCGGCGGGTGTTCGGGCGGTTGTGGGACGGGGCGCCGAGGGCGTCGAAGCTATTACGGCGTAATGGGTTGGGGGCCATTACGCCGTGATGGCGGGGGCTGACGGGGCCGTGGTGGCCGGGCGTCGGGAGAAGCGCCGCGGGCCGGATCGGGTGCGGGCTGTCCGGTGCGGGCCGTTCGCGGCGCCACGGCCGGCGGATCAGGAACGGCGCAGCAGGTCGGCGGCGCGTTCGGCGATCGCGTACACGGTGGCGTTGGTGTTGTTGGAAGGGATGGAGGGGATGACGGAGGCATCGGCGACGCGCAGTCCCTCGAGGCCGCGCACCCGCAGTGCGGAGTCCACCACGGACACCTCGTCCTCGCCCATCATGCAGGTGCCGACGGGGTGGCAGTACGAGCCGAAGTACGTGCGGGCGTAGTCGGCGATCGACTCCTCGTCCACCGTGGTGAGCCCCGGGCTGACCTCCTCGATCCCCCACTCGGCCAGCGCCGACGACCCGGCGATCCTGCGTGCCGTCGCGATGCCGGACAGCACCGCCCGGACGTCCTCCTCCTCGGTGAAGTAGCGGGGGTCGATCACCGGCGGGGTGTACGGGTCGGCGGAGGTGATCCTGAGCGAGCCGCGGCTTGCGCAGGAACCCGTTGTCCGCGACGAACGCGAGTGTGCTGTTGGACTTGCGGTTGACCGAGACAAGCACGACGACCAGCGAGTTGAGGGTAAGCAGCAGGTGTAGCCTGCCGTGCGCGAGACGACCCGGTCGGGGCGCGGACCGCGGCCCGGTGTGCGGCACCTGCGTCAGGGAAGGATGACTGATCACACCCGACAGAACGTCCCGGACACCCGGGAAGGTTCACCCCGTGTTCGCGGTGACCGGCGTACACAGCCCCCGCATGAGCACGTCGACGAGCCGCTCGGCCCTGGCTCGGTCATCGTCCTGCGGGCCGACGTGCCACAAGGGGCAGAGCAGCAGAAGCACGTCGCCGGTCGTCGTCCCGGGCGCGAGGCTGCCGGCCGCCTCGTTGGCACTCACCAGCGCCGACAGGGCGTCGAGCAGCGGCCGGTACTCCTCCGTCAGCGCGCCGCTGGCTCCCCTGACCGCGCACGCGAGCTCCGATGTGGCCCTGCCGAGACCAGCAGGCGTTCCAGCCACGCCCGCAGCGCGAGCAGCGGGCAACCATGCACACGTCGACGCCGGCCGGGGGCTTGATGAAGCCGCAGCGGATGTTCAGACCGTGGCCGCGTCGACCAGCGTCCCCAGGTCTCGGTCGCGGTGCCCCCGATACCGTGCAGGAGTATCGGACCGGGCCCGCTGGCCCGGATGTCGTACGCGAGCATGTGTCACGTCTTCTCACACTTCCCTCCACAAGTATGGGAGGGGACGCCATGTGGGTTCACATGTCAGGGACGCGTGTCGGCACTCGCGACGGTGAAGCGTGGTGGGTTTCCGCGGGGCTCAGGCGGTCAGGGTGTGCTGTCCTCGGAGCTCAGGCGGTCACGAGGCCGTGTCCTTCGCCGGTTTCGGGTCCGCCTGCTTGGTGGTCCAGTTGGTGAGGATGCGCAGGGCGTCGTGGGAGGGGGTGCCGGGTTCGGCGGTGAGGACCATCAGGCGTTGTCGGGAGTCGTCGGGGCTGGCCCAGGTGTCGCAGTCGAGGGTGAGGTCGCCGACGAGGTGGTGGCGGTAGTGCTTGGTGCCGTAGCTCTCGCTGTTGACGCGGTGCTCGGCCCACCAGGTGCGGAAGTCGGGGTCCTGGATGGTCAGTTCGCCGACGAGGCGGGCGAGGTCGGGGTCGTCGGGGTCGGCCGCGGCCTCCATGCGCAGCGCGGCGACCGCGTCCCGGGCGTCATGGGCCCAGTCCAGGTGCATCGCCCGGATCACCGGGTCCTTGAACAGCAGGTGTACGTAGTTGCGGCGGGCCTGCGGGATCGACGCGAAGTCGGTGTAGAGCGCGGCGGCGGCCGGGTTCCAGGCCACGATGTCCAGGCGTTTGCCGAGAACCACGGCAGGAGCGAGCGTGAGCTGGTCGAGCAGGCGCCGCATGGCGGGCCGTACGCGTTGGGCGGGTCGGCGGCGTGGGCGCTCGTCGGTCCGGTCGGCGAGTTCGTAGAGGTATCTCTGCTGGTCGTCGTCGAGGCGCAGGGCGCGGACCAGGGTGGCGAGGACGGGCGTGGAGGCCCGGACGCGGCCCTGTTCGAGCCGGGTGTAGTAGTCCACGCTGATCGCGGCGAGCTGGGCGACCTCCTCACGGCGCAGTCCCGCGACCCTGCGGGCGGAGTCCGTCCCGGGCAGTCCGCACTCGGATGGTGTGAGCTGCGCCCGGCGGGCCTTGAGGAAGGCCCCGAGTGCGCGGTTGTCGGAGTGCGAGGTCATGCCGTCCATTCTGATGCGAACGCACACCCATGAGGTGCGCGGGTTCTGCTGGCCGTCCCACCGGCGTCGCCCGAGGGCGGCGGGAGCTGTGGTCCCGCCGCCCTTCGGTGTGGGGTAGGTCAGCGGACGGTGGCGCGGGCGGCTCGTTCGATGACGTCGGCGACGAGGCCGGGGTGGGAGACGGCGACCGAGTGGGACGCGGCGACCTCGGTGGTGTGCGCGTGGGCGCGCTTGGCCATGAAGCGCTGGACCGCGGCGGGGATGTTGAGGTCCTGGTTGGTGACGATGTCCCAGCTGGGGATGGTCTTCCACGCGGCGGTGGTGGCCTTCTCCTCAAGGGCGGCCTGCGCGATGGGGCGCTGTTCGGCGGCCATGAGGGCGGCCTGCTGCGCGGGGACGTCCGCGGCGAACTGATGGCGGAACTTGTCCTGCTGGATGTACAGGTCGGTGGCGGTGGTGCCGTCGGCCTGCTGGTAAGTGACCGGGTCGAGGGCGTCGGGGAGGGTCGAGCCCGGGTACTTGTTGGTGAGTTCCAGGGCGGTCTCGCCGGGGGCGGGCAGGAAGGCGGCGACGTAGACGAGGGCCTTGACCTCGGGGTCGTTGGTCGCGGCCTCGCTGATGACGTTGCCGCCGTAGGAGTGGCCGACGAGGATCTTCGGGCCCTTGACGTGGTCGAGGACCGTACGCAGGGCGGCGGCGTCGGAGGCCGGGCCGCGCAAGGGGTTGGCGGCGGCGACGACGGGGTAGCCGTCGGCGCGCAGATTGGCGATGACGCCGTTCCAGCTGGAGCCGTCGGCGAAGGCGCCGTGCTCCAGGACGATGGTCGGCTTGGTGTGTCTGTCGGCTCCGGCGGCCTCAGCAGTCTTGGCCGCGCCGCTGGCGGTGCCGCTGAGGGCGAACGCGCCGAGCGCGAGACCCGCCGTGACCGTCGAGACCACACCCGTCACCAGCCGCTTGCGTCCACCCTTGATGCTCACCACGACAAACCCCTTTCAGGTGTTTCGACAGTGGTCGGGCCGGCCTCACCGGCTTCGTCACTGTCCTGACTGGTGACGAATTTGTCATGCGATTCGTCACCTGTCAAGATGGTGACGAAGGATGTGGGGCTTCCTGTCAGGTGTGCGAGGCTGGAGCCCGCGCGAACGGACGCGTACAGAAAGGTGAGGTGCCATGAGCGACGTCGAGGAGAAGGCGCTGCTGGCGGGTGGCTGCTTCTGGGGGATGCAGGAGCTGATCCGGGCGCTTCCCGGTGTCGTGGACACCGGGGTCGGCTACAGCGGGGACGACGACAAGCCCCGTCCCACCTACCGCGACCACGGAAAGCACGCGGAATCGATCGAGATCACCTTCGATCGCACGGTCACCGACTACCGCACGATCCTGGAGTACTTCTTCCAGATCCACGACCCGACCACGACGAACCGGCAGGGCAACGACGTGGGCCTCAGCTACCGCTCCGCGATCTTCTACCTCGACGACGAGCAGCGCCGCGTCGCGCAGGACACCATTGCCGACGTCGAGGCGTCCGGGCTGTGGCCGGGGCCGGTGGTGACCGAGGTGGTGCCGGCCGGCCCGTTCTGGGAGGCCGAGCCGGAGCACCAGGACTACCTCCAGCGCTACCCGGACGGCTACACCTGCCACTTCCCGCGCCCGAACTGGCGCCTGCCCAGGCGCGACCAGTCCTGAACACACGCGCGGCCGGGATGGACGATGCCCTTCCCGGCCGCGCGCGTCCGGGGCCGACGCACACGTGTCACTGGTCCGGCCCCCGGGACGAACCCGGTCCGGCCGAACCTGATCCGGCCAGCCGTGATCCGGTCGGCCGTACGCCGCCCTCACCACGGCGTTTCGTACGGCGCCCTCACGCCCCGTCGGCCGTCAACCCTCGCCCTACTTCACCCACGGGCCCCGCACGAGGATGTCGGCCAGGGCCGTCGCGCAGCCCGAAAGCATCCTCTCCCCCTTCTCCGGGGTCGCCACCCGGGCGTCACCCGCGACACCGGACTCGGTGATCCGGTCGAAGGACACCGCCATGTACACCGGGTCGGTGGACTCCGCGGGCAGCGTGATGCGCGGTCCGTGCGCCTCGGCCAGGTGCTCGTCGCGGATCAGCTCGGGGTGGGCGGCCATCATCATGGACGTCTCCCCCTCACACGCGTGCATGAGGCCGTCCTGAGTCTCCAGGGTCTCCCGCACCACGTCCCGGCCGGCGCCGAAGTAGCTGGCGAACGCGATCGGCGTTGCCAGTTCCGCGGTCAGCTCGGTCGTGAGGGCGTGGAGGGCGGTCATGTTCCCGCCGTGCCCGTTGACGATCAGGATGCGTGAGAAACCCGCCCGGATCACGGAGCGGCAGATGTCACGCAGCAGCGCGTGCAGCGTGGGCAGACTGAGCGTGAGGTTCCGCCGAAGGCCATGTGGTGCTCCGACAGGCCCGTCGGGACCGACGGTGTCACCACCACGCCGATGTGCTCGGAGGCCAGCTCCGCCGCCCGGCGGCACACCTCCGCGGCCAGGAAGTCGTCCACACCGGTGGGCAGATGAGGGCCGTGCTGCTCGGTGGCTCCCACGGGCAGCAGCACCACCGCGTCCCGGGCTGCGAGGTCACGCAGTTGCGCGGCGGTCAGACGGTTCCACTGGACTTCGTTCATCTCTGGGACTCCTCCTGGAGCGACCGACACGTATGCGGGTTGCCGGGTCGGTGTCGGGTGCGGGGCTCAGGCCTGTCTAGAGGTGGTCGGCGTCGACGACGGCCTGGGCGAAGACGGTGGGCGCTTCCTGCGGCAGGTTGTGGCCGATGTTCGCGATGGTGCGGTGGTCGTAGGGGCCGGTGAAGTGGGCGCGGTAGGAAGAGCCGTCGCCGGCCGGGGTGAAGGGGTCCAGCGCCGGGTCGAGGGTGATGGTGGGAACGGCGATCGGGGGCTGCGCGGCGAGCTGCTTCTCGTAACGGTCGTAGCGTCGTTCGCCCTCGATGAGGCCGATCCGCCAGCGGTAGTTGTAGAGGACGATGGCGGCGTAGTCGGGGTTCCTGAAGGCCTCGGCGGTCCGCGCGAAGGTGGCGTCGTCGAAGTGCCAGTTGGGGGAGACGAGGGTCCACACGTAGCGGCACAGCGCGATGCGCTCTTTCTCGTTCTCCATGGCCTTCTTGCCGCGGTCGGTGGCGAAGTACCACTGGTACCACCAGTTGCGCTCGACGGCCGGGGCGGCGGGCTCCAGCTGCGACTTGAGGTTGGTGATGACATAGCCGGTGGTGGAGACCAGCGCCTTGACGCGCTCGGGCCACAGGGCGGCGATGATGTCGCCGGTGCGCGAGCCCCAGTCGAAGCCGGCGAGGACCGCCTTGTCGATCTTGAGGGCGTCCATCAGGGCGATGATGTCGAGGGCGATGGCGGACTGCTCGGCGGTGCGGGGGGTGCGGCGGGACAGGAAGCTGGTGCTGCCGTGGCCGCGGAGATAGGGAACGATGACGCGGTAGCCCAGGTCGGCGAGGAGCGGGGCGACGTCGACGAAGCTGTGGATGTCGTAGGGCCAGCCGTGCAGGCAGATGACGACGGGGCCGTGAGCGGGTCCGGCCTCGGCGTAACCGATGTCCAGGACGCCCGCCTTGACGTGCTTGAGCGTGCGGAACCCGGTGTGGGTGCCGGCGGTGATGGCGGGCACGGTGGGAACGGGTGTGCCGCTCGGCTGGGGCGAGGCGGTCGTGGCGGACGCGTTGGTCGTCAGGCCGGACAGCGAGACCGCGGCGGCCGCGCCGGCGCCCAGGCCGACGGCCTTGCTGAAGGTGCGCCTGTTGATCATGTGAAACCCTCCGTCGTGCGTTTCCGGTGACCGGCCCGAGCCTGGGAAACCTCTCATTCGCATCGGCGGTACGCGATCACCGCGGCTCTTGGCGCGACGACCCTCACACACAGCTTGTCACCTGTCAAACAGGTGACACGAGAGTGTTTCCCGTGAACCGGACAGCGGGTGGAGACTGTTTCCTCCCGCGGCCCGGACCGGCGGCACATACTCTGGTCTGCGGTGAAACCGGACACATCAGTCACATGACGGTACGATGCGGCCGACGATTGCTGCCACCCCGCGCACTCCCGGTTCCCGGCGCCCGGCCACGGAGTCGCAGGTGGCGAGGCCGGGCGGCACATCCGCCGCCTTGACAGCCGTATTTCTGCCCGCTGCCTTGGAACCCCGGGGCTTAGGTCATTCGACTGAAACAACGCTTCCCAGCCGGGCCGGGCTTGTGAGAATGACCCCTCGGGCATCAGATGTCCCGTTCGTCCTCCAGTCTGGCCAGCGCGTCGCGCAGTGCGGCGCGCGAGGTGATGCCCAGCTTGGGGAACACCCGGTAGAGGTGGGAGCTGACCGTGCGCGGCGACAGACGCATCCGCTCGCCGATCTCCTTGTTGGTCAGACCGATGGCGGCGAGATCGGCGATCCGGCGTTCCTGCCAGGTCAGTTCGGCGAGCTGTGCGGACGTGGCACGGGTGGCCAGCCCCGACGCCCTCATCTTGGCCCGGGCCCGCTCGGTCCAGGTGGGTGCGCCGAGCCGCTCAAACGTTTCCGCGGCTCGCAGGAGGAGCTGGCGTGCGTCCTTGGGCCCCTGGGTGTGTCGTAGGCGGATGCCGTGGGCGAGGCGGATGCGGGCGAGTTCGAAGGGGAAGTTCGCGGCGGCGGGGTGGGTTTCGGCGTGTTCGTACATCTGGTCGGCTTCGGTGGGGTCGGTGGCGGTCATGGCGAGGGCGCCGTAGGTGATGAGGGCGAGGCGGGGGGAGATGCCGGGCAGGCCGGCCTGGTGGGCGGCGAGGGCGTGGCGGCGGGCTTGTTCGGAGCGGCCGGTGTGGACGGCTGCTTCGACGAGGTCGAGGAGGGTGCGGGAGGCTTGGTGGGCGTAGGGCTCGAAGGAGCCGGGGGGTGTGATGCCGATGGCGTGGAGGTAGGCGGCTTCGTAGTCGCCTTCGCTGAGGGCGGCGGTGGTGCCGACGGCGTCGGCGATCTGGGTGAGGAAGCCGACGCCGCGGGGGCGGGACCAGGCGTCGACCATGGCCTGGAGCTCCCGGGCGCGTTCGACCTGGCCGCGCAGGGCGGCCAGTTGGGCCAGATACGCACGCGTGTGATGCGCGAGCAACAGGTATCCGTGGGAGGTCGTGAGGTCCAGGCAGCGCTGTCCGGTGCGCTCGGCCTCGTCCCACTCACCGACCGTGATCTGGTCGAGCATGATCAGGTGCAGCATCGTCATGCTGTTGCGTACGAAGCCCGTCTCGGCCTCGCGGTCCACGGTGCGCTGGAGATGCGGCCGGTACGGGCTGAGTGTGTCCACGTGGTAGGCGGCGACTCCCAGCCGGCTGATGTCCCAGGGCTCCATGTCCGCAAGGCCGGTGAACTCCCGCTCCACCCGTTCCCGCACACCGGCACCGTGCCGGACCACGTCGCCCCACGCGTCGCCGTAGATCATCGAGCGCGACGGGACCAGATCGCCCAGCGAGCCGAGCAGCGCGCGGGTCTCCTGCCACTGGGCCGGGTCACCGGCGTACTGGTCGATCGCCAGCAGCAGGTTCACCAGCCGCGCGAGATTTTCGGAGGCCTTGCGTGGCGGGCGGTGGCGCAGGCTCTCGATCGCCGCGACGACCTGGCGGTGCGAGTGCCGTACGTCCCCGTCCTCGAAGAGCGCCATATAGGCCGAGGTGACCACGGACGCCGGGGACTCGTCCGTGCCCGGTGACCGGTCGGAGCGGGCGAGCCGCTGCGCCTGGTCGAAGAGCCCCGCGTGGCCCGCGGCGAAGGCCGCGTCGCTGAGTCTGCGGGAGCGGTCCTCGCGGTTCTCGCTCAGCTCTGCGGCTCGGGTCAGCCAAGTCACGGCGGCCACCGCGCTGCCGCGCCGGGTGGCGGAGTCGGCCGCCGCCTCCAGTGCGGCCGCGACCTCCTCGTCCGGGTCGACCGTCGCGGCCGCCAGATGTGTGGCCCGCCGCTCGACGTTGTCGCGGTGCACCCTGGCGAGGTCGGCATGGGCGGCCCGGCGCTGGTTGGGCGTGGCCGTCTGCACCACGGTGGAACGCACCAGCGGGTGCCGGAAGACGAAGTCGCCGCTGACCGGGTCGATCTCCAGCAGGCCGGCCGCCACCGCCTCGATGGCGTCGCGCACACGGTAGCGCCCCAGACCGTGCGCGGGCACGGTTCCCGGGGTCGCTCCGACACCGTCGAGGGCACCGCGCAGCAGCTCCGCACGGACGGCGTCGCCGAGCCTCCTGATACGTGTGCCGTATACGTGCTGAAGGCGCCGGGACAGCGGCAGCGAGGCGTCGTGCAGTCCGAGGAACTCCGCCGCCGCGAGTTCCGGCTGCCCGGCGGGGACATGGGCGGGCAGTTCGAGCAGCGCCAGCGGGTTGCCCCGGGCCTGGTCCAGCACCAGACGGCGGACAGGTGTGTCCAGGCCCGGGTGGCGCAGGTCCAGAAGTCGCTGCGCGGCCTCCTCGGAGAGGGCCGTGACCGGCAGTTCCGGCAGGGCGGCGGTGTTGAAGCCCGACGCGACGTCCGAACGCAGCCCGACGACGAGCTTCACCGAGCTGCCCGTGAGCCGACGCCCCAAGAACCCGACCACCGCGACGCTGGAGGCGTCCAGCCACTGGCCGTCGTCGAGGAGCAGCAGCAGCGGCCGGGTCGAGGAGGCCCGGGACAGCAGGTCCAGGACGGCGATGCCGAGCGACATGACCGACGGTGGCTTTCCGCCGCTCCGCCCGAAGACCGTGTCGAACACCGTGCGGTGCACCTGGTCCAGGCCGTCGACGAAGGGCAGTAGAGGGTGCAGGAGCTGGTGCAGGCCGGCGAACGGAAGCCCGGACTCCGCCTCGACCCCAGCAGCCCGGACCACCTCGTTGCCCGCCCGCGCCGCCAGCTGGGCCACATGGTCGAGCAGGGCGCTCTTGCCGACCCCCGTCTCCCCCCTGAGGACGAGGGACTGCCCTTCGGCGGCCGTCACGAACGCGGACAGCTGCCCCCGTTCACCGTCCCGGCCGATCATCGTCACGAGCGATTCCATGGCGCCCCACTCCCTTCACCACCGGACCAGCCATGTGTGTCCACGGTCGAGCTTATGTGTGTGGGCTGCCGTTCTTGCGGTGAAGGAAATCGTGAAGCACATGTTCCGCCTGTTCCCCCTGAGCAGCGGGCGCCGAAAGCGGCGTATACCAGGGCAATCAGCCGAACTTCCCGCCCCCGAGCCTCGGTCGTACCGCAAACGCCGCACGCCTTCGTTACCTGCGAATCCGCCCGTGCCGCCGACACCTGACCGGGCGCAATGCCGATACCGCCGTCGACACCGGACGCCCGGCAGGTGAACGCATGATCACATGTGAGATCGAAACACACACCTGTAGTGGATCACATATGACAGGGTGCACGGTGGCGAGTCAGCTGTCGCCCCGAGGGCGTCACAGCGGATGTTCTCGCCAGGCCGAGCCTCCCGTGTCGCGAGGACCGGGGCCAGGCCATCTCACCTGCCGCACTCTGGAGAGAGCATGCAAGGTCCGAGACGCCGACGCGGCGGCAGCAGAGCGGCCACGGTCGCCGTCACCGTCGGCCTGACTCTGGCCTCCCCGTACGCCGTCGCGTCGCCCCTGGCCGCGCAAGCCGTCACGGGGCATGACCCAGATACGCCAGAAACCCGCCACGGGATGATCTTGGGGGGTTGAACGCCTCGCCCCGTCACCCGTTCGGCTCAGCGTCGTTGGTGGTGATGTTGAGTTTCGTCTGGGGCGGGGTGGGTTGTGACCTCAATCGAGAGGACCGCGTATCCGCGGTTTGTGCGACATCCCGTGAGTTCCCCTGAGCCCCGCTGAGTCCCTGGGCCCGTGGCCAGCGGGTTCTTCCTCCTTCGTGTGCTCTGCCGGCTTGTGACGTAACTTCGGGATTCTTGAAGCGTTCTCATCCCGTCCGACCGATTCGCAGTCGGGTCGAAGGTGAGGAGGCTCGGGTTGGCGGCGCTGGCAGTCGTACGGGACCTGCGTGAGCACTGGGCGCCCGCGTCGGCTGAGGAACTGGAACGGTTCGAGACCGATGTGCTGTCCGGGTTCGTCCTCGCACGGGCCTCAGCAGGGCTGGCGGACGGCACCATCCGCGGGGACGTCGGTCACCTGGATCAGATCAGGACCTGGTACGGCCGGCCCTTGTGGGACATGGAACCCGCTGACGCGGACGTGTACTTCGGGAAGGTGCTGCGGCACTCGCCCAGCGGCACCCGGCTGGGCCGCTCGCAGGCGTTGAGCACGTACTTCATGTTCCTGGAGCTGCGACACAAGGTCGAAATCCACCGGATGACCGGCCGGGTGGTCGAGTGCCCGATCGACGAGATGAACCGGCCGCGCGGGGCCAAGGACGCCCAGCTGCGGATCCCGCCGAGTGAGCCGGAGATCGGGACGTTGTTCACCGGCTGGGGCGGTGAGCTGGCCACCTGACCATCCCCTCGTAGCGTAGAGGCCGTGACTGCAGGGGAAGTTGGGGGTCATGGCAGAGAAGCGACGAAAGTTCGACGCGGAGTTCCGTGAGG